>VSOC01000169.1 GCA_009774615.1 Lachnospiraceae bacterium
TTTTCTGAGAAACTTGCACCGATTTCTAACGTTGTTGGTGCGGTTATGGATGCGGCATCTGCAACAATGTCAGAAAAACTTGGTAACATGCAATCAGCCTATGAGGCACACGGCGGCGGCATACAGGGGATAGCTGCAGCGGCAGTTGAAGGCGTTAAAGGCTATTATACTGCGGGATTTACCTTCCTGGATAACCTGACCGGAGGAAAGCTTACAGAGATCAGGAATAAGTTCCAAACATCCTTAAGTGGCCTTGGAGAAAGTGTTTCCCAGAAGTTTGTAGAAGTTCATACAGCATTTACCAATGGACTGAACAATATCAAGTCATTCATTGATGCGGCCAAAGAATGGTTTTTCACTTCTGGAAAGCGCATTGTTTCTACCTTTGCATCCGGTATCCAATCTGCGTTTTCTGAAGCCGTCGAAGCGGTAAAAGGCGGTCTGCAGCATATCCGCAACATGCTTCCGTTTTCCGATGCAAAGGAAGGGCCGCTCTCGACGCTGACCCTTTCCGGAAAACGTACAATGACGACTTATGCCCATGGTCTGACACTGGCGCAAAATGCTCCTGCAGAAGCTATGGAAAAAGGTCTTACTTACACGAAAGCAACGCTTGAACGTGAACCAGTAAAAAAAGTCAATCTGAAGGAGAATACGAAAAGCCAGGATGAACATTCGGACGGAAGTGAAAGTGGCAATGGGAATGATGGAAAGACAGTTATCATTCAAAAACTGATTATGCCGGTAGATCTTAAAAAGATTAAAGACCTGCAGACGCTTCTTTCCATTATTAAGGAAATCGAAGATATAAAAAACAGCAATGGGGATGAAGATTCTGATTGGGATTCAGACATTTTGTCCGATCCGATATAGGAACAACTGACCATTACAAGGAGAATAGCTATGATTTATGTTGAAGATGAACTGATAAAGCTGAATGGAGTTGTTCTTCCAGGTCTTATCAAAAGTATAGAAGTTACCGAAACAGCCAAGGTTGACGAACAGGAAGTCGAAGGCAGCGCAACTAAGCCTAAACAAGCAACTGGCTATGAGGATGCCAAGGTTAATATTGAACTGATTATTGATGATACGCCAACACAAACCAAATACGAACGTTACGCCGTGCTCCGGGCAATCTTTAGGATTCCCGGGCAGAGCGTTCCGCAGCCTATCCCTATGGTAAGTGAAGATACAGCGGCGCATGGCATTGAGCAGGTTATTTTTAAAAAGCTTACGCATAAAAGCGATAATAAAAAAGGGCAGCTTACGGCCAATCTTGAATTATGGGAATATATTCCACAAACAATCGTTGTAACTACAAGCAGCAGTACTGGTACATCTAATCGTTCACGCGGTGCATCTGGTGGAAATTCACAATCACAAAATGAAAAAGTTCAGAGTGGTCTTTCCGAAGAATATAAAAGTTATCTGAGCACAAAGAGAGGTAAATCTCCGGCAACAGATAATGCCAATGCATCAGCGGCATTAAATAAAGTTTCATTACTGCCCTATTAAAGGAGGAAAATGTGGAGATTAGCGAATTATATTATCCACAGGTAGCGGCCCAGGCTGGTTCTTACACTTTCAATCAGGGAATTGAAGTCGAGGTATACTCTGCGAAGTTATCTTGCTTTGATTGGGCAAAGATACGTTTTACCGAAAGTTATCGGCCAAAGATCTCGCTGGCTAAAAAAGAACCTGCATCTATACTGCTTGGCTATAATGGTACACTTGATACAGTGTTTACGGGCTATGTTGCCGCTCCCTATAATGGTGGGGCATCTATTAATGAAATTTTGCTGAAGGACGAAATGCTGATTATGGAGAATACCATGATCAATGATACATTTCTTGATACAACCCCGCAGGAAATGATTACTTTTATTTTGTCCCATGCAGGCTTTTCTAAAATGAAACTCTCGTCGGCTTTATATCCAACCCGCAGGATACTTCCAATCAGAAAACAAAACGCAGTTCAGGCAATAAACACGGTCAATGCCGCATGGGGGATTAACGTTCCTTTCTTTTTCTCCGGAGGTGTCTTTTACTGGGGCGAGAAACCGGAACAAAAGAATATTTACACATTTGAGTATGGGATTAATATTCTGGGATTAAATCGCACCCAGGGTATATGGGAACTTGAAACAGTTTCCGCACCATTTGTGAAGCACTCTCACAAAATCCGTGTTATCCATCCGCAAATCAGTAAAGAAGTTGAGGTTTTGAAGGTGGTTTCAACAACGAATGATTCCGGATTTATCCGTACCTATATTTATTTTTAATCATTCAAAGGAGTGGCAAAGCGGACATCGTGCCCTTGGAGTATTCTAAATTTCTTCTGACGCGCAAAGAGGAGGATGTCATGATTGAAGATGTTGTTAAAGTACTTATAAAAAAGATTATCTCTTCGGACTATCCACATTTAAAGATGCCTTCCGTTGTTTTTGCAAAAATTAGTTCTGCGAAAATTTGTGGTACATATGAAGTTAATGATCTGACGATTACCGATAAAACGACCGAGCAGACGTTTTCGGCACAGATTACTGCTGACACTTTTGAATACAGCCTGCAGGTGATTGATCGATTTGGAAACGTCGATGATAGCTTTCCGGTATTGCCGGGAATTAAATCTAAGAAACCATTCCAGACAGGCGCGGTGGTAGCCATTGCTTTTGTTTATGGAGATATTGAGCCGGTAATTATTGGGGAGGTAAGCTTGTGACAGGACCATCTGATACCGACATCCGTTTAAATAACAACTGGCAGCTTACCCAGGCTGCCGATGGTGATGCCCCTGTTTGTTCGGGACTTGACTGCCTTTATCAAAATATTGCTCTTGAAGCACTTACACAGCCCGGTGATGTTTTCTATGATTTAGATTTTGGCTGGGGGCTTTATGATTTTATCCAATCCGAGGATTCCGATTTGACACGTCTTGAAATTACAGAGCGGGTAAAGATGAAGCTGAAAAAACGTGAGGTTATCCTTACGGAAAGTATCGGGGTTAGAATTGAATATCATGAGGATAATTTTTTGCTCTATTGTTCATTTAAGTTTAATGAAGAAAGCGAACCACGAAACCTGAATGTTGTTATCGGCGCAGTTGCAGTGGAGGTTAATGCGGTATGATTGATAAAGAAATCCTCGATAGCGTTCTCCCAGTTCCAGACCTTATGGAATTGAAAGATGAAAAAATCGCAGAGTTGAAGGATGAAGGGTTTGTTATTACAAATTTTCATTCTGGCGGAGTATTTTATACGGTGCTTCTTATTGTGCTGCGTATTAAGATTGAACTTATTCAGCTTGCCCGGACAATGTTAAATAACATGTTTGTTTCTCATGCTTCTGGTGTGTGGCTTGATTTAAAGATGGCCGATTACTCCAAAAAGCGCAAGAAGGCGCAGAAAACCCAAGGTATCATTACCATAAGCCGTCTGGATGCAGAAGGAGAAGCCATTAAAATCCCCAAAGGACAAGTTTTTAAGACGATGAAGGATATCAATGGAGATGAACTTCGGTTCTTTTCCAGCAGTGCAATGATTCTTCAAAAGGGTGCTGCATCCGTGGATGTACCTGTAGAGGCAGAAATGGAAGGGAGTCGTTACAATGTACCGGCGGGGCAGATTACCCGAAGCCTTACCTATCTTGGAAACATTGAGATAACCAATCAGGCTGACTGGATAACCCAGGAGGGAAGCGATACAGAAGATGATGAAAGCGCCAGAACACGGACGCTCAGGTCATGGGCAGAGTTGGCGCAGAGAGCAACCGAAGACAGCTTTATCAATGCTGCTGAAAGTGTTCCTGGTGTTTTGTTTGCGCAGGCAGACTGCAACCATCCAAGAGGTCAGGGAACTGTTGATGTCATTGTAACAGGCACAGCAGGAGAAGCAACGGAGGGACTGCTTTTAGCTGTAAAGGCGGAAGTGGAGAAAATCGCGGGGCCTTATGATGATATTTTAGTTAAATCATCGGTTACTGTGCCGCAGGACATCACGATTATGGTCACTACTACAGATACATCCAAAGATACAGAAATCAGTCTTTATATTCAAACTGTCCTTAATGAATTGATAACTGTCCGCAAAGGCAGAAAACTTTATGAACTGAATCGTTCTGACATCAACCATACGATCCGCAGTAAGTATAGCAGCGCAACAAATGTTATAGTCACGGTTCCAGATGAGGATATTAAACTGGAAAAAGATAAGGTCATTATTCTTGGAGATGTTACAGTAATTGTCAGAAGGGAGTAAGTAAAAGATGAAACGATTTGACTATTTTGGCGACTATATGTTCGACCTGTTATTTGCTCCTCTAAAAAAAGGAAAACAGACGATTAACCAATTCTATATATTCTTCAAAGTTATTGGCCAGGAGTTTGACGATATAAAAGAGGCATTCTTCCAGGTGCGTGATGAAGCAAATGTTATAAGTGCTTCTCCGGTTATGCTTCCTGTGTATGGTCAGGATCGGGATATGCCACGGCTTCCGGAAGAAGATACCGAAAGTTATCGTACACGTCTTTCTATGAAAGCACTTATTGCCAGAAAGGCCGGGACAAGAGAAGGGATACTTTTGGGACTGGCGGCACTTGGATATCGAAACTGTGACATTGAACCACTCGTTTACAAAGATCCGGCAAGGTGGGCAGAGTTTCTTGTCCGAATTAAAAGCAGCCTGGATGATTCCATGCCTGTTAGTAGCATGATTAAAAAGGTTGTTCAGGAATTAAAACCTGGAAGTGCAAAAGCTAACTATGAATTTGATTTTTTCACAACGCAGAAAGTTAAAATTGTCTATAGTAATCAGATTTGCTTTACCATGGCTTTTTACCCGTTATTTAACCTGCCAAAGCTTCGGTTAAATCGCACTTGGAAACTGGATGGGAGCAAAAAGTTAAATGGTTTTGACGGTTCTGGGCGAATAGACCTGTATCCGGTGGGTATGGAGTTTCAGGTTCCGGTTCGGGAAGAGGTAAAGGAAGCGGCAAGACTTACCATCTTTACCAAAGCAGCCGAACAGGTTGCGAGCAGCCAGGATGTAGAAATACGAACTTCTGCGACGTGCCAGGGGGAAGTGAAGGAAGGGCTTACTGTGCAGGCATCCGCAAAGGCAGAAACGAAAGCCGGGAACGCGACGTTGTATAATGCGCACAAACTGGATGGAAAGCGGAAGCTTAACGGAAGTCTGAAACTTAATGGTGGATTTTATGAACTGTAGTTTGGAGAATTTAGGATGATTAGGAGGTTTGATTGATGGCAGAAAATATGGGTGTAATCACTGCAGTAGGACGAAGAAAGCTGTGCATGGCCTTGGCCGGGGATGCCTCGCTTCCGGTAATTGCAAGGATGGCCTGGGGAAATGGCGGCGTGGATGAAAGCGGACAGCCCCTGGGAGCAACCGGGAATGAAATTGGCCTGTACAATGAATTGCTGGTCAAAGACATAGAATCCCACGAATACACAAACACCGAACAGACAACTTGCAGGTATGCCGCTACACTGGAAGCGAATGAACTTAGTGGAGAGGAGATTTCGGAGATGGGGCTTTATGATGCAGAGGGAGATTTGATTGCTTATCGAAACTTCCTCAGGAAAGGGAAAGACGCAGACATTCCACAAATTTATAACATGGATACGATTTTCTAAGTGAGGCAAGGAGGCTGAAAGATAATGGGATTTTTACCGATTAACAACCCGCCAGAGTTTACGGAGGAGGTTGAACAGTGGACAAGAGAAACCGATGCCGACGGTGCGGAAATGGCAAAGGAAATCGGGAAGCTACTTAACAATACAATTTATAATAAGTCAGAAGCGGAACGCTTGGAACATGTAACCTTAGTAACCTTAACTGCTGCCAACTGGACAGGAACATCGGCCCCGTACATACAGACAGTAACTGTAAGAGATGTAAAAGAAAGTATGGAACCAATACTCGTAAGCGCTCTGGCGGACGGAGCAAGTGAATCTGTGCAGAAAGCCTACGGCAAAGCTTTCGGGATAGTATCCAGCGGAACGGCCAGTGTTGGAGATGGAACAGCGACATTTAAGGTGTATAAAAAGCCTGTGGTGGATATTGTGGTCGGCTTAAAGGGCGTGTGATGGCAGATTTAAGAAAAGGAGAATTGATGTGAGGTATGGTTCAGGGAAGCAGCACGAAGAAAGATGTGTACGATGTGGCTACTAAAATGATATACGTAGGTGAAATCGTGATTCCTCCAGGAAAATACAAAGGGAACCTTAAAAAGGAAGATGATAAAAGGGAAAATAAGTCAATATCCTAATTAGATTCACCATAATCTTTTATTTTTTAAACTGAGAAAGGAGGTATAGGCCATGAGCAGAATATGGATGCCGGGCGGCGGTGGCGGGGTGGATCTGGATGTGGTAACTGCCTTAGCCGGGGATGTGCTTAAAGGCAAGGTGATTGTCGGGCCGGATGGGGAGCCGCTTACCGGGGTTCTGGAATTAACCGGCAATGCCGCTGATTCCCAGGTTTTGGCCGGAAAGACATATTACAATACAGATGCAAAGACAAAACGAACAGGGACGATGCCAAACCAGGGTGCAGTGGCACCAAGTGGCCTTAATGCGGGAGGGAGTTACACGATTCCAGCGGGCTATCATAATGGAAGCGGGAAAGTAACTGCGAATGCCCTTTCTGGTCAGACGGATGCAACGGCTGGTGCGGGGGATATTTTATCAGGAAAGACAGGATGGGTTAAAGGAAGCAAAGTAACTGGCACCATGGCAAATCAGGGAGCCAAAACCGCTTCTCTGGACTGTGGTGGTTCTTACACCATTCCCGCGGGCTACCATAATGGAAGCGGAAAAGTAACTGCGAATGCCCTTTCCGGTCAGACGGATGCAACGGCTGGTGCGGGGGATATTTTATCAGGAAAGACAGGATGGGTTAAAGGAAGCAAAGTAAC
>VSOC01000017.1 GCA_009774615.1 Lachnospiraceae bacterium
ATTTTATAAATTGTAAAAATTTTTTTTTTCTTAGGCAGATTAAAATTTTTTCTTTGTTAAAAAAATATCAGTTTAATGCTTCCTGCTGCTGGTTTTCCTTCATCCGATAGCCTACCCCGATTTCTGTAAAAATATAATGGGGTTCTCCTGGATTGGCTTCCAGTTTCCGCCGGATATGCGCCATATTGACACGGAGGATTTGGTTATTGTTATTATCTGCGTAAGGACCCCAGATGTGATGGATAATATAATCGTAGGTTAAAACCCGCCCGGAGTTCTGTGCCAGAAGGGAAACCAGCTTGTACTCAATCTGTGTCAGATGAATTTCGGAGTCATTTAAAGTAACCAGCCTACGGGTAAAGTCAATCTTTAAGCCATCAGAAAAATATAAGGGTTCGGGAGAGGCCGGAGCGCTCTGTCCAAGCCGGTGAAAATGTCTGAGAGCCGTGCGGATACGTGCTAAAAGCTCCGGCGTTCCAAAGGGCTTTGTGATGTAATCATCGGCACCGCTGTCTAAGGCAAGAACTTTTTCCTGTTCCTGGGTTCGGGCAGAGATAACAATAATCGGAAGCATACTCCAACTGCGCACCTGTTTAATAATTTCTATTCCGTCAATATCCGGCAGTCCCAAATCCAGAAGAATTAAATCCGGCAGCCCGGAAGTAATAAGCGATAAGCCTTCCTGTCCGGACGCTGCAGTAAAGACCTTGTAATCGTGGGCTTTTAATGTGGTTTCGATAAATTCACCAATGGTCTTTTCATCTTCAATAACAATAATTGTCGATTTAATCGTCATGTTCTTTTTCCTCTCTTAAGGGGAGGCAAAAGGAAAGCTTTGCCCCGTGTTCATGGTTTTCGGCATAAATTTTTCCTTTGTGGGCCAGGATAATTGTCCGGCATATGGTCAGGCCGATTCCCATGCCTTTCCGGGAATCGCCGCTGGCATTCGGGGTGGAGGGGCTTCCGTCAAAGATAACAGGAAGCTTGTCTTCCGGGATACCTTTACCAAAGTCGAGAACTTCAAAGCACACCTGATCGTCCTCAGGGAAGACATGAAGGATAATCGGTTCATGAGGATTTCCATGGTAATAGGCATTCTCCATTAAATTAATTAAGACCTGTTCAATTAACGTGGCATCCATGGGAATTAAGATAAAATCTTCAGGAATATGAATTTGGATATTGGCGTCGGGCAGCCGCTTCCTAAGGCGCTGTACGGCTTCGGCGACCACTTCCTCTAAAAGTTCAGAGGTTTTGTGGATAGCCATATTGCTTGTCTGTATCCTGGTGATGGTGAGCAGGTTTTCCACCATATTTAAAAGCCAGTTGGAATCCTCATAAATGTTTTTTACACATGCGGTTTTTGCTTTTTCGGAAAGATTTTCCTGATTTTCCAGGTAGGCGGAGCTTGCTCCGATAATGCCGGTTAAGGGCGTCCGCAAATCGTGGGAAATCGCCCGCAGAAGATTTGCCCGCATCGTTTCTTTTTCTGCTTCCATCAGAAGTTTTTCCCTCTCGTTAATAATCCTGCTCTGCAGTTTAAGATGGGAGGTCATGGTGCTGATTAAGCTGGCAATAATAATCATGCCGACAAACGTAACCGGATAACCGTCAATAGTAAAATTAAATTTCATAAAAGGGTAGGTAAAAATATAGTTTACACAAATCACTCCCACAAAAGAGGAAATAATTCCCGGAACATAGCCATCGGTATAGCGGGAAATAAAAACAACAGCGAGAATATAGATAATGGCCACGCTGGTTGTATTTTTTCCCAGGTAAAAGAAAAGGTAGGCAAGAACGGTTGCTGCTGCCAGAATAAGGACGGTAAATAAAATATTCAGGCAAAGGGTTTTTTTTGACATAGGTCCTCTTTTGGGAGGTTTGTCTAAAATATCCGAAAAGCAGCGGGATTTAAGTATCACAAAAGGCAGTCCCCTTTCTTTATCCGTTAATGAAAACGCCGTCTTTGGTGGCGCTGTTTTGTATGTTCGACAAGAAGATCAAATTCGCTTTGCGAAAAACCGATATCGCTCAGACGTTTTTTCCGGCGCTCATTGCGCAGATAGCGCTGCTGTTCTTCCTTTCTTTCCCGATAGGTTTTTATCAGGAAAAAGGCAGTAACCGCAGTGAGCAGTACAACCGCAATTCCGATAACCGTCCAGAGAAGGGAAGGGATGGTGATTTGCTTTTCCAAGGTTTCGTCCGCAGAAAGAGGCATAGGGGAAAGTTCCTGTTCTTTGGCTGTCCCGGATTCACCTTCAGCAAGGCTATCTTCCAATGCCCTGGTGGTCGGTTCGGGTATGGTTACGGATTCCTGCGGAAGAAGACTTCGGGCGGCGGCTTCCTGCTGCCTGCCGGAAACCGGGCTGTCTTTCAGCTTCAGATAGCCAAATCCTACGTTTTTGCCGGCATAGGTATAGGAAATCCGGGCAAGGGCATCCATAGGAGCCAGAGGCCCCATCTCGTAGTCAAGTACCGCCTCTACATCATTAAAATCAGCGTTTTGCGGCAGAGTAATCGAGCAGTTTTCATCTACGGAAAGAGAGGGCGCGGGGCTGACGGACAGACCCGAAAACGTCATATCATTTTCAATGGAAGAATAAGCGTGGTCGAACTCGGAAATTTTAACACTCTTAAAATTGCGGAAACCAAAATCAAATAAAGTTTTCGTATCCTGGTAGTGGGTCTGGTGTCCGTTTAAGATAACGGCTATCAGGGTTATCCCGTTTTTCTTTGCACTGGTAACCAGGGTATTTCCTGCCAGAGAAGTATAACCTGTTTTTCCGGCAAATGTTCCCGAATAGTAGCGGGAATCATTCTTTTTTATCATGGCATGGTGGGCATAGACCGTATTGTGCGGATCGTCCGGGTCCGGGTATCGCTTGATGGGAGCATGTTTCCAGTAACGGGCACCGTCAATCTCTACGAATACAGGGTTGGAAATCGCCGCCCGCATAATGGCTGCCATATCCCGGGCAGTTACATAGTGGTCAGGGTTATTTAAACCGCTGGGATTGGCAAAATGACTGCCTGTACAGCCAAGTTCCAGGGCCTTCTGGTTCATGAGATCCGTAAAAGCTTCAATCGAACCGGATAAGTGTTCGGCCAGAGCATTGCCGGCTTCATTGGCCGAAGCCAGCATAAGACCGTAAAGGCAGTCGCGGACCGATAAAACATCGCCGACCATGGTGCCCATATTGGAACTGTTGGATTCCACGTTATTGATTGCGTTATCGGAGAATGTGACCATCTCATCCAAATCGCAGTTTTCAATAATAATCAGTGCCGTCAATATCTTGGTAATACTGGCTGGATAGTAGGCTTGATCCGCATTTTTTTCATAAAGTACGGCATTGGAATCGGCATCAATTAATATACCGCCGTCTGCCTGGATTCCTGAACACTGCGGCCAGGAGGCCTCTGCAAAAGCAGGCTGGTCAGCGATAAATAAGCACAGACACAGCACCAGGAAAAAAGACAGGACACGGTTTTTGTTCGTCTTCATAAGGTAAACCATAAAACTCCTTTTTAATCTTTTTTATGCATGGTCAATCGGTTCTTTCTCATCAGCGCAAAGGAAATGCCAAGCACCAAAAGGGTAAGAAACCCATAGAGGATAAGGATGAAAAAAGCAGTATCCATAAAGAAGGGTTCCGGGACAATATTAATCAGCATATCTACGGACGGATCTAAGATCCACAGGTCATTATCAAAGAAAATATGGTGGAAAACAATGAAGTATTTTGAAAAGTCTGTGGATATAATAAGACCCAGAACCGCCGCAGTCCCAAAGAAAAGCAGGGTGCCGAAAAACAGCATTTTCGGGAGGATGAGGCGCAGATTTCCCTTAGTTAAATAAATCGTTCCGATGCAGAAAAAGATGAGCACCAGGCAGAGCCGACGCAGGAAAACCGCGGCAAGGAAAAGTCCTTGTACATCTTCCATATGGGCAATTTCGCGTTCCGTAAAAAATTCTCTGTATTCCCCGCCCATAACCGTTTTCACATGCAAATCTTTACGGTTTCCGCGCAGATAGGCCATCATTTCTTCGGTTACGATAAGCAGATCGTCCATCGTCATCGAGGGAAGGTTATCAAGGACGCTGTACTTGGTATATTCATGCTGGTAATAGCCGGGAACCCAGTAGCACACAGCTTCGACCGATGTAATAAGAAGGGTGAACATCAGGGCAAAAGCGGTAAGGATTCCCAAAAAACGGTGCAGAATTGGTTTTATCACGTAAGTCACCTCATTAAAAATTTGTCCTGTTTGGGCTTTTTTATCTTAGTTTTATCTTTTAACTTTAGCAGTACTATATTTAGCTAATCATATAACAGATTAAGAAGAATTGCAAGGGGGAAGAAAAAAGAGGAGGCTTTACGAGCAGCTTCCTCTTTTTATGAAACATTGTTTTTTGTGTTTATTATTTTTTTGTTATTCTTTATTTTCCTTCATGCGCTTGATAACCTTTAACCGCGTAAATTCCTCGCGCTCTTTTTCTTCCAGTGCGTTGGAAATATCTTTGGTCAGAGTTTCGTAGGCGGGGATGGTGATGTTTTTTAACGCATTGGCCCGCTTCTGGGTTTTCTTTATATTCGAAGCCAGGCGGTAGGCGGAGTTTTCCACCATGGAAAGTTTGATGGTTAATTCCTTTACTTTTTCAAACTTCATCCTTGCCTCGTCTAAGGACTGGCGGGTATCGCCAAAGGCGTAGGTGGGGCGGAGCGAAGCAGCATCGTAGCGCACCAGCGGGATTTCCGTACCCATAATACTTCTTGCCTTGATGGCGATGGAGTTTTCCACGGGAACCGCCCTGCCGATCTCCTGCACGTAGTTAATGCCCAGTTCGATATTGGCAAGCTGCAGGGCCTCGTAAGCCTGGGTGAAGGTGGTATCGATTTCTGCCTGGATATCCTTGGCTTCGTCGATTAAGCCCATCAGTTCCCGAATCAGGATATTTCTTTTTTTATCCATCAGGCCGTAGCCAAGCTTAGCCAGGGCAAGGGAGTTTTTTGCAAGAATCAGGTTTCCCTTGGTAGGGAAGGTATTTGGATTCATTCAGCTACCTCCGCGGGATGATAATACTGATCCAGGATCTTTGTATCCGCCCGGTCAAGCTCCTCTCTTGGAAGCATCCCCAAAAGCTCCCAGCCAATATCCAGTGTCGTCAATATACTCCGGTTGTCCTGCACATCCTGACCGACGAAGCGGCGCTCAAATTCCTTTCCGAAAGCCAGATATTTTTTATCAATCGGGGAAAGTTCATCCTCGCCGATAACGGAAGCCAAAGCTCTCGCATCGCCCACCTTGGCGTAGCAGGAGAAGAGCTGATTGGCGACGTCCTGGTGATCCTCCCTGGTATAGCCTTTTCCGATACCGTCCTTCATCAGACGGGAAAGGGAGGGCAGGACGTTAATGGGCGGATAGACGGACTGTCCGTGAAGTTCACGATCCAAAACAATCTGGCCTTCGGTAATGTAGCCGGTTAAGTCGGGGATGGGATGCGTGATATCGTCGTTGGGCATGGTTAAAATCGGAATCTGCGTTACCGAACCAGGACATCCCTTAACGATGCCGGCACGCTCGTAAAGAGCGGCAAGTTCGCTGTAGAGATAGCCGGGGAAGCCCTTACGGGAGGGGATCTCTCCCTTGGAGGAGGAAACCTCACGCATAGCCTCGGCAAAGGAAGTCATATCGGTAAGGATGACCAGGATGTGCATTCCCTTTTCAAAGGCCAGGTATTCGGCGACCGTTAAGGCAACCTTCGGCGTAATCAGACGCTCCACTACCGGGTCATTTGCCAGGTTGATAAACATTGCCACATGATCCGATACCCCGCTTTCCTCGAAGGTGCGGCGGAAGAAATCGGCAACGTCGTATTTTACGCCCATTGCGGCAAAGACGATGGCAAATTTCTCGTTGCTGTCATCCCCAAGGGAAGCCTGCTGGACAATCTGGGCGGCAAGCTGGTCGTGGGGAAGGCCGTTCCCGGAGAAGATGGGAAGCTTCTGCCCGCGGATTAAGGTGGTCAGCCCGTCGATGGCGGAAATACCCGTGCGGATATAGTTTCTGGGATATTCCCGGCTCACCGGATTTAGAGGCTTGCCGTTGACATCCAGCTTTGTGTCGGAGGAGAGCACGCCAAGTCCGTCGATGGGCTGCCCGATGCCGTTAAAGGTTCGCCCAAGCATTTCCTCGGAAACGGCAATCTCCATGGGATGACCGGTAAGCCGGGTGTGGGTGTTTTTTAAGGCCATGCCGTCGGTTCCCTCAAATACCTGGATCACGGCCCTGTCTTTGTGAATCTCGATAATACGGCCCATTTTCTTCTGTGTGCCGTTTACCGTCATTTCTACGATTTCGTCATAAGCAGCGCCCTGAAGCCCTTCCAGAACCACCAGAGGACCGTTTATGCCGCTTAAACCTAAATATTCAATAGCCATAATCGCTTCCTCCTTATGCGTTGCGTGCTAAAACATTTTGATAAAAAGCATCGACCTTATCCCGGTAGGTCTGGAATAAATCCAGGCGGTCATTGGGGATGTCATACTTGATGGTGGTAATCTGATCGAAAATCGTGTCCTCCTTCAGCACGGACATCGGCATACCCATGGAAATCAGCTCACGGGATTTCTGGTACAGATATAAGATAATATCCATCATCCTGAACTGCTTTTCCAAAGGAACGCAGGTATCATCCTTGTGGAAGGCGTTCTGCTGTAAGAAGCCCACGCGGATAACCCTGGCGATTTCCAGGATAAGTTTCTGGTCGTCGGGAAGGACATCGGCACCAATCAGCTTTACAATCTCCATTAAGCTGCTTTCCTGGGTAAGCAAAGACATGATCTGGCTGCGGCAGTCCATAAAGCGCTTATCAACGTAATTCGCATACCATGGCGACAGATCGGATAAGTATTCCGAATAGCTGGTCAGCCAGTTAATTGCCGGGAAGTGGCGGGCGTAGGCTAAGGACTTATCAAGTCCCCAGAAGCAGCGGACAAAGCGCTTGGTATTTTGTGTTACCGGCTCGGAGAAGTCGCCGCCCTGGGGCGATACCGCACCGATTATGGAAACCGAGCCTTCCGTTCCGTTTAAGTTCTGCATCATGCCTGCACGCTCATAAAAGGCAGAAAGCCGGGATGCTAAGTAAGCAGGGAAGCCTTCCTCGGCAGGCATTTCCTCCAGACGACCGGAAAGTTCCCGAAGGGCCTCTGCCCAGCGGGAGGTTGAATCCGCCATAATCGCCACATGGTAGCCCATATCCCTGTAGTATTCTGCTAAGGTAAGACCGGAGTAAAGGCTTGCTTCACGGGCGGCTACCGGCATATTGGAGGTGTTGGCAATCAGCGCTGTACGGTCCATTAACGGATTTCCGCTTTTCGGGTCAATTAACTCCGAGAACTCCTCCAATACCTGGGTCATCTCGTTTCCGCGCTCGCCGCAGCCGATGTAGATAATAATATCGGCATCCGACCACTTGGCAATCTGGTGCTGGGTCATGGTTTTTCCGGTTCCAAAGCCCCCGGGAACGGCAGCGGTGCCGCCCTTGGCTAAAGGAAACAGCGTATCTAAGATTCTCTGTCCGGTAATTAAAGGCTGGGCTGCCGGGAAGCGCTGGGCGGTGGGTCTGGGAATACGGATCGGCCATTTCTGCGTCATGGTCACTTCCTTTTTGGTTCCGTCGGGAAGGAGAAGGGTGAGCAGGGGGTCATTGATGGTGTAGTCGCCGTCAGAAACGACATTAAGCACCGTTCCTTCCATGGAAGGAGGGATCATAACCTTATGGACGATGGCTCTTGTTTCCTGTACCTCGGCGATAATGCTTCCGGGCAGGAGCTGGCTGTCCTTTTTTGCCAGCATATGAACGGACCATTTTTTTTCGGTGTCCAGGGAATCCACATGGACGCCGCGGCTGATGTAGGCCCCGCCGGATTTTGCGATTTCACTTAAAGGCCGTTCGATTCCGTCAAAGATATTATTTAAGATTCCGGGAGCTAAGGTAACGGATACCGGTGCCCCCGTTCCGTATACCAGTTCGCCGGGGCGTATGCCGCTGGTTTCCTCATAGACCTGGATGGTCGTCCGGTCAGAAGCCAGGCCGATAACCTCGCCGACTAAGTTTTCCTTTCCTACATAGACCATTTCATTCATCTGAAAGCCAGGATCACCCTCTAAGGTAATCACCGGGCCGTTAATACCAGAGATAACGCCGGTTTTTGGCTCTGTCGTGGACTGCGTATTGCTAATCATGAGCGCTGCCTCCTAATTCAAAACGAAAAGTTTCTTTTGCCTCTGCCAGCTTGCTGTCAAAGGACTGATCAATTAAGATGTTCCGGGAAGGAATCACCGCACGGATACCTCCGCCAAAGGAATACTGGCTGACTTCGACTGCCGTATCCGGTGCAGCATCCCCGGTAAACTGCGAAAGTTTATCGGCGTCCTTCGGGTCGAGGTAGACGGTAAGCTTTTCTTTGCCGGCAAAGGTTTCGGCTTCTTTTACCTGCTTTTTTAACCATTCGGTGTATTTCGGTGTTTCGCGGTAGCAGTCAAGAAGTTCTTTTATTTCGGTAAATAATTTTTCTTTCAGTTCATCGTGGCGGCGGCTGAAATTTCGCTTGATATTCATCTGCCCCAGGGCAAGTTCTTTATTCATTTTGTGCTGGAGTTTTTCCTTCTCCCCCTGTACCTGCAGATGAGCCAGGCGGGAGGCTTCCCGTTTATGTTCTTCCAGATTTTTTTCCAGGGAGGAGGAGTATTGTTTAAGAAGATGGTCACTTTTTCCCTGTGCATCTTCCATACAGATCGTTAAAAAATATTGTAACTTATCATCCGTGGTCAAATCGATCACCTGCTTTCTGTTATAACTTTAATCCGATGGCTTCATTTACGTAGGAAGTGATAAAGTTTGGCTTGCGGCCGGTTCCATGGCGGTCGGGAATTTCGACAATCAGCGGGAATTTCCGGCCCAGTTTTACCTGGTCGATGATTTCCGGGAACTCCCTTCCGAATTTTTCCGTCAGCAGCAAAATCCCAATCTCCTTGTCGGCCAACGCTTTATCCAATGCTTCCTTTAGTTCATTTCGTTCATGGACGACAGATCCTTCCACCCCAGCCAGACGCATCCCGGTCAGGGTATCCACATTGTCGCTGATCAGATACATTTTCATCAAATTAAAGACGGCCGATAATCATAAAGGAAATGATTAATCCGTAAAGACAAACACCTTCGGCCAAGCCAACGAAGATTAAGGATTTACCAAGGATGGAGCCGTCCTCACTGATAGCACCAAGAGCGGCAGAGGCAGCAGCGGAAACCGCGATACCGCCGCCGATGCAGGCTAAGCCGGTGGAGAGGGCAGCAGCTAAACAAATCATTCCGGCAGCCGGATTTACGGCAGCAGCGGTTTCCTCGGCAGCAAAGGCATTGCCGGTAAAGAATAATGCACTGCACACAAGCATGGTGCCAAAAAACAGGAAGGAGTTGATTGCCAGAGCCTTTTTATAGCGCCCGCGGGATTTTTCGCCGGCGGCAAAAGCGCCGAAGGGTACCAGGATACTGAGGATAAATGCAAGAGTGATTAATAATTTTACGATCATTGTTTTTTCTCCTTTTCTTATCAATTTATATATTTTTCTTTTTTGCAAACTCTATTGCCAAAAGCAGCAAAAGAACTTTTGATACTTCGATTATTTTATTCCGTAAGCCTTAAAGGGGCGTCCCGTTCCGCGGTAAAAACGGCTGAACAGTTCATAGTATTCCAGACGAAGCACCTGAATACCGACGATTAAGCCTTCCATTCCGCAGACAAAGAGGTTTCCGAGAACCACCACGATCCAGTTGACTGAGCCGGATTCATAGCCGGCAAGCATCAGCACGACTTCCATCATAGCGGCGTGGCTTACGGCAAAGGCACCTACACGGACGAAGGAAACCGTGTTGGAAAAATAGCTTAATAATAATTCGAAGAGTTCAAAAAAGCCCTGGATAAAGAACATGCCTTTACCGCCTTCGATATGGGCACCTTTCTTCTCTACCATGGAAGTTAAGGGTTCTTTAAAAAAGATAAGTAATAAAGGCAGGCCAAACATTACGGTCATGAAAATACCTGCCGGCAGCGGTTTTCCGGTCATAAACAGCACAATAACAATAATCAGGGACAGGTAGAACACCAGTCCGGCAGCACCGTTAGTATCGAACCAGATTTTTTCGGTATCGTGGGTGCGCAGGCTGTTGATAATATTAAAGATCATGGTCAAAACGATAATGCCCATGCCTAAGGCTACCGTAATAACAAATACGGTATTTAACCGGCCGATAAACGGCAAGGTCGTCATCGCCTGTCCCGGACGCATCCATGCAGCCTCGATAATATCTTCAAACCCAAAGATACTGCCGAAGAAGAAGCCGAAAATCGTCGAGAAGAACCCGCAGCAGCTGACGATGGCGGCAAGGCTCATCTTCTTTGTCCGGTATAAAAGCCATCCGCCAATCAGCAGGCAGAGCCCCTGCCCCACATCGCCGAACATAAAGCCAAAGAGGAAGGAATAGGTCAGCCCGATTAAGATGGTCGGGTCAAATTCGTGGTAGTCCGGCAGGCCGTACATTTGAACAAAGAGTTCAAAGGGTTTAAACAGTCTGGGATTGGAGAGTTTGGTCGGCGGCTTGGTCTGAACATCGCCCGGCTCTTCTTCCAGGTTTAAGAATAAGTCCCGCTCCGGTTCCATATCCTTTTGCAGGGAGAGGGCATCTTTTTCGGTCATCCACCCGCAGAGGATAAAGAAGGTATGGCTTCTCCGGCTGGTGCAGGCGGCAAGCTTGCGCACGTCAAAGTTGCTGCTGTAGCGTTCAAGCTTTTGGCAGGCGCTTGCCAGATCCTCTTTCTTTGCTTCCAGCGCTGCCCGGATTTCCTTATTCAGGTTTTCAATCGCAGCATCCGCCCCGGCAAGCTGTTCCTGTAAAAGGTGTGAAGCCTCGGTGGGCGTACCCTGGTATTCATGGGTGAGGAAGAGGCGCTCAAAATGCATGGAAGAGTAGATGGCATCAATCCTGCTGGCTACCGGAGCCGGAACAAAGTACACCAGCCACACATAGGTATCATCTTCCTGGCATTTAAACATAATCGAGTCGATATTGTCACAGACAAAGGTTTCCACATAGGAGAAATATTCCTTTGCCACCCGTCCAAAGCGGAATTTCATGGACTTAAACTGCATAATCTGGGCAATATCATAATTCAGGCCGATAAATGGGGAAACCTGGTTCAGCGAGGAAACATAAAGTTCACGCTGCTTTTCCCATTCTTCCTTCTGGCTGGTCAATTCAGCCAGGGTGGTTTCTAAGGCATGGACGGTGTCCAAAGCCTGGTCAATGCCGATATCCCGGACGGGAAGATCCGAAGCGGCAAGCTGTTCCATCAGCTCCGTCGCTTTCCGGTATTCGCGGACGTAGGGATTCCCCTCGGCGAACGGCCGCAGTTCACTGACCGTTTTTAACTGGGAGAGGGCATTTTCCAGGTGAATTTCGTATTTGGAGAGATACGTGTCTACTACCCGGTCAATGTCCTCTCTTGGGCCAGTGAGTGTTAAGAATTTCATCTTTTCAATCACAAAAAACTACCCCCTTTACATGACATTTTCTAAACGATTCAGGATTTGCTGCTGCCCTAAACCGTAGCGAATACTTTCAATAATGGTAATAATCCGGTGAATTTCCAGTTCCTTAAAGTACAGATAAGAATTAAGGGAGGCTACGGAGTAAGGCTCGTGCAGAGCCGTTAAATGGTGAATCCTCGCAAGTACCTGAAGGCTTAATTTCTCCGGGTTTGGCTGTTCTTCCAGGTTTGCAAGATTCAGCGTTCCGTAGCGGGTGGTCTTTAACAGCGAAAAAAATTCTTCCAGAGAGGTGCAGGAAGCAAGTTTTTTCATCTGCTCCGGCTTTAAATGCCAGAAAACCGGAATAAGCAGGGCCATGATTTCCTCCGGTGTCATGGAGTAATAGCGAAGGCAGCGGTAAATCCACTGGATATTGAGCATATCCAGGCGGCTCCCGAAGCACTGGGTAATCATCTGCTGCTCCTTGCCCTTTAACTGCTTGTTTTTCATCCTCCACATGGTCTTAAAGTACAGAAAATCAAGCTGCATCTCATAGTCAAAAACCGTCAGGTTTTCCTGAAGATTTAACTGCATCAGCAGGGCATAGTAGGGTGTGCCGGAAAGATTTGCCGTAAATTCGGAAAGGTTTTTCGCGGCAGTCAGCTTAATCACATCCAGCTGGGAATGTCGTTCAAAAAATTCCTGGAAATGATACAGCTTTAATGTCATCGGCTGCCCGCCCATAAGGTTTCTAAGACAGCGCTTTAAAATAGAAATTTCATAGTGCATAAAATAAAGGTCTAAAAATTTCCGCTGGGACAGGTTGGCAAACCGGTACAGCTTGGAAAAGTCCCGGTATTCTGCCTGCAAAAGAAGTTCTTCGATATCCGACCTGTGCATCTGCCCTGCATCCGTCTGCGTTAAAATATGCTGGTAGGAGGGCTGTTTTTTTAAATATTCCACAGAACCGGCAACCGAGTCCAATGCAGCCATTTCCCGATACTGACTGTCCGTAAGCAGATTCCTCTTCATGGCCTTTATTTTTGTGGTAAGTCCACTGTAGCTGAAAAGGCTTCCCATAGCGTTACTCCTTTATGATTTCCTGGAAGAGGTTCGTGGCAAGAATCGTATGATTTGCTTCATAAATTTGTTCCAAGCATTCTAAAATCCTCTCCCCCTCGCTTTCCTGACGCGCCAGCTGCTGATGCAGTTCTTCTTCCATGGAAAGATTCAGCTGTTTGATTTGTTCCGTGGTGGATTGCTCCAGTTCCCGGTCAAAAGAAGCTGTCTTTTCATGAATCTGGGCAGTAAACGCCGCTTTCTGCGTATTCATCTCTTCCATCACGGAAGTAGCGGCAGCTTCGATTTCGGATATTTTTTTTATCAGCTTATCCACAAAGGTTCCTCCTTTTTCTTCTATTTTCCCTCCTTATCATATACAAGATCTGTCAAAAAAGCCAGAACAAAAATGACAAGATTGTGTTAAAATTAAAGCAATAATTTAGTGAAAAATTAATAATGTTAAAAAATTGTTAAGAAAACAAAAAAACAGCAGGTGAAAAAACCTGCTGTTGGGCTTGCATCTGCTGCGTTTATCGCTGCTGAATTTATCGCTGTCGGGTTTATAGGTACTGCGTTTGACGCTACTGGGTTAAATAAGCCGTGGCGACATAGGCGTCCTGTCCGTCATAATTGATAATTGTCCATTGATCATCATAAGTGCCCATCACATTCACCTCGGTGTCGGGAGCAAGCTGAACCAGGATGCGGGCTGTAGTCGAAGGTTCGGCGCGGACATTTAAAGTTTCCGTAGTTTTATAAACCCTCGGTGCAGTCGTCGTTTCCGGCGGTGCGGTAGTTTCTGTCGGGCTTTCCGCCGGTGTTTCCTCACTTGGAAGCGTAGGATCTGCAATGGTCTGGTCCGTAGGATTTTCCGGTGCAGCAATCGTGGTCTGCGGCTGCGTGGGCTGATTTTCCTCCGGTGCCTTGGGAATAAGTATGCGGATTAAAATAATCAGCAGTAAAATAAGGATAATTGGGATAAAGATCCGCATAAAATCCTTGACCGGCGATCTTTTTCGCTTTGTCCGTCTGCGGTTAGGGCCGTCTGTCCTCGGCCTGGCCGGCGGCGCTGCATTTGCCGTGCGGTTTTGCGGTCTGCGGTTTCTGGGGGCAAATGCCGGATATTCCATTGAAAGGAGCTGGCAGGCTAAGTTTGCATCCGAGGAAGAGTCATTCCCGTCGTGAACAGCCTTGTTACCGATAATCCGTATCTTGTGGTAGCGGTCTTTGGTGGTTTTATCAATCCAGCGCCCGTCATAAAGCTGATCGATGATATCAGCCATATCGCCGTCTACGATACAGGCCCGCTCAGCGAGTGCCTTCACCATATATTCCAACGTCTGCCTGGCCTTGACCATAGCCAGATTATTTTGCTTTTTACTCAATAAACGTTCGGTTTCTTTTACACTTTGCTGGATTTTTTCCCAGGTGCCAACGTCTGCCATAAAATAAGTCCTCCTTAATTGTCTAAATATTAGGCTGGATAAGTGTGTCCAGAAGATTCACGAATGTATTTATGGCTCTATTATACTCGATTTCGACAAAATGTGCACCTGGTTTTCGCAAATTTTCCGAGATTTCCGAGATTGCAAAAATTTCAAGGGGATGTTATACTTTTAGATGCGTAAAATGACTTTTGGATATGTTTACTAATTAAATAAAAGAAAGTTAATTTTAAGTAGAGAAGGAGGACGGGAGCATGAGATTGCGCCATATTCCCGGTTCGGAGGAAGCTATTGCTTTAAGTCCCTATGTGGTTCAGGAGCCGGAAAAGCAAAAGGGATGCTGGCATAACCTGTTTGGCAATGCAAATCCCATAGCAATTGAGGTGGGCATGGGAAAGGGCCGGTTTATTATGGAACTGGCGAAGGAAAATCCGGATTGGAATTATATTGGTATCGAGCGCTATTCCAGTGTGCTTCTTCGGGGGCTGGAGAAGAGGAAGGAACTGGAACTGACCAATATCTGGTTTTTATGTATAGACGCGAAAAATCTGGCGGACAGCTTTGCGGGAGGAGAAGTAAAAAGGATTTACTTAAACTTTTCCGATCCGTGGCCCAAGGACAGACATGCAAAGCGCCGTCTGACCTCACCGGATTTTTTAAAGGTTTATGACCAGATTTTAGCCGGGGACGGAAGACTGGAGTTTAAAACGGATAATCAGGGGCTGTTTGCTTACTCCATGGAAGCAATTCCGGCAGCGGGATGGAAAATTCTGGAGCATACGGACGACCTGCATCATTCACCAATGGCAAGGGGGAATGTTATGACCGAATATGAAGAAAAATTTTCAGCACAGGGTAATCCGATTTATAAGCTGATTGCCGGGCGGTAAAAAGCAGGGAAGAGGAAAAACCACATAAACTGCTGCATAAGATAAAAAAAGAGCAAAAAGGTGGTTTTACCGTGAGCATTACGGAGCAGATTCAAAAAAATTTAGGAAAAAAATTCAGCGGGAACCTTGCACTGAATAAAGAGGTGCTTCGCTGGAAAAAATCATTAACAGAAGTCAATAAAAAACTTGGCAGCGGGAAAAAGAAAGAAGAGTAAACCGAAATCCGGCAATCAACCGGATTGGCCAGGAAGAAAAAAGCAAAGAACATAAGGAGGAAAACATTATGGTACAAAAATTAACGGCGGCAGAGTTTCAGGAAAAGGTGCTGGATGCAAAATCCCCGGTACTGGTTGATTTTTATGCGGACTGGTGCGTGCCCTGTAAGATGTTTGCACCGGTATTTGAAGCCGTAGCCGAAGAACTTGGCGGAGAAATGATTTTCGGGAAACTGAATATCGATGAAAATATGGAAATTGCCGAAAACTATCAGGTAACGCATATTCCGACCCTGATGATTTTTAAAGACGGGAAGGTGGTAAACAGGATAAGTCAGAGCATGTCCAAGGGTGATTTACGGGAATTTATTCGTGCAAATGTAAGATAAAGAGGATAAATGAACACAGTTTTTTGGTAAAATTAAATATTTATTAAGAAAAAATAAAAAAAGAAGAAAATAGGGGTTGACATTTTCAGCCCCTTATTGTAGAATACAGTCAGTTTCGATGCGATGGAATGTTGTAGCTTGAAGCAAAAGAAAAAGCGCCCTTAGCTCAGTTGGTAGAGCAGTAGACTCTTAATCTATTTGTCCAGGGTTCGAGTCCCTGAGGGCGCATTTTTTAACTCTGTTTTTGCAGCAGATTTGTTGCAAAAACAGAGTTTTTTTATTATGATAGAGGATGACAGGAAAAAAGTGGTGGAGAGGAGGGCAGAGAAGATGTCGTTTACGATTTATGCAAGGATGAAGAAATTGGGAAAGCAGAAGAAGGCGGATATTGTTCCGGTTCCCTTTGTCCTGGAGAAAAAACCGGAATGTGTCCGGGACTTGCTGGATGGTCTGGTTCGGCTTGGGGTGAGGGATTATAATGCGCGAAAGGATGCAGGCCAGATCCTTCCTTACCTGACTAAAGAGGAGATTTTGGATCAAGCCTCTGCCGGGAAGGTTTCGTTTCATGTTCACCAGGGGGAGGATGCCCAGGAAGAACAGGCGGTGGAAAATGCTATCCAGTGTTTTGAAGACGGGATTTACCGGGTATTTGCAGACGAAGAGGAATTAACAGAGCTTACACAGGGCATTCCCTGGAAAGACGGTGAAGAACCGATATTTACCTTTATCCGCCTGGCGATGTTAGCCGGTTGTTACTGGTAAAAATACGGATGATGGAGAGGAGGATAAGATAACAAATGGCAGAATTTACCTATGATTCGCGGAAAAAAATAACCGAAAAGTGGATAGCAAAGATTAAGGGGGAGGCAAAGGACTTATCGGACATGGAGAGAAAGCTTCTTCCCTCGCCTTACCGCTATAATCTTCCGCAGACAGAAGCGGAGTGGATGGAAAAGCAGCTGGAATCGGGAAAATATTTAACTTTAAGCGAACTTTACCGCAGGGAATTTCCGCATCTGGTTGCTGCATGCGTCCCTAAAGGGATGGAAGAAACCTTTTACTATGCCCTGGATCAGATGAACCAGTACCAGATGACCGCCGGATGGTGGCGGCGCAGTATGCGCTCGAAAAGTTATGTGCCCTTTGTCCGTAACAGCATTTTATTGCTCTGGGCATGTTCGCGTCTGAAATTTTACCGGTTTTCCTTAGGGCAGATTTTAACCGGAAATATGGACAAAGGAATCAATGATTCGGGTTATCAGCTTCACGCGGAAGAAATCTATGACCATGCCCGGACAGAGTACTGGGATTATGCATGTCTTTTGGCGGCACAGATGGACTGCGGGAATCAGGAAACGATTCAGGCGGTGAAGGATATTCTTTTAGGCGAGGGCAATACCGCCATGATCAGCCACGAACTTATCCGGGGAATCGTGATGAGCAAGAATGAAGACCTGTATAAGCTTTTAGGGGATTTCCTTTTAGCTGCCCGCCTTCAGGAAGGGGCAAGGCAGGCGGTGTGCGAAACGATGGATGCCGGGAGGCCGGAAGCGTTCCTTCATTTATTTAAGGTGATTGAGGACAATAATCTGGTGCGTTATTCTTCCATTAAGCGGGCAGTCAGTACCTGGATAGGGATTTTTAACGAGAAGAGTGTGGATCGGATTACCGATAAGCTGGTTCGCCTGATGGGACAGTGTCTGCGGGATAAGGGCGTTTGTGAGGAACAGCTCTTAACGGAGGATGCCGTTGCCATAAGCTGTGCGCTCTGGGCCAAGGGTTTTTACGATGCCAAAGCTGCCGTGGAAGCGGTAAAGAAGCTTGCTAAGGAGGGCAGCCGCCACCAGATTATGACGGCGTCGTATTTTGTCGGCTCTATTCAGGATAAAAAATTAAGCCTGGAAATTTCCAAGGAAGTTATCCGCAAATATTCGGATGATCTGGAACTGGATGCCTGCTATATGTTTGGCCTGATTTACTTCCCCGGCGGGTGTTTCCGCGATTTACTTACTTACGGAAGTTCCTATTATCCATCCGATAAAAAGGTGGTCGAACCCAAGGCGTTAGAGCCGGAGAATTATTTTGACAGCGGAGAGGAGGCGGAAGAATTTTACCATTATCTGCAGGCCATTCTTAACCGGCTTCCGAAAAAGGGATTGACGATTGACCCCTGCATCTTCCCCTGGCATCAGGTTACGCTTAACCGCAGCGATGTGGTGTCCAGGATGGCGCTGATTGCCTGGATGCTCCAGAAGGAGGAGTATCTTAATGAAGTGATTTCGCTGATTCCGCAGATGGACAGCACCTTCCGTCACTGGGTTGTGCGCATCTTTTTATACCGCCCGAAAAGGCAGGAACAAAAGGATGTTCTGTTTGAACTTTTACATAACCCGGAAAGCTACACGATGGAGGCAGCCTTCCAGTTGGTCAATGACCTTGAACTGAAGGATGAGGATTATGGTAAGATCGAGAAAAACTTAAAATATAAGACCGGGCGCAAGGAAACGCTTAAGCTTCTGCGCAGGCAAAGCATAGGTGGGCAGAAGGCGAGTATTTCCCGTTTAATTCAGACAAATTCCGAAGACTGCCATATGGGGGCGCTGGATATGGCGCTCAGTATAAAGCAGAAAAGTCCCGAGGCATTTTCGGATATCCCGCCGATCTTAGCCGAACTTAAAAACCCTACAAGCAAGGTGCAGGTGCTGTTAGACGAACTGACCGGGGAGAGCAGCAAGGCACAGGATATTGTAAATACGCCGGGCTACGGGCTTTACGATCCGAAGAAGGAGTGGGTGATTCCGCCGGCAAATGCCGATACGGAAGAGGTATTGAACCTGTTTACCCCGTTTTCCGAGGAGCACTGCATTGAAATCTTAGAGCACTTAAATGCACTGATTGAAAAAAATAAGGACAGGGAGTATACTTCGGCCTGGGATACGGAAATGGTTCTGGGAACGCAGCTTGCCAGAGTTCGGCACAGAAGGGCAGACGCAGAGTTTGAACCTTTAGATGAATATCCTTTCCGGGAACTCTGGGAAGAATTTTATCAAAAGGAGATCCGCACGCCTCAGATGATGATGGTGCTCTATCTCTATCAGATATGCCGGGGAAATGAGAATTATTATAAGAAGAATCTTTCCTTTTATGCGGAGATGTTCGGGCAGGAGAAAAAGGGGGGTCTTTTCCAAAAAAAGAAACCGCCGTTTGAGAATCTGATTACCGGGCTGCGCTACGGAAGCCAGGCAAGACAGCTTATCGACACCATGTTTGAACAATATGTTCCCTCAGCACTCTGCGTAAAATGGGGGATTGCAGGGACGGCAAGATTTCTTTCCCTGTTAAATGAGGAAAATGCCCTGTTTAAGACGGAGGAAACCCGGTGGAAAGAAACTTATCCGATTACGGTGCGCAGACTTCATCTCCCGATCATCCAGCAGATGTTTAACTGGCTTTCCCAGGCAGACGAAGATCACTGGGAAACAGCATTTTCCCTGCGTTTTCAGCTTCAGCTGGCTTATGATCAGTGGAAGGATAAGGAACTGCGTCCCCGCTACGGCGGTTATCAGGCACCCTATGTCCGGCTTCGGGATTTTGTATGCTGCTGGGAAAGGGGAATCTGGGATAAGTCCCTGGTTTACAAGGCAGTTTTCCGTTTCCTGAATCTTGGGGCCGTTCTGGGGCCGGTAAGCGCCGTGGAAAAGAAGGGGCTGCTGCACTACCGGGATGCGGAGATCAGCAGTGTAAATGCCTTTTTTGGAAATCATGCGATTGAACCAGTTGACGGAAAATACCGCTATGACAATCTTACCGAGGAAACACTTCCGGCGATTAAGCTTGCCCGGGAAATTTACCGGGAGGCTGTTCCCATGGTGCTGCAGGTGGAGTTAAAGCGCGGGGAACAAAATACGCCGTTTTCTTCCAGCATTTCCAGTATCAATGTGATTTATGGGATTGATTATTTAGTTGCCATTATGACGGCACTGGGGAAGGACTCCTTCCAGCGGGGCTATGCTTACGGTTCGAGCCAATCCGAGAGAAAAGGGGTACTCAGCCATCTCTTACAGGTCTGCCATCCAAAGCCGGAGGAAACCGCTGCCGACTTAAAGAAGGCGTTAAAGGGGTCGGATATCAGCAAAAAGCGTCTGGCGGAACTGGCGATGTATGCGCCTCAGTGGATTCCCATGTTAGCCGAGTACTTAAAGCTTCCAGGTTTACAAAGCGGATGTTATTATTTTAAAGCGCATACGAATGAGGGATTTGATGAATATACGACGTCCATTATTGCCAAGTACACGCCTTTAACGCCGGAAGAACTGCAGGGTGGGGCATTCGATATTAACTGGTTTTTTGAAGCCTATAAGCAGTTAGGAGAAGCAAACTTTAAGCTGCTCTATGATGCCGCCAAGTATTCCTCCGGCGGAACCGCTCACGGCCGCGCCAGAAAGTATGCGGACGCTGCACTGGGAAAGGTGGAAAAAGAAGCATTAAAAGAGGAAATCCAGGCAAAGCGGAACAAGGACCTTTTGATGAGTGTCGGTCTGCTTCCTTTTGCCAAGGGGAAGAAAAAAGAGGAAGAAGATATCCTGGATCGCTATCAGTTCATCCAGCAGTTTAAAAAAGAAAGCACAAAGTTTGGCGCACAGCGACGGGCAAGCGAGGGAAAGGCCGTAGACCTGGCTTTGCAGAATTTAAGCGTTCATGCCGGTTACACCGATGTTACCCGGCTGACCCTGCGCATGGAATCCAAGCTTGCCGAGAGTTTTGCCGATTCCTATGAATGGAAGAAGGTAGACGGTGCAGAGGAAGTCGAACTGAAGCTTTCCGTGGATGAAACCGGAAAGAGCAGTTTGCTTTGCAGGAAAGGGGATAAGCAGTTAAAATCTATTCCGGCAAAGATAAAAAAGAACGAACAGGTTTTACTGTACCAGGAGAGGAATAAAAAGCTTCGGGAGCAGTATCGCCGCACCCGCCAGATGATGGAACAGGCGATGGAGGATCGGACAAAATTTGAAGTGTGGGAGCTTTTAGAATTGATGAAAAACCCGGTTGTCCGTCCCATCCTTGCGCCGCTGGTACTGATGACGGAAAAAGAACCCGTTCGTTTTGGGTTCCTCTCTAAAGAAGGATTAACAGACTGGTCCGGCACGGTTTTGGAAGTGAAGCCGACCGAACAGGTCTTTATCGCTCATCCCTATGACTTATACCAGGACGGACACTGGCAGGATTATCAGAAATATCTGTTTGAACACCAGATGAAGCAGCCCTTTAAGCAGGTATTTAGGGAACTGTATGTGAAGCTGGAGGAAGAGCAGGAAAAGGATAAGTCCTTAATGTTTGCCGGAAACCAGATTCAGCCGCAGAAAACCGTGGCGACGCTTCGCAGTCGGCGCTGGGTGGCGGATTATGAGGATGGACTGCAGAAGGTTTATTATAAGGAAAATATTATTGCCCGGATCTATGCGATGGCAGACTGGTTCTCGCCAAGTGATATCGAAGCGCCGACCCTGGAATATGTGGTATTCTATCACCGAAAGACCTTTGAGGCGATGAAGCTTAAGGAAATCCCGGATGTGATCTACAGCGAGGTTATGCGGGATGTCGATCTGGCCGTGAGCGTGGCCCATGCGGGCGGCGTTGATCCTGAAACCAGTCATTCCACGATTGAAATGCGTCAGATGATAGTTCAGTGCAATCTGGAACTGTTTAAGGTGAAAAATGTTAAGGTGGAGAAAAATCACGCCGTTATCGAGGGCAGCTTAGGCAAGTATACCGTGCATCTGGGAAGCGGTGTTGTTCACCAGATGGGCAATACCATGCTCAATATTATACCGGTTCACTCCCAGCACCGCGGACGGATGTTCCTGCCGTTTGTGGATGACGATCCGAAGACCGCAGAGATTATGTCCAAGATCCTGCTTTTGGCAGAGGATAAAAAGATAAAAGATCCGAGTATTCTGGCGCAGATTCGTTAAAAGATAAAAAAGCAGAGTATTCTGGCGCAGGTTCGTTAAAAGATAAAAAAGTAGAGTATTCTGGCTCAGGTTCGGTAAAACAAAAGAGCGAGTGGGGAAATCTTCCCTGCTTGCTTTTTTAAATGTGCTTTTGTCGGTTAATTATGTACTTTTCTCCGTTGCTGTGAATGTGTGAACAGGAACAGAAACATAAAATTACCAAATTTTTCATGAAATTGTAATAGGCAACCAGCCTTAAATTGATGTATAATGGAAACATATTGTAATAATGTATTCTGTTAATCCCACCTACAATAGAGGAGGAAGTTTTTCATGGCAAATATTTTAGTATGTGATGATGATCAGCAAATTGTGGAAGCTATTGACATTTATTTAACAGGGGAAGGATTCCATGTGATTAAAGCCTACGACGGCGCAGAAGCCTTAAAGCTTTTAGACAGCAACCAGGTGGATCTTTTGATTCTGGATGTGATGATGCCGGGGCTGGACGGAATCCGGACGACATTAAAGGTTCGTGAAACCAGCAGCATACCTATTATTATCCTGTCGGCTAAGTCGGAGGATACCGATAAAATTCTGGGGCTGAATATCGGTGCCGACGATTATATTACCAAGCCCTTTAATCCTCTGGAACTGATGGCAAGGGTGAAGTCCCAGCTTCGCCGCTACACGCAGTTAGGCAATTTAAATCAGCAGGCCGTCGGGCAGATTTATAAGTGCGGGGGACTGCAGATTAATGACGATAATAAAGAGGTTCTTGTGGACGGGGAACCCATACGCCTTACGCCGATTGAGTACAATATCCTTCTTCTTTTGGTGAAGAATGCCGGGAAGGTATTTTCCATCGATGAGATTTATGAGCAGATTTGGAATGAAGAAGCTATCGGTGCGGATAATACGGTGGCTGTCCACATACGCCATATCCGGGAAAAGATTGAGATTAACCCCAGGGAACCGCGCTATTTAAAGGTGGTATGGGGTGTCGGCTATAAAATTGAAAAACAATAAGGCCGCAAAGCTTGCCGAAATCTTTGCATAGTAACCGGTAAAGGGCCTGGAAGGAAAGAATATGAAGGCGGATTTAACGCAGATGAAAAAAATCCTGGCTGTTGTTGTTCACCTGTTATCTCTGGGAATGGTGATTGTCAGTATTTATATTTTGTATGCAAACTCGAACTTTGGCCGGGGTTTTACCTGGCTGCAAAGTGAAACCTATGTACAGTCAGAACTTTTTTATAACCAGCTGCAGTCGGATATCCGTGCGATTTTTGATTATGTCCGACTTCAGGAAGCGTTTGAAACCGATGGCGAAGTCGATCCGGGAAAAGAGGTTTTGATTGTCAGCCAGGGGCAGAATGCAAAAACCTCTTACACCTTAGAGGATATGATTAAACTGGGCGAGCACTACGGCTATCTGATCCAGAGCGATTGGTCGATCGATGTTCTTCCCCTTGAAAATACGAATGCCAAGGAAAATGCGGTGTTAATTGACTATAAAGCCTATGATCCCGATCCGGTGCTTACCGAACCGGGACAGGCTTATGCAAAGATGAAGGATTTATGCTATGAAGTCCTTACGAATTTTACCCGCTATGCCTATGTGTATTACAATATGATTGAAGGGGAATCGAACCTTTCCTTTGAACTGATTTGTCAAAACTATAATGACGAGATGGATGACATGGTTTATTATACGAATGTTTCCGTGCCTTCCTGGGAAAAGCTTAAGCATATGGGGCTTTATGCAGAGGTTTCCGCAGATTCAACCTTTATCGAAACCAATATGTTAAAGCCGCCCACGTATCTTTTGGATCTGGCAGACCAGACGGCTTTTTATAATCAGAGTTTTGAGCATTTTGTGATTTCCATTGATACCAATTTTCCCTACCACGATATCTACACCACAGAGTCCGCGAACTATGCGTCCATCCGCAAATGGACGATGCGGGGAATGATATTTATGGGATTTGGCCTGGTGGGGAGTTTTTTCTCTTTCCTGTATCTGATGCTGATTTCCGGTTATCAGGGAAGGGATCGCAGCCAGGTTGTGTTATCTCCGGTTGACCGTCTTAGCCCGGAAGGCTGTATCCTGCTGTTTTCCCTGATCGGGGCGGTCTGTGTATTTATGGGAAGGTTTGTGGGATTTCGCCTTCTTCATCTGATTACTGCTGCTTCAAGCTGGTACTATACGGAAAAACTTCTGCTCTATCTGATTGCCTACCTGGTGGCGCTGGTATGTTTTTTCAGCCTTCTTCGGCGCTACAAGGCAAAAACACTCTGGAGCAGCAGCTGGCTGCAGAGGGGCAGTTTAGAGGCTAAGGAATACTTTACCTGCGAAGCTTCTTCGCGGAGCAGTGCCTACAGCTACATCCTTTTTGTCGGCGTAAATATTCTTTTTGCCTGTGCTTCCATCTACCTGTTTTTTTACCTGGAATCGCCCTCTTATCAGATTCTTTTTGCGCTGATTATCCTGCTTTGGGCAGCTTTGGATCTGGCATGTTTCCGCTTGACGATAGTAAAGGCCATGCAGGAAGATAAGATTAACCAGGCCATTGCCAATATTGCTTCCGGCGATATCAGTTACTGCGTAAATCTGGAGGAATTCAGCGGAAAACAGAAAGTTACCGCCGACCATATCAACCACATCGGTGAAAACCTGGATTCGGCTCTGCAGGAAAAGGTTAAAAGCGAGCGCTTTAAGGCAGATTTAATTACCAATGTATCTCATGATTTAAAGACACCGCTCACCTCCATTATCAATTATGTGGATTTGATTAAGCGGGAGCAGATCCAGGATGAAAAAATCCAGGGTTATCTGGAAGTTCTTGAACAGAAGGCCCAGAGATTAAAAACCCTGACCGAAGATTTGGTGGAAGCCTCGAAAGCCAGTTCGGGAAATTTAAAACTGGAAATTTCCGATATTGATTTTGTCGAACTGATTCACCAGACCAACGGAGAGTTTGAAGAAAAATTTTTGTCCCGATCCTTATATTTAGTCAGCAGGCTTCCGGAACAGCCGATCCTTATCGAAGCAGACGGGCGTCGGCTCTGGAGAGTGCTGGAAAATTTATACAATAATGCATTTAAGTATGCCATGACAAACAGCCGTGTCTATATTGATATCAACCAGGAAGGCGACTGGGTTGCCTTTACCATAAAAAATATTTCCGAACATCCGCTGAATATTTCCAGCAGTGAGCTGACGGAGCGTTTTGTCCGCGGTGACGTTTCCCGGACTACAGAGGGCAGCGGTTTAGGTCTTTCTATCGCCCAGAGTTTAACACAACTGCAGAAAGGGGTGTTCCAAATCCTTATTGACGGGGATTTATTTAAAGTTCAGGTAAAATTTCCTGTAAAAAAATAATCGGATAGTAGAAATTCTTTGAAAAATGTGCTAGAATAAAGCGTAATTTGACAGTTAAGTCTTTTCTGCCTGCAAAATAAAGCAGCGGCAAAAGCTTTTTTGACGCTTTGATTATCTTAGTATCCGACTATCCGTAAAATTTGACCAGACTGCAGGGCAGAAAAGGCAGTGCATAGATTGTTTGACCGATACCAGAAGCACCGTGTGCAAAGAACTCTGTGTATCAAACTTACCGTAAATCTGATTGTTTGAAGAAAGGACTCTCCCATGAAATGGAATAAATCATACAGAAGACTGACCACTTACTCTGCCCTCACTCTGACTGCTCTGCTCTGCTCTGCATTGACCTGCGGCTGCCAGAAAAAACCAGAAACCGTTCCTGCGGCGGATTCGACCGCAGATATCCAGACGATAGAAACGACGGAAGAGATTATTGTTACCACCGCACCCGAAACCATCCCTGCGTTAAGCCCCCGCGGGCAGATTCTCCCCGAACTTCAGGTCACGGTTCCTGAAGCTGTTCCTATGCCGGAAAACCTGCGTTTAGGCGAGGAACACCCGGTAGTTACCCAGCTTCAGGAAAGGCTGATGGAACTGGGATTTATGGATCACGATGAACCGACGCCCTATTTTGGAACGCAGACGGAACGCGCTGTAAAAATTTTCCAGCGACAGCACGGCTTAATTCAGGACGGTATTGTGGGCAGCTCGACCTACGATGCGATTATGTCGCCGGAGGCCAAGTATTATGCCGTGCAGAAGGGCGATGAAGGTGATGATATTATTGTTATTCAAAACCGGCTTTACGAACTTGGTTATCTTGCCAGCAGTGATCAGCTGACGGGCTCTTTTGGCGATTCTACAGAAAGCGCAGTTCTTAAATTACAGGAAATTAACAACTTAAGTCAGGACGGAAAGGTTGGCCAGCAGACCTTTAACTTAATGTATTCCGACGAAATTAAAGCTAACTTTGTTGCCTTGGGGGAAAAGAGCGATGTTGTTTTGGCTGCCCAGGAACAGTTAAAAAGTCTGGGCTATCTGCTTTCCGAGCCGGACGGCGCTTACGGTCAGGAAACGGTTGACGCAGTAAAACAGTTCCAGGCGAGAAACGATCAGGTTGTGGACGGGTATCTTGGGCCCGGAACCAGGCTGGCGTTAAGCAGTCCGGATGCAAAACCCATGGGTCTGCGTCTGGGTGATGAGAATAATAATGTTTCCAAGGTGCAGGAACTTTTAAGCAAATACGGCTATTTACATTCGGCAAATATTACCGGTTATTACGGCGAAGTAACCGAAAAAGCAGTAAAATCCTTCCAGACACAAAACGGACTGGCAAGCGACGGAACCGTAGGTGCCATGACGATGGCAAAGCTTACGGGGGAGAATGTCAAGAAGGCACCAAAACAGTCCGCAGCTTCAAGTAATCAAAACAGCCAGGCGGCTTCCCGCCCTGCCGGGGGCAGCAGCCAGACGGCGGCTTCTTCCGGTTCCGGAGGAGGGGCAGGCGCTGCCGGCAGCAGCGCTCCTGCTGCCAGCGGTCCGTCCGGGGTTTCCGGTTCGTCGGCAGTCAGTACATCCGGCGGCGTCAGCACGCTCCTTGCCGTGGCTCAGTCAAAACTTGGATGCCCCTATGTATGGGGAGCAAAAGGTCCGAATTCGTTTGACTGTTCCGGTTTTGTCTACTGGTGTTTAAACCAGGCCGGTGTAAACCAAAGCTACATAACTTCTGCCGGATGGCGGAATGTAGGCCGTTATACACGGATTAGCAATTTCTCCGATATCCGTGCCGGCGATATCGTTGTCGTTTCCGGGCATGTGGGAATTGCCGCAGGCGGAGGAATGGTTATTGATGCTTCTTCCGGGCACGGCCGCGTAATTTACCACGAACTGGGTTCCTGGTGGGCCAGTCGGTTTATCTGTGCGTGGAGAATTTTCGGATAGAAATCGGATGGAACATAGGAAGAAGTAATCTTCTGCGGAAAATAAAAGAAGCGAATAGAAAGAGAAGCAAGCAGAAAAGAAGACGAAAAAGAAAGAAAAACCGCTGCAAACCGATGATGGACAGGTTTGCAGCGGTTTTATGTAGTTTTACCTTATTAATCTTTATTAATCTCCGAGCGGGACGTAGGGCTGGAATCTATTTTTGCATTATCTGCTCGCATTAGAAGCGGAATACTGCTGTTCCATACGGAGGAAGCGGATAGGCAACAGCATATGGCTGGCCGTCACATTCGCCTTTTTCTGCCTTGTAGGGAACCGCCTTGGGAAGAAGACCTTCCTGGGAGTTAAGAACCAGGTTATAGTTTCCTTTTTTCGGAACGCCTACGCGATAATCGGAGCGTTCCATCGGCGTGAAATTAATTACAAAAAGCAGGTTCTTTTTGCCGGTTTCGTCACGGCGGATAAAGGAGAAAATACTTCGATCGCCGTCGTTTGCATTAATCCATTCAAAGCCATTCCAGTCGTTATCCAGGCTGTAAAGTGCCGGATATTTCTTATATAAATGAAGCAGATCACGGACGTAAGACTGGAGGGAATGGTGCTGTTCTTCCTGGGTTAAATGCCAGTCTAAAGAAACCTTTTCATCCCATTCATGCCATTGTCCAAAGTCCTGTCCCATAAATAAAAGCTTCTTTCCGGGATGGCCGAGCATAAAGGTATAGCCGCATTTTAAGTTAGCAAATTTATCTTCATAAATGCCCGGCATCTTGTTAATCATGGAGCATTTTAAGTGGACAACTTCGTCGTGAGAAAGGACTAAAATATAGTTTTCACTAGTAAAATAAGTGAGTCCAAAGGTCATTTTATTATGGTTATATTTGCGGAAATAGGGGTCAAGCTTCATGTATTCCAGGAAGTCATGCATCCATCCCATATTCCATTTAAAGCTGAATCCAAGACCGTCATCCTCCGGTTTTTTGGTGACATTCGGCCAGGCAGTGGACTCTTCAGCAATCATAATTGCGCCTGTATTTTTGCCGATTAATACACTGTTTAAATGCTTAAAAAACTCGATAGCTTCCAGATTTTCATGTCCGCCATACTTGTTGGGAACCCAGTTTCCAGGGGTGCGCCCATAGTCTAAATAGAGCATGGAAGCCACAGCATCCACGCGCAGGCCGTCCACATGGAAGTTTTCCACCCAGTAGAGAGCGTTGGAAATCAGGAAGTTTTTCACTTCATTTTTCGAATAATCAAAGACTTTTGTACCCCAATCCGGGTGCTCTCCTTTGCGGGAATCGCTGTATTCGTAGAGAGGCTGCCCGTCAAAATCTGCCAGCCCATGGGCATCTTTCGGGAAGTGAGCAGGAACCCAGTCCAGGATAATTCCAATGTTTTTCTTATGTAAATAGTTGACAAAATACATGAATTCCTTCGGTGTTCCATAGCGGGATGTAGGGGCAAAATACCCTGTTACCTGATAGCCCCATGACCCGTCAAAGGGGTGTTCGGCAATGCCTAAAAGTTCCACATGGGTGTAGCCCATCTCCTTGACATAGTCCGCCAGTTCGTGGGCAGCTTCCTTATAAGTATATACGCCGTCCTTTTCCGGACGGTTTTTCTTGCGCCAAGAACCAAGATGAACCTCATAGATACTCATGGGAGATTTCATCGGATTTGTTTCCCTGCGTTTCGTCATCCAGGCAGAATCACTCCATTTAAAATTGTTAATATCCGCAGTAACTGAAGCTGTGCCAGGACGGTATTCGGAGCTGAAAGCATAGGGATCGGCTTTAAATAAAACCTTTCCGCTTTCCGTGGTAATGGCATATTTATACATCTCTCCAAGACCCATGCCAGGGATGAAAATTTCCCAGATACCAGAGGTTTCCAGCATGGTCATCGGGTCAGCCCCGGGAATCCATCCGTTGCGGTCGCAAACCAGGCTGACGGAGTGGGCATGCGGTGCCCATACGGCAAAATACATGCCGGATTTACCCTGGTAAACTTTAGGATGTGCTCCCATTTTTTCATAAATCGTGTAGTGGGTTCCATTTCCGAACAGGTAGCGGTCCATATCGGTGAGAAAGCCTGTTCCAGCTTGTTTTTTACGTCTTGGCATAGTTTTCTTAATCCTCCCTTATTTTTAAGACGACTCCGCCATTTCCCTTAAGAGAAAGCGCAAGTTTGCCGTTTTCTATAGGAAGAACATCGCCGGTAAAAAGGTTTTCGGCCGTGCTTGCGTGGATGGGGACGGGAACATGGATGGTTACATCCTGGTCGTCATTATTTACTGCGGTAATGCAGATGCTTTTTTCTGCTTTTCGGGCAAAGGCATACTGCCGGTTGGTTAAAAGCAGTTCCTGGTAAATGCCGTCGTGATATTCCGGATTTTCCTGATGGATCTTTCCCAGCTTTCCAATCCAGTCCGTCAGAGGAACATGAAGTTCTTCATCCTGTCCGGCCTTTAACGCAGGGCGGAGTTCTTCATCGCTCGTGCGTGTTCGCTTTCCTTCCACGCCCCATTCCCCTCCGTAGTAAACCGAGGGGATTCCCGGTAAGGTAAAGAGGCAGGTATAGACAGGAAGGAGGTGCTCTTTTATCTTTAACTTGCTGGCAATACGGTCTTCATCGTGGTTGTCAACAAAGGTATAAAGCTTGCGGTGAATGGCTTCTAAGCGGCGTACATTATGGGCAATTTCAAAGAAATTATGGTCGTTAAAGCCCGAATAAAGGCTCTTGTGAAGTTCATAATTTGTCACGGAATGGAGCATTTCCGGGTTTACCCAGCGTGCATAATCGCCGTGAATAACTTCACCCATCAACCAGAAATCTTCCTTCATTGTACTGGTTTTCTGACGCATTTCCTTCATAAAATTAAAGTCTAATACATTAGCACAGTCCAGGCGTATACCGTCAATAGCAAAGGTATCAATCCAGAACTGAATAACATCAAACAGATAATTGCGAACGTCCGGATTCCACAGATTTAAACAGGGAAGTTCATAATGACCCTGCCATGCTTCATAGCTAAATCCATCATTATAAGGGGAATTTCCGTTAAAATTTACCCCCTTGTACCAGTCTTTATAGGGGGAATCCCACCGCTTTTCCTGGATGTCTTTAAAGGCAAAAAATTCCCGTCCGGTATGGTTGAACACACCATCAACAACGACCTGAATTTCTGACTGATGACAAAGTTTTACAAAATTTTTAAACGCTTCATTATCCCCCAAACGACGGTCAACCAGACGGTAGTCTTTGGTGTCATAGCCGTGGGATGAGGATTCAAAAAGAGGGCCGATGTAGACGGCATTAAATCCAAGTTTCTGTATATGGGGAATCCAGTCGTTCAGTTCGTCGAAACGGTTGGTTACGCCTTCTTTTGTGTTTTGTTTTGGGGCACCAGTCATGCCCAGCGGATACATGTGATAAAAAACTCCTTTTTCGTACCAAGTGCTCATGTTGTTTTACCTCCTGTTATTGCTTATGCATCATGCCGGCAAACCGGCCGTTTTCCATCGCCTTAAAATGGCGCAGAAGGAACTGATAGCGCAGCTGCGCGGCATTAATTTCATAAATGTAGCAGTCAATAAGCGTGGGATCGACAGCCTGCTCAAAATGATTTCTGGCAGCGTCAATCTCTTCTTTTGTCTGGTCAAGCTGGCGGAGAAGACCCGATAAATCAAGGTGGATATCCGCCTTTTTTCTTTTCTTTGTTTTACTAAAAAGTCCTGCCATGCTGACTCCTTTCTTTTCCTGGTTTTTTAAAAGAATCTTTTTAGAGAATCTTTCCGGAAAATCGTTCTGCCTTTTATTACAGAACAATGCCAATAATTGCTATAGGAAAAGTATGGGTAAAAATAGGGCAGGCTATACCTTAATTTCTCTTAGCATAGATAGTGAAACAATTTCTGGTCTACGGAATAAATTCCTGAAGCCGAAAACCAAGGTTCATCAATGTCCTGTTACATTCGGCAATGGTCAGGTAATAGTAGTTGGCCGTCCCTAAAGGACGCATATCAACCAGCCCGGCATCCTTTAAAATCTTTAAATGGTGAGAAACCGCAGGCCGGGAAAGGCTGGTTTTTTCGGTAATCTGATTAACATTTAAGCCCTGTTTGTTTAAAGCTGCACTGCTTAATGCATCAATAATCGTCAATCGGACTTTATCGCCCAGGGCAATGAACAACGGCATACACTGGTGGAATGCCTCCTGGATTTCTTCAGCGCTAGTCAATAGTCATCGCCTCCTGCTTGGTTTAAAAATTTAAACTAACGATATTCTAGCATGGAGGGTTTAGACGGTCAATGTAAAGTATCATAGAATTTCAATGGAAAAATTTGTGAAAAATGACGAAAATATGGAAATATTTGGAAATAATGATTGACAAAATGTCTGCGATATGGCATAATCAAAACTACATCCAGTACCTGTCAGACAGGACAGGGGGAATACAGTGTTTGATGATGTATTGCTGCGGTGCAGCTTGATTTTCTGCCTTGCTGGGGCAGGTCTATGGGATTTGTGGATTCGGCGGATTCCTAACTGGTGGCTGACCTTCTGGTTTGCCCTGGGATTGGGGTATTTGATGAACAGCAGCTGGCTGGCGGCGGCCGGGTATCTGGCCCGGAACGCTGCGGCAGTCGGTATCTTATTTCTATTTTTTCTTTGCCGTATGATGGGTGCCGGTGATATTAAGTGTATGGCTCTTATCTGCGGATATCTGGGATTTGCCTCCGGTTTTTTTGTTATCGGAACCGGAATGGCCGTTGGTGCCTGCTGGTCTTTGGGAAAGCTTTTTTATCGAAAGCAGTTTCGGGATCGGCTTGGCCTTCTGACCGCCTATATTCGGCGGACAATTCAGGAAAAACGTTTAATCGTGTACGATGTGTCCGAAGAGGACAAAAGGGAAGTAACCGTGCCCCTGGTATTTTGTTTATTTTGGGGGCTTTGTGGGTTTTTGCTGATTTATCCTTTTTAGGAATCAGCGCAGGAAAGCAGGTGCTGGATGAAGAAACGAATTATGGCAGTTTACGATGTAGATCCTTTTTTTTCGGATCGCTTTGCGGAAACGGCAAACCAAAAAGGACAGGTGCCCTTTACCGTGATTGCCTTCAGCAGCTTGGAAAGGCTGGAGAAGTTTTCTGTGGAACAGGATATTGAACTTCTGCTGATGGATGTCCGGATGAAGGAAGCAGCAGGAAAGATAAAAGCGGAACAGGTCGTTTTTCTTTCGGACGGTGAAACAGAAGAGGAGGATAAAGAAAAAGAAGATTCCTATGTTTATAAGTACCAGTCTACCGCAAATATTGTCCGGGAGGTGATGAGCTGTTACTGTGCACAGCCGACTCTGCCGCCAGTGGCCGTGGGAAATAAAAGCCTGCTGCTGGGGGTGTATTCTCCGGTAAACCGGTGCTTAAAAACATCATTTTCCCTGATTTTAGGGCAGCTTCTGGCGAAGGAAAGCAAGGTTTTATATTTAAATCTGGAGGAGTGTTCCGGGTTTCGCAGACTGATGGGGCAGGAGGGACCGGGGGATTTTTCGGATGTACTTTACTACTACAGCCAGGGGGGATGCAGCTGGGCAAGGCTGAAATCTCTGGTCTATCATTGGGATGAACTGGACTACATCCTTCCGGCTCGTTATCCGGAGGATCTTTGCTCTATTAGCGCAGAACAGATGGCAGATCTCCTGACCCGGATTGCCCGGGAGGGGATTTATGAGATAATCATTGTGGATTTGGGGCAGTTTGGGAAGATGGCCGTACATATCCTGGAAGTCTGTGACGGAATTTACATGCCGATAAAGCAGGACTGGTTTTCTTTGGCCAAGGTAGAGGAGTATGAGGACTATGTAAAAGCCTCCGGACATGAGAATCTGCTTGAAAAAACACAGAAGTTAAAGCTGCCCTATCACAGCAGCTTTGCCGGAAGAAAAAACTATCTGGAACAGCTTCTCTGGGGAGAACTGGGTGACTTTGTCCGGCAGCTTCTTAAAGGGAAACAAAGCTGGCAGTAAGAGAGGGTTGAGCTATGCACAAAACGGAAGAAATAATAAGTGAAGCAGTACAGGGGGAACAGGAGGTTTCTATAGAAAAAAAGGCGAACAGCCTCTCTTTCCGCCAGCAGATTCAAGAAAAGATAATGGAAGAAATTGAGCGTCAGAGAACGATAAGTGATGAGGAACTTCGGGATTTAATTGATCAGGAAATTAAGGAATTAGGGGAGAAGGAATTCGTTCCGCTGAAAGAAAAACTGGATTTGCGCAAACGATTGTTTGATTCTTTCTGCCGTCTGGGAATTTTACAGGAATTAGTGGATGATGATCAGGTAACGGAGATTATGGTGAATGGCCGGGAGAAGATATTTATCGAAAAAAAGGGGAAAGAAATCCTCTGGGACAAGTGTTTTGACAGTGAAGAACAGCTGGAAGATTTAATTCAGCAGATTGTCAGCCGTGTAAATCGTATGGTCAACGTATCTTCGCCGATTGTGGATGCCCGCTTGGAGGACGGTTCCCGAGTGCACGTCGTCCTTCCGCCGATTTCCTTAGACGGACCAGCAGTGACGATCCGTAAGTTTCCGGAGCCGATTACCATTAAAAAATTAATTCAGTATCAGTCCATTACGGAGGAGGCGGCAGAGTTTTTAAGGCTTTTGGTGATCTCCGGGTACAATATTTTTATCAGCGGCGGAACAAACTCAGGAAAAAGTACATTTTTAAATGCACTTTCGGCCTTTATTCCCGAGGATGAGCGGGTGATTACGATTGAAGATTCTGCTGAACTGCAGATTCAGCAGGTTCCCAATCTGGTTCGCTTAGAAACAAGAAATGCCAACAGTGAAGGGGAAGGGGCGGTGACGATCCGGGATTTAATCCGGGCAGCATTGAGGATGAATCCGTCAAGAATTATCGTTGGAGAAGTGCGATCCGGTGAAGCTTTTGACCTTCTGACAGCCTTTAACACCGGGCACAGCGGGATGGGAACGGGGCATGCCAACAGCCCGAAGGACATGCTTTCCCGCCTGGAATCCATGGTGCTTATGGCAGCAGAACTTCCTCTGATGGCGATTCGCAGTCAGATCAGTGCGGCGATTGATATTATTGTACAGCTGGGAAGACTGCGGGATAAGAGCCGAAGGGTGCTGGAGATTGTGGAACTTAAAGGGATGGAACAGGGAGAGATTTTGCTCAATCCTCTGTATGTTTTTCAGGAAAAACCACAGGAGGAGGAAAGAAAAAAAGGAGGAAAAAGTGGGAAAAAAACAGCAGCCGCAAGCAAAGAAACCGAGAAGGTTAAAGGGGAATTGGTCTGCGTGGGGCAACTTTTGGGGAAGGAAAAACTCTGGGCCGCAGGCTGTGAACTATGAGGAATATACCTTATCCTTCCAGGAGATTTTACTTTACAGCGGACAGGGAAGTGCAGTATGTGCACTGATTTCCTACACCTTTTACCGAAGCTGGCTGGTGTTTTTCATCCTTTTGCCTGCAGGGCTTTTCTATCCGGTTATTCACCGGAAGGTGCTGAAGGAAAAACGCTTTTTTCGGCTGAATCAGGAATTTAAGGAAGGTATTTTAATTCTGGCAGCGAATTTAAGTGCAGGTTATTCGATTGAAAACGCACTGGTCAACAGCGGACAGGAACTGGATATGCTTTATGGAAAGGAGGGGATGATTAATGCGGAATTTTTGGGAATGAGCCGCCAGATACAGATGAACCGGACGGTGGAACAGGTGTTTTTTGAATTTGCACAGCGCAGCGGATTAGAGGATGTAAGGAATTTTGCTCAGGTATTTAAGGCAGCTAAGCGCAGCGGGGGAGATTTGGTCGGGATTATCAATCACACGGCAGGGGTAATCCGGGATAAAAACCAGGTGGTTGAAGAAATTGCCAATATGACTGCGGCAAAGAAGCTGGAACAGAAGGTAATGAACCTGATTCCGTTTTTTCTGATTTTTTATATAGATCAGGCTTCTCCGGGTTTTTTTGAGATGATGTATGAAACTGCAGTAGGAAGGTTATTGATGACGGTCTGTCTGGGGGTGTATGGGATTGCGTATTGGCTTTCAAAAAGGATACTTGATATTCCGGTTTAGACAAAAGAAATTTGCGGTTGGAATAACGGAAATCCTCTGTGTATTTGGCGGAATCTTTTTGTTTTTTGCCGCAGAACTGCAAAACCGGCAGAGTCCGCTGCAGGAGGGCTATATTTCCCGGGCATCCTACGGACAGGGAGAAAAACAGGTAGAACTGATGGTGAGAGGACTGGAAGAAGAGGAGGTGGAAGTCGGATTTTTGGTAGGTGAGCGGCAGTACACCAAAGAACAGGCAAAAGCTGCGATGGAGGATCTGGGAAAACGCCTGGAGAGGATGATTCTGGGAGAAAACGTTTCATTGAAACAGGTGCAGACCCGGTTAAATTTACCGTCAAGGGATGAACGCACCGGTTTTCGTATACGTTGGAGTTCCGACGATATGGAGAGGATTGGCCTGGACGGAACTGTAGACGGCAGCGGTGTAGACGAAGTTAAGGGAGCGAAGGTTCACCTGGAAGCAGAGGTTAAGGACGGGCAGGGAGGAAGTCATGTCTTTACTTTTCTGGCTGTGGTATTTCCGGATAAGCTTACGGAAAAGGAATTGCAGGTGCAGAACATCCGGGATGCAATTGCAGAAGAAGAACAGCGTTCGCGGACGGAAGAGGGATTTTATCTGCCCCGGGAATATGAAGGAAGACCTCTTGTGTATGGAGTAAAAGGAGGGAAGGAGCATGTATGGCTTCTGGTTCTGGGACCGCTTATGGCTGTACTTTTGCGGGCAAGGGGAAAAAGTGAAGATAAGAAACGGAAAAAGGAACGGGAGAGGAAGCTGCTTTTGGATTACTCGGAAGTGGTATCTAAGCTGCAGATCTTTTTAGGGGCAGGGATGACGGTGAGGACGGCCTGGGAGAGAATTGCCCTCGATTATCAGATACTAAGGGAAAGGGGGGAGGCGGTGCGTCCGGCTTATGAGGAGATGCTGCAGACTTATTATCAGTTAAAAAGCGGTGCACCGGAGGGAAAAGCTTATGAGGAGTTTGGAAGGCGATGTGTGCTTCAGCCTTACTTAAAGCTTGCCGGTTTGCTGGAGCAGAACCGAAAAACCGGGACAAAAAATCTGCGGCAGCTTCTTTTGCTGGAGATGACGGATGCCTTTGAACAGAGAAAAAACCTGGCAAGACGTCAGGGGGAAGAGGCGGCAACAAAGCTTTTGATACCTTTGTTTTTAATGCTCGGTGTAGTTATGGTTATCGTGGTTGTACCGGCATTTCTGACATTTTATTAGCTATTAAGCGTTGATTTTTAAGAAGGAGGAAAAAGGATGTTAATTCATGCAGTAAGAAATTTTTGGGTAGAAGATGACGGGATTGGCGTTATTGAAGTTGTTTTGATTCTGGTTGTTTTAATTGGTCTGGTCATTATTTTTAAGGGGCAGATTACCTCACTGCTCAATGATATTTTCAGTCAGATTAACAGCCAGTCCAAGGAAGTGTATTAGGAAGGGCGGCCGATGAAAAAAGCATACAGCGGGCAGGTTACGGTATTTTTAAGTTTAATCCTTATCTGTGTCTGCGGGCTTATCTGCGGTTTGCTGGAATCCGCACGGACGGCAGGTGCCAGGTGCTATCTGCAGACCGCAGCCGGTTCTTCCATGGATTCTCTGTTCAGCCAGTATCACCGGAAGTTATGGGAAGAATACAGGATTTTTGGTCTGGAACATTTTGAGCAGGAAACAGCAGCAGAAGAGTTCAGCGGTTTTTTACAGCCTTATCTGGAACAGGAAAACTGGTATCCTTTTTCTATAGAAAACTGCCAGGTCAAGGACAGAAAGGTATTAACGGATGACTCCGGTGAGTATTTTGAACAGGAAATCCTGGACTATATGAAATATGGAATCTGGACAAAAGCATGGGGAGAGGACAGTACATTAGAAGCACTGAAAGGCTTTACCGAGGCCGAGCAGGTTTCAGAACTTACCCGGTCGATGGAGGTACAGACAAAGGATGCATGGAAGCTTGAAGAGGCACTTGAAAATATCGGAAAATGCCTGCAAAAGCAGGAAGAGTGCAGAAGTAAAGCGGCAAAAAAACTTGGGCAGGAGGACGGACATGGTTTTTGCCGGGAAGGGGATCAGCTGATTAAACAATTAGATAAAGTTCCGGGGCTGGTGGAAAAGTATGAAAATCAGGCCGATCGTCTGGGTGAACGTTTAAATATTTTGGAACAGGAGTTTCAGGAAAAACAGGGGGATTTCAGTGAAAGCGTAAGGCAGTCGTTTGCAGCAGAACTGCAGGAATACCGTGCCTATACGGATAAGGACGGGGAGAGGCGCCGGCAGATTACAGGGCTTGTCAATCAGGCAGAAGAAAGGGCTGATTTTGTGCGGAGGGTTCAGGAGGAAGCCAAGGAGGTAGAAGAATATATAGACGACTGGGAACCGGACGATGAGGATGATGAACTGAACACAGCTGCCCTGTGGAGGCCGGTACAGCGGCATTTTTCGCAGTATGTTTCCCTCTCCCTTCCCTTTGGTGCAGGGATAAAAGATAAGGAAAAAGAAGGGCTGTTAAAGAAACTTCGGGAAATGGCGGATAGGGGAATTTTGGGGCTGGTTCTGCCCGAGGGAAAGCATATATCCCAGGGAATGATTAATGCCGGTCAGTATCCTTCCCATGTCATTTCTTATGAAGAAAAAGGACTGGGGATGTTGGATAAGGCGATGACCGCAGAGTACTGTCAGGTATTTTTTGACCATTTCTGCGGGGTAAAAGAAGGAGGAACAAAGGATGGAGAAATAAGCAGTATCGGGGAAAAGGACGGAAATATCCCGGGCATGGAAGAAAGACAAGGACAGGGTACAGAAAAAAAGAACAGCAAAGAAAACAGCAGGAAAAGCAGCAGAAAAAAAGAAGGGGACGGGTTGTCTTACGAACTGGAATATCTTCTTGCCGGAAAGGATTTAGACGAGGAAAATTTTATTCAGGTTGTAGAAGAACTGATTGCCGTCAGGGAAGGTTTAAATTTTATTTATCTGCTGGGGGATGCAAAGAAGCGTTCAGAGGCAAAGTCGCTGGCTATGGCGGTTGTCGGCGGAACAGGGATACTTCCTCTGGTTTCCATTACTACTTTTTTGATTCTTGGCGTATGGGCTTTTGGAGAATCCGTAGCGGACGTGCAGGTTTTGCTGGACGGAGGAAAGGTTCCGCTGCTTAAAGGCAGAGAAGACTGGAAGCTGAGTCTGGAGGGGCTTTTGGATTTTGCCCGGAAAGGAAGGCTGGAGCGAATGGGCGGTAATGAGAAGGGGATGAGCTACGAACAGTATTTGACGATTTTTCTGCTTCCGGTTCCGGGTACAAAACTTCTTTACCGGATGATGGATATTATGGAAATGAACCTTGCACAGAATCAGCCGGGATTTCGCATGGCCGATTGTGCTTATCGTGTGGATGTAGAACTGGAGGCTTGTGGAAAACATGTCTATTTTTCTTTGGGCTTGTTGAAAAGTCTTCTGGGAAGTTCAGATACGACCTATCCGGTAAAGATAAAAGCGTCCAGAGCTTATTAAGAAATAAATTTGCGTTGCAGCATAAAAAGGCTTGCAATAAGCGTTTAATGTAAAGATGTTTAACATAAGGATATTTAAAGTAAAGCCGGGGAGTTAAGTATCCATGCCCTTTTTCATCGGCAATACATTAAGATGACAGGAGTCCGCCGCGATTGTTTTCGATCCTCTCCAAGTACGAAGCCCGGGAGCTGCTGAAAAAAGGGATTTGCAGAAGGGAAAAGGGTGTGGATATTTAACTCCCCGAAAAACAGAGGAGGGGGGAAGATGAGCAGAAAAAGTAGGATGAGCAGAGCATAGGGAGGGAGGTAAGATGAGTAGGAAAAAGGATGAAATAAGCAGGGAAAAGAAAGATAAAAAAAACTGGCGAAAAAACAGACAAAAGGGTTTTGAAGGTGCTGTTTCTGTGGAAGCAGCACTGGCACTGTCGATTTTTATCTTTGCCATTGTGTGTATGATGATTCCTTTTCGTATGATGGAACGGCAGCGGCAGGTTCAGGCAGCTTTGGAATCAGTTAATGAAAAATTATGCCAGTATGCATATCTGGAATATCGTTTAACACACGGGGAGGAACTTCCTAAGGAAGAGGGGGATTGGAAGGAGGATCTTCTTTTGGGGCTGGTGAACGGTGCTGCCGGAATAGGGGGACAGGCATTGGCAAAGAGGATGTTTCCTCAGGAAGGGATGGAGAAGCTTTCGTTTTTATCCTCTTCTTTTCTGGCGGATGGCGAGATCGTGGATTTTCATCTTGACTACCAGATGAGGATGCCGTTTTCGGTTTTGGGGCTGAATTCGTTATCGTTTTCTTCCGGAAGCATACGCAGGGCATGGATAGGAAGGGACGGACAGGAACGTGAAGGAGAAAATACGGATAAAAATGAGGAAGATCAAGTAGTCTATATCGGAAAAAATTCTACCCGCTACCATAAGTCCAGGGACTGTCACTATCTGGCAAACCGTCTGCAGACCATAGATTTTCATGCGGTTTCAGATGCCAGAAATCAGAGCGGCGGAAAGTATTATCCCTGTGCTGTCTGCGGAAGTAAGGCAGGGGAAGGAGATGCGGTCTATATTATGAAAAGCGGAAGCCGCTATCATTCAGATGCATCCTGTACGGCGATTACAGCCTATGTGCAGGCGGTAAAATTATCCGAGGTGGAGCATTTGGGGGCCTGCTCCTACTGCGGAGGAAAATAGAGCGATAAAAAAGGAAACGTTGTTTTATTGTTGTAAAGCATATAAACGATGAGGTGATTTTGACAATCGCTGAGAAGCGAAAGAGGAGGATGGTTTTGAGTTTTTTTCTGTATTTAATTTTAGCAGCGTGGCAGGACGGACGAAAAAGGGCAGTGTCCGGGTGGCTGTTTTTATTCTTTTTTTCTCATTTTCTGGTTTCGCAGGTTTGCCAGAAGATGATCGACGTAAATATGGAGCAGCTTCCCGCCTCCTTTTGGTATCATGGTATGATGGCTGACGGGAAAATCTCTGTTCTTGCTATGGGGGGACTTCTTGGCGTTGTATTGCTGCTGATCAGCAAATGCAGCCGGGGGGCGCTGGGCGAAGGGGACGGAATATTTTTTATTATTGCCGGAATTTATCTTGGATTTTGGAAAAATCTGCTGTTGTTTTTTTCGTCATTAATGTTGTGCAGCTTTTTCGGTCTGGCTCTCTTTTTATGGGGATGGTTTCAGGGAAAGGATTACCGGAAGAAAAGGCTTCCGTTTCTTATGTTTACTCTTCCGATGGGATTTTATCTGGCATGGATGTAATTGAAGGTGAGAGGAAAAAGGCCAGGAGTGGATATAAGCAGGAGAAAGTGCGTGTAATATGCCGGGGCGGGCCTGTAAAGATTGGAGGGGTAAGCTATGGAAGGAGAAGAAAGGAAGGTAAACTGGACGTTTTCCGGAAGTTATACCGTGGAAATGGCATATATTATGGCTGTTTTTTGTATGGTTATGGTTGTGCTGGTTCAGCAGGCTTACCGAATTCACGATGAAACCAAGAGTGGGATGAAGCTTCAGGAAGCCGTAGAGCAGATGCGCCATGATGAGGATGACCAGACAAAGGAAATTGAAAAAGAAGTTAAGCAGAATTTGGGCCTTATGTTTTCCATGGAAAATACGGATATAAAGCTGAATCGCGGAATTTTGCGTGTAGAGGGAAACTGCAGCGGACAGCAGAAAGGTAAGGCATGGGATTTGGAGATTTCCAGCAGAATCTATGCACCGGAAGAATTTTTACGGATGATGGCAGCACTGAAACAGTTGGAGGAGAGATATGAACATCAGTTACAAAAGGGAAATGCGCCATAATTATTTAATTCTGGAAGCAGCAGGAACAGAAGAAGAGAACTTTGAAATTCGTATGCTTACCGAAAATTCTATTGAAGGCTTGCTTAAATTTCGTGTTAAACAGGAAGAGATAGGAAGATATTATTGTTATGAAATTACATCAAAGCAGCCATTGAGCAGGCTTTTAGAATTTAAAGAGATAAAAAAAGAAGAACTTATTCGATTAATTGCAGAAATTGGTGCTGTGTTAAAGCGGATAGAAGATTATCTGCTCTCAGAATCCAATCTTTTTCTTGAGCCGGAACATATTTATATTGAACCGGAAACCTATCAGGTATGGCTTTGTTATATCCCGGGCTATGAAAAAAGTTTTCCGGATGCAATGGAAAAGTTTTTACAGTATCTGCTGAAAAAAACAAACCATAAAGATGATGATGCAGTAGTTTTAGCTTATCGGTTGTATCAGGAGAGCCAAAAAGATTATTATGGAATTGAGGATTTGCTTCGGATTGTCCGGGAAAGCCAGCAGGGAATATCCGGGGAAAATACAGAGGAAATAAAGAAAAACAAAAGCAATACGTATCTGCAGGAAAATACATTTCTAGAAGAAAAAAGCGTTTATGGAGAAGCTGCTAAAAATCGTAAAAACCGAAAATCCAGAGAAAAAGCCGGGGAAGAATACTGCGGGGAAAAAGAATATTCTTTGCAAAGCCCGGGAAATAACACAGGAAAAACAGGACTAAAGGCAGTTTTTGCTCTTTTGGGAATGATTATCTCAGGGCCGCTGTTTATCTGGCTCTATGCAGGTGAGGCAGGGCTGCGCAGATATCTGGCAGTGCTTTTGGTTATGGATATTGCAGCCGCATTGGGGGTAATCCTTTATTTGTGGAACATGCGGAAAAAAAACCGACAGGATTGTTCCGGAAAAGAAGGAGAAAAACGAGGGACAAAGGAACAGGAAAAAACACAGAAAGAATTTAAAAAGGCTCAAAAAGAAAAAGAATGGCAGATGACTTTTGAAGAAACATGTGATTACGAAGAAGAACAGGCGAGCAAAGAATTTGAAAAAGCAGGAGAAGGTAATTTCTGGGAAAGTAAAAATCCCTGGGAGAATAAACGTGATTTGGAAATTAACATTTCAGAAAGTGAAAATACGGTTTTACTGGCAGAAGCTTCATTAGAAAAAGAAAGCCAGCATTTGTTAAAAAGTGTAAATCCTGCGATTTCAGATATTTCCATACCTTACTTTCCTTTTATTATCGGCAAGCAGGAGGGGATTGTTGATTATGCATTAAAAAAGGAAACAATAAGCAGGATTCATCTGCGTATTGATGAAGAAAATGGGGAATGTAAAGTAACGGATTTGAACTCTTCTAACGGAACGATTGTAGAAGATTATCGCTTAGAGGCCAATGAATCGCATTCTCTTAACAGCGGTGATAAACTAGTTATTGCAGATCTTTCTTTTATTTTTTATTGAAAAGGAAATAGTTAGGAACTTCTTTTGAAAAATTTTTCCATTCTACTTAACAATTTCTGACATTTATGCTATGATAACTTCATAAAAAAGGAGCAGCAGAATGGAAAATTGGAAAGATAAGGATGTTGTAACATGGGGAATCATGCTGGTAAATATTGTATATTTTTTGTATCTGGATTTAACGGGATCTTCGGAAGATGTGGCATTTATGATGCGTCACGGAGCAATGTTTGTTCCTGCTGTTTTGGATGGTGAGTATTTTCGGTTGCTGATCGCTGTGTTTATGCATTTTGGAATTCAGCATTTGGTGAATAATATGCTGATCCTTTTTATTTTTGGAAATTTTATGGAAAAGGCTATGGGCAAGTGGCGGTATTTATTGTTTTATCTTGCCTGTGGTGTGGGTGTAAATTTGGTGCAGGTAGGCTGGTATTTACTGGAAAACCGTTTTAGAAATCCAGAAGTGATTGTTTCTGCAGGGGCTTCCGGGGCTATTTTTGGTATAGCCGGGGGCTTACTGTATATTATTCTCAGAAATCGGGGACGCCTGGAGAATTTAAAAACCCGCCAGATGGCATTGATGATTATTATTTCTTTATACCTTGGATTTCGAAGTGCAGAAACGAATAATCTTGCACATATTGCCGGAGTAGTGGTTGGATTTATCATGGCTATTTTTATTTATCGGAAGCCTGAGCATCCGTAAATAGCAAACATAAGATTAAGGAGGAGAGCAGCATGAACGACGAGAATTGTATTTTTTGCCGTATTGCAAATGGGGTAATCCCCTCTGCAACAGTGTATGAAGACGAGTGGTTCCGGGTGATTTTGGATATGGGACCAGCATCGAAGGGACATGCATTAATTTTACCCAAAGAACACTTCAGGGATGTCTGTGAACTGGGGGAAATTTATGCATCAAAGGTACTGCAGCTTGGAGGAAAAATAGGTGCCGCGATGAAGAAAACCTTGGGCTGTACAGGTTTTAACCTGGTTCAAAATAATGGTGTGTCAGCAGGACAGACAGTTTTTCACTTCCACATGCATGTGATTCCGCGCTATGAGCACGGAAAGACTATGGTTGCCTGGGAACCAGGACATGCAGATCCGGAAGAACTTAAAGCAGTTGCAGAGCAGATAAAAGCAGGACTGTAGGCATTTTCGATCAGGAGAAAATTATGCAACAAGATGTGGATAGGTTGTTGCAGGCAATGTATGATGAATTCCAGAGGCCGCTTTATCTTTTGGCAGTAAAATATGGTGTGCCGGGTAAGGATGCAGATGATCTTGTTCAGGAAGCCATGATAGCCTATTATGAACACTATCCGCTGGATATGCGCCCCGATTTAAAGAGGGCGATGCTGACTGTGATTATCAGAAATAAAAGTATTGATTATTACAGAAAATACCACCGAGAAAGGATTATTTTGGACGGAAACGAATTTATTGAGAATCAGAGAATGGCACATGGTTATGGTCAGGATCTGATGGATACGATAATCAGCGAAGAGCTGTACGAGGATGTAAAAGAGGCGATGTCCGATTTGAGCAAAGATTTAAAAGTAACCGCAAGACTTCATTTGATTGAAGGGTTTTCAGAAACAGAGGTAGCGCAAAAATTGGGAATTTCAGGGGTTGCATGTCGGACAAGAATTTCCAGGGCAAGAAAATTTTTGCGGGAAAGATTAGGCGCGAAATATGGATTCTGATCGATTAACATGCTGCCATTGTTTTTGCCGGGTATAAGCTTACCGATGAAAGATGCAGTCCAGCAAAGAGCCGGGACTGCATCGGAGGTTATCATGGTTTTATACAATCTTCAATTAGATTTAAGATCGTTTCAACCGCATTATTTAGATGTGTTTGTTCCATGGCATGAATGTATTTTTCGCGCTGATGGTATACCTTTTGAATGGCACGAAGGAAGCTTTCATCATCTAAGGCTTCTTCTTCGAGAACTTCACTAAAGCCTTGCTTTTGAAATGATTTTGCATTTAAAATCTGATCGCCGCGGCTGGCTGCTGCCGACAGAGGAATCAGAAGATGGGGCTTTCGCAGGGCTAAAAGTTCACAGATAGAGTTTGCACCGGCACGGGAGATAACCATATCGGCAGCAGCAAAAAGGTGTTTTAAGGGCTTGTCAACATATTCATACTGTACATATCCGGGAAGGCCGATAAGGGAATCATCCAGATGCTCTTTGCCGCAGATATGTATAATCTGAAAGCTTTCCAGAAGTTTTGGAAGGATGCTCCTAACCGCAGTATTTACCCGGACAGAACCAAGGCTGCCGCCGATAATTAAAATAACAGGCAGATCCGGACTGAGGTGAGTGTACTGCAGACCGGAAAGCCGATCACCCTTCAGTAATTCCTCACGGATAGGGGAACCGGAAAGAACGGCCTTGTCTTCTGGAAGGTAAGGAATCGTTTCCGGAAAGTTGCAGCACACCTTTGTGGCAGAAGGAATACAGATTTTATTGGCAAGACCCGGAGTAATATCTGATTCGTGGATAATGGTAGGGATTTTGTAATGCCGGGCAGCCAGTACAACTGGGACGGCGACAAAACCGCCTTTGGAAAAGAGCACATCGGGTTTGTAGGTTTTTAGTATTTTCCGTGCTTCCTGATAACCTTTAATAACGCGAAAGGGATCAGAAAAATTTTTTATGTCAAAATAGCGGCGCAATTTTCCGGAGGAGATACCTTCATAGGGAATACCTGCGCCTTCAATCAGTTTTTTTTCGATTCCCTGATAGGAACCGATATAACGGATATCAAAACCGTGCTCCTTTAATGCGGGGAGCAGAGCAAGATTTGGGGTAACATGGCCGGCTGTACCGCCGCCGGTTAATATAATTTTTTTCATTATTCCTTGACCTCCATGACTAACCTTCTATTTACTATAGTAATGCCTGAGCAGAAAATGTCAACCCTGAAACGATAGGGAAGTTTTTCCTGTTGCAGTGAATATGTGGACCATAATCGTTTTTCCTGTTACGGTTTACGGAACATGACCTGTCCACATAACTTTATGAGAGGAGATTCTGGAGAATAAAGGGAATTTTGGAGAGGCCATAGGACAGAGAAGTGAAAATTTCTTTGTTCTATGGTCTTTTCTTATGGTTTTTCATTCATAATCTTTCTTAACCTGTCATATATATGGTACTAAGGTCATAAAACACAGGGATAAGGAGAGTGAAGATGAACGAAATACGTTATCTAATATCTGACGCCTCAAAAAAAGTCGATGTAGAAACTCATGTCCTGCGGTATTGGGAAGAAGAGTTAGGCGTTTCGATTCCAAGGAATGAGATGGGTCATAGATATTATACAGAATTTCACATCCATTTATTCTGCCAGGTAAAAAAACTGAAAGATCGGGGATACCAGCTTAAAGCAATTAAAAATGCATTGCAGCAGGTTATGGAGCAAAATCAGGGATTTATGCAGGCGGCAGGGGTACTGGAAGAAGATATGGCAAGGACACTTTGGGAAAATCCTCATGTTAAAGAACATGAAGATAAAGAAGCTTTGCCGGAAAAAATAGCACGGCTGGCAGATTACAATCGTTTAGAGCCGGTAAAAGAGGGACAGGCATCCGAGGAAGAACAAAAAAAGCAGAGAAAAAGTGATGAAAAAGTAGAGGAAAAAGGAAAAATCGAAGAAAAAGTGCAGAATAAACCGGAATTAAAGGAAAAGGATGGGCAGACAGAGATGAAAAAAAAGGGTAAAAACCGAAAAAAACCTTCAGCCTGGGAGCGCAGGAACGGAATGGTTGGGAACGGAATGGAAAACAGCATGGGGGAAGGTGACGATAACTTCCAGGATTTGAATTTTGGCAATGCAAATATTCAAAATACTGCAAATATCCAAAATGATGAAGCTATCCAGAATATTGCAAATATCCAGAATACTGCAAATATCCAGAATACTTCGAATATCCAAAATACTGCAAATATCCAAAACGATGCGAATATCCAGAACAATACAAATGTCCGAAAAGAAGATTCTCAGGAAGACATTTTCGCAGTAATCAGCGAAGAAAAAATCCAGGAAATTCATGCGCAGCAGCCAAAAACGCAGGAAGAATATGCAAACAAAGATGAAGCAGAAGAAGATTTTCCCGAGCAGACGGAGCTTGCCAAAAAGCAGGATGCAGAGATCGTGCTGATGGACCAGGATGAAAAAATGCATCAGTTCCAGGAGATTATGACTTATATTATTGGACATGCCCTCGAGGCAAATAATGAGAAATTAAGCCAGGAAATCAGCCGCCTGGTTAATGCGCGTCTGTCGGAAGAACTGGAGGATTTAATGCGGATTCGTGATGAAAGAGATGAAGAACGTTTCCGCCAGTTTGATGAAATTATCCGCAGCTACCAGCGGGACAACCAGGGAAAGGCTGAAGCGGCAGCTGCCAGAATTCCTTTTTTTGGGAAACGCAGGTTCAGGAAGCACAGACCTCCACAAAACGCCTGAATAAATTTCGCGAAGTATTATCCGTTTCGCAGAGATATTCGGGATGCCACTGGACACCGATTAAAAAGGGATAATCTTTTCGTTCAATTTCTTCAATCAGGCCATCGGGAGCAATACCGCCGACCACCATGTTCGGCGCAAGTTTCCGAATGGCCTGATGGTGGTTGCTGTTTACCTGAATTCGCCCGTTTGTGCCGGAAATTTCTTCCAAAAGACTTCCCTCACGAACATCGATATGGTGGGACGTACTGGTTGGCGGCAGGGGCTGATGGTGGGCGATGGGAAATACAGCGTGGTACTGGCTGTCAATGTCCTGGTAAATATCACCGCCAAGTCCTATATTGATCAGCTGTGCTCCCCGGCAAATGCCTAAAATCGGTTTTTTCTGCTCCATAGCGATAGAAAGCAGGGAAAGTTCCATCTGATCACGTTTTACGGAAATAGGACCGCAGCCTTTGTGGATGTCTTCTCCCCACAGGAAGGGATGAGGATCGGGACCGCCGGTAAAGATAAATCCCTGGCAGAGATTGGCCAGCACGGTTAGATTTTCAACGGAAAGCTCCAGAGGAAAAATTACCGGAACACCGCCGGCATTTTCTACGGCGCGGATATAGGTGGGCATTAAAGAAACAGAGTCATTTTCAATAGCGTGGGCTGGCGTAAGGCCAATTACTGGTTTTTTCATGGTAAGCTACCTCATTTTGCGTTGTGAACAGGAACGAATCATTTCTTTTCATACATCTTTCTTTTTAATACATCTATGCACGGCTATTCTGTTTTTATGATACGGATTGCTTCGCACTTCATACTTTTGCAGTTCTAAAAAAATTGCACAACAAAAATGCCCCTTCCCGGGGAAGAGGCACTTATGTAAGAAAAATCAACCTTCTTCAATTGCACCAGTTGGGCATGAGCCAGCGCAGGTGCCGCAGCTAATGCAGGAATCTGCATCAATTACATACTTGCCGTCGCCTTCAGCGATTGCGCCTACTGGACATTCGCCAGCACAGGTGCCGCAGCTAACACAAGAATCATTAATTACATATGCCATGATTAGTACCTCCTTGGTTTTTCAATAGATATCTTATATTTTATAATAAAATACAAAATTATTCAAGTGGAAATTCATGGGGAGCCTGTATAAATATTAGAACAAAAAATATCTTGTCAAATAGTTTAAAAGGTGTTATAGTCGAAACAGTGCTGTAACACATGAAAATTCAGGCTAACGAAACAAAAGGAGGAAAATACGATGCAGATTAGTAAAGATATGTTGATTGGTGAACTGGTACAGATGAATGAGGCAATTCCTGCGATGCTGATGAGAGCAGGTATGCACTGCCTGGGCTGTCCGTCAGCGCAGGGTGAAAGTCTGGAGGAAGCCTGCATGGCTCATGGTATTGACTGTGATACCCTGGTTGCCAATATGAATCAGGTTCTGGCAACCCTGTAAAGCAATCGATAACGGTAAATGGCCGCATCCGGGTTTGGATGCGGCTTTTGTGATGGGAAAACTCTACAGTTGAGCCAGGGCACCCAGGGCATCCTGACGGATAATGACTTCATAATGTTCCTCATAGTAGGCTTTTGTGGCGTAATCCTGGCGGATTTTTGTGCCGTATTCTGCTAAAGAATTACAAATCCGGCTGAATTCCAGAGAATCTTCTCCCTGGCCGATAAACAGGTAGTAGCGGCCCGACTGCGGGTTTTTGTAGAGAATGCTTTCGCCGTGAAAAACAGCAGCCGTAGTTTTTGCCGCATCCGCAGCACTGTCAATGGAAGAAAACATAAATATCCTGAACTGGCTGGAAGAGGATTGGTCTGTTTCGGATTTATCCTGTTCCAGTGCAGGAAGAGGTGGGGTTTGTCCCTCTTTTAAGGTTTTGGCTGTCTGGGCAGTATTTTTCAAAAACTGCATTAACCCGTCAGCTCCTTCTAAAAGTTCACTGGCCAAGTCATCGAGGAAACGGTCTTCATCCTCAGACATCGGTGAAAATTTAGAAAAACGGGTATCCAGTTCTTCCGGATCCTCCATCTTCGTGATAACCAGCATAACGCTTTCACCTGAAAGTGGGATGGCTTCAACCATCAGCGGGATATCTTCGGCTTCAAAGCCTACTTCGTTGGAAGCTTTTTGAATCATTTCCCGAAATAAATTCTTGGCCTTTTCGCTTCCGTAGGCCAGTTCGGTTAAATTTAAATTCCGTACACTTAAGTCAAAATGATTTAATGTGCAGCGGATTTGATTATCATTAATTCGCTCTATCTTCATCCTTATCCATTCCTCCCTGTCCTGTTCGATGATTATGGTAAATGTTTCGCCGAATAGGCAGTCTAAGTCAAAAACCCTCTACCTTAATATACTATACTATATCACAAAATAGCAATTCCTATGAAGAAATTTTAAGAAATCGTAAGAGATTTGCAATTTTCTATTGTAAAAATATGGAAATTATGCTATACTCTTTTTAGAGATGATACCGGGGAAGGAGGTGGATCAGTTGGAAACACCATTTTATCCGGAAAATATCTGCTGTGCCGTGTAATCGGAAGGGGAAGGACAGGCGTAGTCTATCTGGCCTTTCATCAGGAACTGGAAGAATACCGGGCAGTAAAAGCCGTAGCAAAGAGCAGTCTTGGCTATGAAGCTTTTCGTAGGGAAGCTCTTCTGATGAAAGAGCTGCGGCATCCGGGAATACCGGTTATTTATGATATTGAAGAGGACGGGGAATACAGCTACCTCGTCGAAGAGTATCTTCAGGGCGATTCTTTAAACTCCCTGGTCAGCAGCCAGGGACCTCTGACCCGCTGTACCGTACTTCGGTATGTGATCCAGCTTTGCAGCGTGGTAAATTATCTGCATTCTGCAGGTACAGAACCCATACTACATTTAGATTTACAGCCAAAAAATCTTTTAGTGTGCCATGAAAACCTGAAACTGATTGATTTTGGACAGGCGGACAGGCTTCATGAAGCGAATAAGGCCAGACAGCGGTTTGGAACCGTTGGTTTTGCTGCTCCTGAACAATACTGTTGTGAGAAAAAAATGGATGAACGCACAGATATTTATGCCATTGGTGGACTCCTGTTTTATCTGGCAACGGGAGAGTATCCTGACCCGGACGCATCCCCTGCAATGCTGGGGCTGAGAATGTGGGACAGAACAATAGGGCGGATTGTCGCCGCATGTCTGGAACCGGAAAAAGAAGACCGTTATCTGTCCGTCCGTCAGCTTATGGACGATTTGGAAAAGCTGCAAAAACAGCCGGTATCATCTCTGATTATTGCGGTGTATGGAAATGAACCAGGAATAGGTACAACCCATATCAGCCTGGGTCTGAGTGCCAGCCTTTGGGAAATGAAAATCGCTAATCTGTACGAGGAATGTCATCCTTCCCCTCATCTGCGCAGGCTTGGAAAGAGTCAGGGGAAGAGGGCAGATTCCTATGGGATTTTCAGACTCTTTGGCTGTGCACTTAAACCCTGGTATGGGCGGCAGGTTTATTTTCTTACCCATCGATATCCTGTAGTTGTCCAGGATCGGGGTGTTTGGCGGGGGGAGAAGGAAATAAAGGAAATGGACGCCGGGGATCAAAAACCAGATGTCGTTTTGCTGGTGGTGGGCGGAAAGTGGTGGAATGCTTCACCGGTGCAGGATTTTCTATCTCTGTGGCCGGAATCCGGAGCGATTATCTATAATTTTTCGGATAAGGCTATCGGGTTAGCAGAACCAAAAGGACTGCGGGGCAGGAAAATCCTTCGTTCTCCTCTCTTTGCCAATCCTTTTAAGCCGGATAAAGCGGCCAGGGAGTGGATGGCGATGCTGTGGAACGATGTTGTATGCAGGTGTAAAGGGGATGAAAATCCGGGCAGAAAAAACAGGGAAAGGAGAAAACATCATTGCAGAATCCGGAAAAAAACAAGCCTCCGAAAACCGTAGGGATTATGGGCGCGGGGGGTGGATGCGGCGTTACCCATTTTGCTGTTTTGCTGGCGAATTATCTGGCCGCCGTAGAACTTGAAAGGATTGCTGTTATTGAATGGAATCCAAGGAATGATTTAGAAAAACTGGTGAATATCTATACCAGAGGAAAAAACAAAAACTGCCCGGTTTCCCTCCTGGATATTGACTATTTTTTCCACGGAGGACCAGAAGAATTTCACATCTGTATGCAGCAGGGCTATCAAACGGTTTTGCTGGATTTGGGAAGGGCCGGGGAGGGAAGGGAAACCGAGTTTTTACAATGCCATAAACAGTGTTTTTTCTTTGCTTTAAATGAGTGGAAGCTGCAGGATGTGACGGCGCAGAAGAACCTTTGGAAGAAGGGAAAGGGACGATGGGATTTCTTTATGGTTTTTGGGAGCAGGGAAGCCAGACAGGAAATTTGCCGGCGGTATGGATTAAAGGTTGCACAGATTCCTTTTGCTCCGGATGCCTTTGCTATCAAGCGGGAAACCGCGGAATTTTTCGACCATTTCTGGAATCGGAAAGAAATCTGAAAACGGCAGGAGAATGGGTTACAGTAAATGCTAATCAACGATAACGCAAGGAAGTTAATATGTCACGATAAAAACCTCCGCAGAGAATACAGTAAACCATCATGCGCCCACAAGCAGCCGCACCAGCACAAATGAACGTCTGCAGGGCGCACTTGGAATACCTGAATGGAATCGCCTAATCGGCGATGGACGTTCATCGTAAGTACAAGACCTGCGTTTTGAAATTTCTTTGGAGAAAACTGCCAGTATTGGAGGAACGATATGGGAGAGGATAGACGAAGAAAACGAAATCGTAAAGAACAAAATGCATATGTAGAGCAGTTAAAAGCATATAAGAGCAAGGGGATTTCTATTTATATTGACGGCAGGGAAATGCCAAAAGAAAAAGACTGGTACAAAATCTTTGAAGTGCGGGAAGATGGGGCCGTGTACATGGCTGATTTTATTAATACGGAAAATGGTCAGCTGGCAGAGATTCATTTTGATTTGGTGTATTTAGACCTGGAGAGGAGGCAGGCGTGGGAAAATCGAAAGCGTCTGGATGAGATGGTTCGCAAAGCACAGTTAGAGCACTATAAGGCCCTGCTTCAGAAGTATCAGAAGAAAGAATAAAAACCCTGGGGAATCATTACAAAATCTAAAGAAAGGAGCAGAATTTCCTTCAGCCTGTATCATCGATACAAAATACTATACGAAATACGTTAAAAAAATTCAAAAAAAAGTAAACCCCAGAACAGGAAAAGTATGATATAATGCAAAAAGCAGATAGTGCAGTTTTGCAGTCTTTACCACAATCGGCAGATGACGCTTTTATTTGAACTGTGCGCAAACTGCAAAACACAACGGAGGATAAGAAAGCATGAAAAAGGTAGTCCCATTACTCATCGCTGTAGGTCTGGTTCTTTTTTATATCATTGGCCGTTTAGGATACACCGCTTATGTAAAATACGCCCCATCGAAAGAACTTTCGGATTTGTCTGACTATTATCAGGTTTCAGGAGATGAAATCGCTGTTTATCTTGACGGGGAAAGCCAGGATGAGAAAGGTCTTTTGCGGCAGAATCAGCCTTATCTTCCGCTTACCTGGGTAAATCAGAAACTGAATGAGCGATTTTACTGGGATGAACAGGAAAAGATTCTGGTCTACACCCTTCCGGAGAGCATTGTCTATATGAATGCAGACAGCAGGGGAGATGACGGACTTCCTCTTTTTCTGGAAGATGCAGATGGTATCTATTTGTCGAAAGACTTAATCCTTACCTATACGGATATCCGTGTAACTTCGTTTTTAGAGGATGAAATTCATCGGCTGTTTATCAGTACACGCTGGGAACCGGAAACCTGGAATGTGCTCAAGAGAAAGGGTGCTGTCCGCGAAAAGGGAGGAATAAAAAGTCCGATTGTTGCTTTGCAGCAGGAGGGCGCAAAGGTAAGAGTACTGGATTCCATGGATTACTGGGCACGGGTTCAGACCGAGGACGGTCATATGGGTTATATCGAAAAACTGCGTCTGGGGGATGGTGAACCGCTTACCTTTATCAGTACCTTCCAGGCTCCGGTGTATAAGAATATTTCCCTGAATCAGAAAATCTGTCTGGCCTGGCATCAGGTGACCAGCCCGGAGGGGAATGCTTCGATTCAAAAAGTGCTGCGCAATACAAAAGGGATTAATGTGATCTCTCCCACATGGTTTTCCATGGCAGACAACGAGGGAAATTATACTTCTCTGGCTGACCGTGCCTATGTGGATTATCTCCATGACCAGGGAATCCAGGTGTGGGCGTTAATCGATAATTTCAGTTCAAATGTACAGTCGGAGGTTTTATTTTCCAGAACTTCTGTCCGCACGAAGCTGATTTCCAGTCTTATGCAGGATGTGCAAACCTATAATTTGGACGGATTGAATCTGGACTTTGAAAGCCTGAAAGAAAGCGCAGGGCCGCATTATATTCAGTTTATCCGGGAACTGTCGGTAGCCTGCCGTAAGAACCAGGTTATTTTATCCATAGATAATCATGTTCCTGCGCCCTATAATGCCTTTTACAACCGCAAAGAGCAGGGGAATGTAGCCGACTATATTATTATTATGGGCTATGACGAACACTATGCCGGTGGGGAAGCCGGTCCGGTAGCCTCTCTTCCCTATGTAAAGAATGGGATTAAAGATACCTTAAAAGAAGTTCCTAAAGAAAAAGTAATTAATGCTGTTCCCTTCTACACCAGGGTCTGGAAGACGAATAAAGAGGGAAACAGTTCGGATGCCCTGGGAATTTCCGATGCAAAGGCATGGGTAAAGAGCAATCGGGTTGCACTGCAGTGGAAGGAAGATGTGGGAGCTTACTATGGAGAGGTTATCACCGAAGACGAGAGTAAAATTGTCTGGATGGAAGAAGAACGTTCTCTGGGACTTAAGATGGAACAGATAAAAAGTTATGACCTGGCAGGCGTTGCCTGCTGGAAGCTGGGTTTTGAACCCAAGGAAATCTGGGATGTTGTCAAAGCCTGGGAGGAAGTAAGCGAAGAAGAATAAAGGAAAATTTGCGAAGAAAAAAGAATAGCAGCAGGGCAGGCATCATACGATAAAGGGAGGAATCTGGGTGGTGAAACATGAAAGATTTTTTCTGGCAGAGTATATTGGGGCTTGTCCTGCTCTTTATTGTAGCCGTCATTGCATTAAATCCTGCAAATTTGACGCTGGGAACCGGAAGCTTCCTGGAAAAAGCAGTAAGCCTGTCCGGAGCGGGATGGTTTTTTAAGGGAGAAGAAAAAGAGGTGAAAAACGGAGGAAATCTTCCGGTTGTGGTGCTGGATGCGGGTCATGGAGGGGTTTATAACAGGCTGAAATAATCGGAGGGCATGGAATCAGCGAATGCCTGTTGCTGTGAACGTGTGAACAGTAACTGGCATTGAAATGCGGGAATATATTGAGGCAAAAGTTTGTTGCAATAGATTTTGAACTGGTGTATAATGGAAACACAGTTGTTTCACTGAGAAAGCTTGTGGGACTGGGAAAGGCAAAACCGCATCCAAAGACAAGCATGATTAAGATTATGGCTATTAAGTAGCAGAAAGGATTATTATGAAAATGAAAAAGTAAATGTTCACCTCCGCACTTGCGTTAGCTGTTATGTGCGGCGTTACAATCGGAGCCAGCGCATCTGGTACACTTCAGGAAATCAAAGCGTATTTAACCCCCCAAGTTACCGTCAAGTACAATAACACCGTGCAGACTTTGACTGATGCAGGCGGGAATGTTGCTTATCCCATCATGTACAACGGCACGACCTATATCCCGATTAACGCCGTTTCCAATATATTAGGTGTTGGGGTGAACTGGGACGAGTATACACAGTCCTTTTTGCTGGGCGAAGGAAGCACGAATACTACATACGCCGGTGCTGATTTGCTTGAAACATTCCAGCCCTATTCCTTCACAAATGTGGCAAGGCAGTCTTGGAATACAGATATCACCCGGTATTACCAGCAGGTTCAGAAGTCAGCGGGGAAAACCGAAACGATTGGCGGAGTAACGGCAGATCACTGGGTGCTGATGCATACGGGAAAGCATTGCACCACACCAATGGTTTCCGGATATTATAATATCGGCGCAAGCTACAATGCATTGACGTTCAAGGCATATTCTAACTATGATGCTGCCATTTGTGTTTACGGGGATAATGAAAATTTGCTTGCTCAATTTACTATAGAAGCTAATCAGGTTCCTCAAACCTGCATTGTTAATGTACAGGGAGTTACACAGCTGCATATCCAGATGTCCACAAATCCTGAAGGGAAGGTTGTTGAGGTTTCAACCTACTTATTTGATGCTAATTTAACATGATTTCTTTGAAGCCATTGGCAGCGTGCCGGTGGCTTTTTTCGATCTATTTGGGAATTGCGTTCTGTTTCAGGATGATATGCATATTCTGAGAATCCTGGGAATACGTTGTTAAAAACGCAGCAAACGGATCAGTATGAATAATCAGGTTAAGGTTGGAAAACAAGGGACGGCGGGGCGGATAATTATCCGCAGTTACCAATCCAGATTTTCCTGTATGGAAGCGGTTGAACGGCTGATAGAGATTCATAATGCTGCCGGGGAGGAATCCGATGGAAAAGAAAAAAGCCAGATTCCGTCTGCATAATTCCCGGTATGGTGATAAATGGAGCGTGGGGATTTATGTCAGGCTGTCCGATGAAGACCGGGATAAGAAAAAGAAAACAGATTTAAGCCAGAGTATTCAAAATCAGACAGATTATTGCAGAGCCTATATTGACTTCCTGAATGGTCAGAC
>VSOC01000170.1 GCA_009774615.1 Lachnospiraceae bacterium
AATTTGGAATTTTTAGAAGGACATAAGGAGATAAAACGTTTAGATATATCAAATAATTCGATTCGTGATATTGGTATCCTTAAAATGTACCGAAAAGAACTTACCTATTTAAATATTGCATGGAATCCTATTGAGGATTTAAGCCCATTAGTGGAGTGGGCACCATCGATATTGCTGCATGATAAGAAGAATGCCGAATTTCCTGGTGTGGAATTTGATATTTCTGGTATAAAACTAGATGAAATAGAAGAAGAGAAAGGAATTCGTATAATAGAAGAAATGCTTTTTTATAAATTAACAGCAAAAAATTGTGGATTGAAAAGCACAGACCTAGTTCAATATCAATTAAAAATAGAGTATTTAGATATTTCAAATAATCCGATAGATGGCCTTATAGGAATGACTGGTTTGAAGTTTTTAAAAGAAATCGTTGCAAAAAATACATTAATCGAAGGTGATAGAATTAGGTTACTTGAAGTACTAAGTCCGTCAAAAGTATATGCCATTCCTTCTTATTGGAAAACGGATGGATTAAGTTTTTTCTTTTATGGAATGGAAGGTAAACCAGTAATGGCCAGAGTTATTCTTAAATGATTTTTTTAAAACTAAATTGGAGGTGCAAAAACATTGAAATATTTCTTGCTAAATCAACATCCTTATTTTAAAGGTGCTTTCCGATTAAATCATTGGAAAGAAATGATAAATCCTGCATGGATTTCTCCTGGAGAATTCTATAAAATTCCTCGAAGTTGTGTTATTACGGTGGATATGGATGAAACTACAGCATTTCCAGATTTGATTATAACGCCATTTTTATTGTTCAGTAAGCTGCTGCTTGATGTGGCTAATATGTATGGGGAAGCTTTTTATAGCAGAGATATTGTTCTTGTAAATCCAAAAGAGCATGAAAGCAGACCATATTCGTTGATTTTATTAGACACGATAAAACCTGAAAGTACTTTGTGGAAAGTAAAAAATTTATTTTTCCTGGATATTGAGCAAAGACGGGAATTAATTGCAAGCCAGGATTTTATAGAAAGCATATTAAGGCGAGGAGCAAAAGGAATTGAAATAAAAGAATTTACCTTGTTGACAGGGGAGGACGAAAGATGACCGAAAGTTTGCAAAATTTACAAAAAATGTATGCTTATCAGGAAGTTATGCGTAAAAACGGGGGAGAAAGTATCTGTCATTCTGCAAGATTAAGATGTGAATATGGTTCGCAGGAATACATATTAAACCTTACAAAAAGCCATGGAAAATACGTGGGAGGAAATGCACAGATTGATGTAAAGGATGGCAAGGAAGCATATTTTGGCTATTGCAGAAAACTGGATGGACCTTGCAGGGCGAGATTATCGGATTGGTACAATGGAAATGAAAATGACAAGATGTTTGATGACAGAACTTTAAAGATGGAATCATCAGTTCAAAAGGATACGGGTTTTATGGTTTGTCTGGCAGGCAGATTGCCTCGATAAACCAATGATTTTGTCAGGGAAAGGATGAACACCATGAACTATATCGATGAAGAAATTATTGAATTAAAAAAGATAAAACGAAATCAAGAATACAGGGATATTCGCGGAGATGGGATTTTTATTCATGATCATTTGACTCGATTTGTTCCAAATGTAATTTTTGAACAGTTAGAACTATATTTGCCAGAGGATTTTATCAAAATGCCGGATGAATTTGCTGCGCTGAAATACCCTTCCGTTAATCGTCCGCAGAAGATTTTAACTTCTCTGGACGGACGTACAAATTTTGCTTTTAACCTGTTTACAGAAACACCCGTTCCGGCAGAAGATGTGGATAAGCTTGCCAAGAAAATGAAGACCATGCTGCAACATTCTAATCCTTCTCTTGTATTTGAATGGGAGGAGAGCGGAGTGCTTTCCGATAGCCGTTTAGTCGAGATGTTTGATTACCGAAGTTATGGAGTAGATGAAAAGTTATACAATATGATGTGTTTTGCATCCTTTCCCTGCGGGATTTTGCACGGGATATTTAATTGTCTGGAAAGTGAAGCCGAACAATGGCAGGGGGCAGCATGGCAGGTTTTTTTATCCTTGCGTGAATTAGAAAAAGCAGCAAACTAGAAAAAAACAAGCAAATGAAAAAATGACAGGATGGAGAGGAATTTTTATGGACAGGACAGAACCGATGAGGGAGTATTTAAAACCATATCTTGCGAAACGGCTGCACAGAAAGATAAGCGAGATGGAAAAGGTACAAAAAAATATGTTTCGTCAGACGGTGGGGGATCTTTTTCAAAAAGCACTTCTATACCAAAGGAAAGATTCCGCCTGGAAGCCATCCTGCATGGGTTTGTTTCATCTTCTGTATGGACTTCTGAATGATACACCTGCATATCAGATTATTTTGGCCGACGGGCAGTTTTATTTTGACGGGAGGCAGCAAACGGAGTTCTGGTATCCGGATTTTCTTTATCGGCGTGCAGAAGAAGAGGAAGAACTGTATAAGTATCTGCGGGGAGGTTTTCTGAGAGTTAATTCTTATGAATTATCGTATTTATGCCATTGAGTGTTTTTTGAATATCGTAAGCTTATTGGTGTTTATTGGAAAAATCAGGTAACGGATATAACTTTAATGGAAGAATTTCAAATGTTAAATAAATCTTTTCCTTTTGATTTTCTTTTTGGGGATTATATGGGAGAGATTTTACTTACTTTTCGATGTGGGGAGAGAGGATAAAATGGCAGGAAAAACAATTTTTGGAAGCAGTTTTTCAATGAATCATGAATTTAATTTTAAAGGAAAAAGTACAGAAATTCGGGGACAGAGCCAGGCATGTCAGCCGGTAGAACCTGGAAGAACACAGGCATCGTTGAATGCAGAGCAGTTTGCGCCTTCGGTACTGGGGGCTGTGCCTGTTGGTTCAGGCTGCCTGTCGCTGTCTGCGATGGAAAAATCAGTGCTTGGGGCTTTTTGTGCGGCAGGAACGATTCAAATTCGTCCTACGGATACGAATTTTTCGCTAAATTATGTGCTTTCCATGCTGAAACTGATGGATGGTGCATCGGCAAATCATGGAATAGTGAATGAAGAAGATTTGAAAAAAAGAATCATGAAATACATGACTTATCTTAGGGAAAACGCTGCCCCTGCTCCCTCCACCTGGAAGGGATTCCTAAAAGAGGCGATGCAAAATGCTGCTTTACAGAATGTGATGAAAGGAAATCAGTTAAAGCTTTGTGCCATGACCGGAGATCCAGTTAATGCGGATACAGGAAATTTTGTGTATGAAAAGGAAGATTTGCTGATTAAGGGCAGGATTCCCCTGTGTGTGAAGCGTTTCTATAATCGGATGGATGGTAGAAGCGCGAGTATGGGAAAGGGATGGAGGCATAATTATCAGATTTCGCTGCTGTCCGAAGAGGAGTGCTATGTCCTTATCTGGGGAGATGGCAGGGAAGAGGTTTATTTCAAGGAAAAGGATTCCTCTCCTGTACCTCTTTTTGGTGAAAGACAAGCCCTGAAGGCGGACCAGGACGGTTATCTCTACGAAGAAACCGACGGGCAGATGTATCGGTTTGATCGGGAGGGAAAGCTGCTGTGGAGAAAGGATGTCCAGGGGAGGGGGATTTTTTGTTCTTATGATCAGAAAAACCGGCTGCATCAGGTAAGCAATCAAAAGGGTTCGGTTCTTACCTATCATTATGACCATTTTAACGGTCTTTTAAGTGAAATTACCGATCATACAGGGCGAAGGGTGAAGTTTTCCTATGAACTTGGGCGCTTAAAGGAGGTTTGGGATGCTGAGGGAGGGCGTTATCAATATGCCTATGGTTCGGAAAACGATGTGCGCCGCATTCATAACCCCAGGGGAATCTGTGTTTTAGACAATGATTATGACAGAAAAGGGAGAACCATTTCGCAGAAGTTTGCTGACGGGGGAGAGATGAGTTACCATTATCAGGAAGAGGAACAGCGAACTTTGGTAACGGAACAAAACGGAAACAGGGTTGCCTATGTGCATGATGAACAGTACCGAAATGTAAAGACGGTATATGTCGATGGAGAGGAACATTTTCGTTATAATGAGCAAAACCAGTTGGTGTTAAAAACCGATAAACGGGGGAATAAGACAAAATTTGCTTATGATGATAAGGGCAATATAAGTCAGGTTTTATATTCGGATGGAGAAAAACACAATATGACTTATGATGCCAATGGCCGCCTTCTGGTCTTTTCTGTTAATGGAATCGTTAAGGTTAAAAACACCTATGACGCCCGGGGAAATCGTTTGAAAACCGTGGATGCATTAAACCGCGGTCGGGAAATGACCTATGACCGTGAAGGAAATATGGTGGAAATGATACAGCCGGATGGCAGCCGGATTTTTCTGGACTATGATTGCCGCGGAAATATTACCCGGATTTTGGAAGATTCCGGGCGACAGGCGGCCTATACCTATGATGACTGCAACCGGGTAATTCGTGTGGTTGACGGTGAAGGAAATTCTACGCTTTTTGCCTATGATGCCTGTAACCGTCTTACTACAGTAACAAATGCGGAGGGAAAATGCCGCAGATACGCCTATACCCCGAATGGAAAGCTGGAACAGTTTACGGACTATAATGGTGCAGTATGGGCACAGACCTATAACTGTATGAATAAGGTAGAAAAACTTACTTTGCCGGATGGGGAAACTATCCGTTTAACCTATGACCAGATGCAGAATATCGAAAAAAAAATATATCCTAATGGGGCAGAGGAGTCCTATCACTATGATGCATTAAACCGCCTGGAGCAGGTCGTTTTGCCCAATGGGGGAGAGATTTTCTATGCTTATGACCTGGATGGAAACTGTATTGCGCAGACGGATGCAGAAGGAAATAAAACCGAATTTATCTATGATGAGCGCAATCGTTTGATAAAAACCATCAGCCCAACGGGTGCTGTTACTGCGTATGAATATAATCAGGAAGGCAGGCTTTCCTGTATAAAAAATGCAGTGGGGCAGAGCCACACCTACGATTATGATGCGATGGGACAGCTTATCCGTGAAACCTCTGTATCAGGGAATTCGACCAGTTATGAATACAATGTGATGGGAAAGGTTTCTGCGGTAATTGATGCCGGAAAGCGGCGGACAGAATATGAATACTATCCCGGCGGACAGTTGGAAAAAATCATTTTTCCTGACGGAAGAAGTGAACGGTTTATCTATAATAAAAATGGCAGACTTCTTCGCCGTCAAAATCATAACGGAACAACGCTTGAATACAGCTATGACCGTTTAAATCGCCTGGTTTTGGTACGCAGTAATCTTGGTCAGGAAAAGTCTTATACCTATGATGCTGTGGGCAATGTGACTTCGATAAAAGATGCGTTGGGACATCGAACACAGTATGTGTATTCTAAGGGAGGGAAACTTATTTCGGTTTCGGATGCAGAAGAAAATCAGGTTGAATATAGCTATGATGCTATGGGAAGGCTTGCGGCAGTTTGCCAGCATGATAAGGCGCATGGAACTTCCCGCACAACGCAGTATGAAAGAGATCTTATGGGAAATATCCTGTGTGCGGTAAATCCGCTAGGATTGAAGGAATATTATGGTTATGACAAGATGGGACGGCTTGTCAGGAAAACCGACCGGGACGGCTATGAAACACAGTACAGCTACAATGGTGAAGGCGACCTGGAATCCATTCTTTACGGAGATGGACGGCGGGCAGAATTTTCTTATCATCCGCTGCGAAAACTGCAGGAGGTTAAGGACTGGCTTGGAAGTATCCGGGTGGAATGGGATGATGCCGGAAGGATGAAGAAGATCCAAAACCAGAGAGGAGAAGAAATTTGCTATACCTGGGGAGCGCTGGGGGAAAGAAAAGCCTGTCTTTATCCCGATGGGAGGAAGGTTTCCTATGAATATGATGAACTGGGCCGTTTAAGCCGATTAAGCGAGGGCATCCGGGAGGTTCTTTATCAGTATGACCAGGAAGGACGGCTTTGTAAAAAGCAATATCCCCAAGGGCTTACCAGCACTTATGACTACAATGCACTGGGACTCCTTTCCCGTCTGACCTATCAGCAGCAGGGGGAAGTGCTCGAACAGTATGCATATGAATATGACCAGATAGGCAATAAGACATCCATAAGAAAAAACAGAAATTTTCAGATGCAGTCTGCGAAGGATAATGGATTGTACCAGTATCAGTACGATGCATTAAACCGTCTTGTCGGCGTGCGAAAAGACCGTCATCTTTTGCGACGCTATGCTTATGACGCTTTTGGAAACCGGATTCTTAAAGAAGATGAAGGAAGCAGTATCCATTATTACTATAATGCAGCGGATCAGATGGTAAGCCTAAAAGGGGCTGGCCGGACAGAGCAGCGGGAATATGACGGGCGCGGGAATCTTACCGCAGTTGTTTGTGGACAGAAGGTGATCAACCGTTATCATTATGGCGCGGATAACCGCCTGGAGGAAGCCATTTGTGCCGACGGCCGGAAAGCACATTATCATTATGATGGGTTAGGAAACAGAGTAGGCGTAGAGGAATATCAAAAAGATGAGCCGGAAAATCCAGTAAAAACCGTGGAATATCTTCTGGACATTACCAGGCAGTACCGCAATCTTCTGACTAAAACAGAAATAACAGCAGAAACGACATCCAGCCAGAGCTTTGTATGGGATAATGACATTTTATTTGCGGAAGACAGTGGAAATGTTGGCTTTTATCTTCAGGATGAATTAGGAAGCACCGTGCGTTTCCTTGACTCGCAGAATAAAGAAGAAACGATTTATGGGTACGATGAATTTGGTCAGGATCTGTATGGCACACAGGGACAAAAACAACCGTTTGGTTATACCGGATATCAAAAGGATTCGATTGCAGGGACGTATTTTGCACAGGC
>VSOC01000171.1 GCA_009774615.1 Lachnospiraceae bacterium
GCCGCCTTTTCGCTTTGTTCACGATACTGTTGTTTGCGTTTTGCTTTCTCCTCATCTTCGGCTTTCATCTGAGCTTCTATCTTAGCTTTCTTTTCCGGGGAAACATCACCACAGACATAATAATTCGCCGTACCGTCCGGATGAATCACCACTCCATAGGACTGGATTTCAAACCCGCCTGCCGCCATCTGCGCTTTTACCATAGGCTGCGAAGCGAAGAAATCATCTATGATCTTTTCATAGTGGGCAGCCTTCTCCGGATTATTTGCCATCTCCTCTAAAATATTAGGGGCAATCGCAATATTGTTCATTCAATATGTTCCTGTTCCCAATGCGTCCATGCTCTTTTGGTCACTTCCAACACTCTGAACCATAATAGGGCCATATTTCTGTTCCAGATATTTTTGGTATGCATCCACCTTTGATGTTTCCGCCGCTTCTCCCGTTTTCTGCAACTGCTCCGTAAAACTTGCCTTGTTTGCTGATGTTTTCTGTGTCCTGTTCGCATACTGGTATGCGCCCGCCAAAGCTCCGTTTATTCCTAAAATGCTCATAATAATTTTTCTCCTTCCTACCGATTAACTTTTTACCATGACCGACAGCGTGAATTTATTGCCTTTTACAATACAGTCCATATCGCCGCCATATTTTACCGCACATTTCCTGATATTCTTTAGCCCTATCCCATGCACCTCCTTATCCTCTTTTGTTGATATGGGAAGGCCGCTGTCCTTATGGAACAACGCCACGCCATCAAAGCTGTTCTCAATCTCTATAAAATACATATTCTTTGCCGTAAAAGACCGGATCGTGATATAGGCTCCTGCATCTGGCTGTTTCTCCCGCATTCTCATGCAGGCTTCAATCGCATTGTCCAGCCCGTTGTTCAGAATAATCCCCATATCATAAGCCTTTATCGTAACGGCATCTGAAAGCATGAAACCTTTCGCATCCAGTTTGATGCCTTTTATCTTTTTTGCCGCATAACGGAACTTGCTGCCCACCACCGCATCACTGACTGCATTGCCCGTATGCACCCTGCTGTCAAGCTGCTCTACCGACTGATACATACCCTCAAAATACTGCCGAATTTCCTCATCTTCCCCGCTGTACTTTTTCTGTATCAGGTTCTGCAGGACTGCCATGTGGTTCTTCATATCATGCTTGACCGAGCGTATCCCGTCATACAGATGCTCCATTTCCACCATGGAACCCTGCATCTGCGTGATCTGGTTTTCCAGTATGATCTTCTCCGCCCGTTCCTCCTGCAGGGCCGCCATGTTCTGATAAATGCGGAAACTGAACACGACAGCCCCAAGCAATACAAGCGCTGTCATGGGAATGATGAGGTACAGAGCCGGATGCCTTTCATACAGCAGCACCGGGACGCCATCCGTAACTGCAATCAACAGCAGGCGCACAAGCACCGAAACCAGAACCCCCGCCACGGCTGGGAGCAGATAGAAGACCACTTCCTTATCCATCCTCCCTTTTTCCCTGCAATGATAACTTCCTGCAATCTTTCTTATGGAAGCCAAGAGCAGGATGCCTTCTATGGTTTCTACAAGCGCCGCCGACAGGCAGACCAACACTCCTGACGCTGCCGGTAAATATTCCACCAACGCCATACTGTCCTTTATCCCATGTATCAGAATGTCTATCAGGCTGTTTCCGATATAGTGAAAGCTGTACCCCGTCCAAAATGCCAGTTCATGTATGGAAATGAACTGAATGACCAGGAAAATTTTCAGTGGCATATTTCCCTTATACCAACCCACACAAAAAGCAAATAATACAGCCGTGGTAAAGATCAGTTCCAAAACCAGCGTCACGCTGTCCGTTCCACGGAACAAGGCCCCGCTGGCAATCCTTATCACAACCCATGCAGTCCCAGTTGCCCACTGTGCATTCCGTAACCTGTGCAGCCTGCTTTCCGCAAACCTGCCAAAAAAGAACTGGATACAGTACCCTTCAAACAGATACAGCGGAATGCCGAGTATTCCCATGATCCATTCAAGCATCCTCATTCACCCCATTCCTCAGATACCGCATATAGGCTTTCACAAACTCCCCGTACTCTTCCTCGATGGGCTTCAGCAGATAGTAGAACGCCGCCACGTCAAACGCCTCGAAAACATATTCCAGGATAGCCGTTATGAAGATCAGTATGGTATCTTCGTCCCTTTCCCGGAGCTTCTTCGCCGTTTCAATGCCGTTTGTCCCCTCCATCTGTATGTCGAGGAATACAATATCAAACCGCTTCCCGGCGGCAAGCAGGCTGTCCCCTGTTTCAAAAAGTTCAGGGCATAAGCCCGTTTTTTCTATCAGTTCCTTTATCTGTTCCCGGATGGCTTTCTCGTCATCGCATATGGCTATATTCAATCTTCATCACCTGCAATTCGTTTCCCATGAGGATCAGCTTCCCCACAGGCAGTTCTTTTTACTTTTTATATCGGCAGATATTTTTCGTATTTCGCTGGGAGGGAACGAAACCCTATTTAAAATGGAACGAAATCTTTTTTCTTTTCTCAAAAACATCAAAAACACCCCTAAAGTTTTTCGCTTTTCGTCCGATATTCCCCTTCCAAGTAATTTCCCTTATCAGGTCGCCCGGCCTGCCTGGGAAAAAAACAGACCGCCGCATACGGAAAAAGGGCCTGTGAGCCCTTTCCTCTTTATCTTTAGTCCAATTCCAGTAACCGTGATATATTCTCCCCTAATGCCATCTCCGCTGCCCTCTTGTCCGGGCTTACAAATTCAATGAGCTGCCTGTATAGGTACGGCTCGCCATAAGGGGCATCTGAACTGTACAGGCATCGCTCCGGCAGTTCGGTCAATGCCATTTTAGTGGCAATGGAAGCAAAAGCCGCCGAAAGGTCTAAGTATACATTCCCATGCCCTTTCGCAAATTTTATGGCCTCCATCCAGTTTGAGCCGCCCAAATGTCCGAAAATAACGGGAATGTCGGGATACTTTTCACATAGCGACATCAAGCATTTTATCCCGTCTATCGTGACCGGATGGAAGGTATGTACCCAAACCGGGCAAATCCTAATGTTCCTCAATGCCCGGAAGATTGTTTCCAACTGCATGATCTGCTGTTCACTGCCGGGGGTAAATTCTCCAATCCCATACAGAGAATTGGATGTGATCTGTGTGTCGATCCATTCCTCGGCTTCTTCCAGTTCCATTCCCAAAAGCACAGCGCCAAAGCCTAAGAAGCGGTCTGGGTATGTCCTTACTGCTTCCACGACTTCTGCTATATTCTTTTTCAGGCGGCAGATGTTATCTTCCTTAGTGTTTGAGCCTGATAAAATCTTATTCAGGGCTGCCATTTCCGCTTCAAGCTCGCTTAATGTGCCTGCTTTCTCCGGGTGCGGCGCAGTGCAGAATAATACCGTTTTGTCCACTCCCGCCGCATCCATCTTATCCAACTGCATTTTTATTGGGAACATGATATGCTCGTGGCTGTCTATGACCATTTTCAAAACCTCCTTGACAATTTTGGTATACTGACGTTAGCATTAAAAAGGTTCAAAATCAAGTACGCACTTTTTTGGAACAAGGTTTCCTTTTTGAAACCGTGCGTAGAAAGGGGCAATACATGGCAAAGGCACAGGCAGCAGACACGCAGTGTCCGGTAGAACTGGGGCTAAATATCTTAAGCGGGAAATGGAAACTGAAAATACTCTGGCATCTGTCAAAAGGCACAGTCCGCTTCAATGAATTGCAAAGGCTCTTAGGAAATATCACGACCAAGACCTTGACGCAGCAGCTCCGGGAACTGGAAGAACAGGGAATCGTCCTGAGAAATGTTTTCCCGGAAGTCCCTCCGAGGGTTGAATATTCATTAAGCGAAATAGGCATTACTCTGAAACCAATCTTAAAAGGGCTGTGCGAATGGGGAAAAACTTATCGGCAGAAAAAATATGATTTGGAGGTTTTGCAATGAACAGACGTGAAGAAACAATCAGATTATGGTTTGATATGTGGCTGCAAAAAAGCGATTTAGGCATATTAAACATATTCTCTGAAAATGCCGTTTATACGGAAAGCTGGGGGCCTGAATACCACAGTGCCGCTAAAATAAAGCTATGGTTTGATGAATGGAATACCCGTGGAACTGTTCTGCAATGGGATATCAAGCAGTATTTCCATAAAGAGAATCAGACCATTGTAGAGTGGTATTTCAAAAACACAATGAACAATGGAAAAGTGGAGGTGTTTGACGGAATCTCACTCATTGAATGGACACCAGATGATAAGATACTGTCACTAAAAGAATTTGGCTGCAACACAGGCAATTACGATCCTTATCAGGATGGAAATGTGCCGCAATTTAAAGAAGAATCTGCAATGTGGTTCTGACTTCTCTATTGAGCATATTCATCTGCCCTGCCACACAAAAAGCAGCAGGAAAACCGTGAATTGGCTTTCCTGCTGCTTTTTATCATCTTCCTGCCCGCTCTCCTTTAGTCAATATACGGCGGATTGGAAACTGGTTTATTATCAAGGCAATCACAATGCCAATCGTAGTATCCAAAATCCGTGCAGCCCCAAATGACAAAGGACTTTCATCATTTCCATGCGTCACAGTAATGCACAGAAAAACAACGCACATGAGAAACGTCCCTTTTTCCCGTTTTATCAAAACAGAAAAATTGATGTTCGGAATAAGAAGCACCGATAAAAACAGGTATCGTATCGCTTCATATGGGATACACCAGATATTCCTCTCGAACAGCAGGACAAGCATACCCCACATCCCGCCGATAACTGTAGCCATCTCCCTGTTGAATGCTTCACGGAAACTGTCTTTGGAGGTGCGCTGAACGCACAGCACAGCAGCAATGGCGGCATAGAATGCCGTGTCTGATTTCCTTATTGTACCTGTCAGTAAACACAGGAATACTGCCACAACTGTTTTTATTGTGCGCCCGCCGACTTTCAGACAGTTAATTTTCATATATCCCTTTCAGGGTATACTGATCTAAGATATGCCCGTCCATTTCACGGTAAAGCTCGTTCAGCAGAAAGCCTCTCTCCAAATCCAGCATCTTATCCAAGGCATACACATGAAGTTCATATATGTGCGGCTTATCGGGCGGGGTCATCCCGCCATAATAGCAGGAAAGCTCCGTGGACTGCTCTCCGCCCTGTATACTCGTCCAGCTATTCCTTCCCTGCACAAAATCCTCCGCCGTCTGGCTCTCATTCTCTTTAATCTCAAAACGGGTAATATTTGCCGCCAGCCAGTGTATCCATGCGAATCCCCCTGTCACCGGGTATGCATCCTTGTCCTCTAAGACAATGGCAACCGACACAGTTCCCTGCGGCGCATCTTCCACCGTGAACGGCAGGGAATAGGTAGGAATTCCGTTTTCGTTAAACTGCGTCCCATGCCCGCCGTATTGGGGCTGTATTACCCCGTTTATGATACCGCTGCTTGTAATATTCATCTTTTAAATCCTCCAATCTGATTTTCTGATGCTATTATAAGCGGCGGTTCCCGGACAGTAAATTACCCACTTTTTTGTGGGTACTAATCCGGGATAACTCCCTTTTCCTCCAGGATATGTTCCATGCCGTTTGCTTTCAGGTAGTCAATCCCTATATGCTGCATGATTCTCAATGCTTCCAGTATTTTCATTCCCATATCATCCGTCAGAGAATATTCCACCCGGAGTGGATATCCCTCATAGGATTTCTTTTCCACAAAACCATAATCCGTCAGTTCCTTTAACTGCTCCAGCAGCATCTTCTGTGTAATGCCGTCTATGTCACGTTCCAGCTTCGCCAAAGATGTAGCCCCTAAACGCAGCCGCCATAAGATGATTGGTTTCCATTTTCCCTTAATCATGTCATGCACGAGTTCCAAAGGGCAGGTATATTCCGTCCGCATTTTCATAGGCAGATACTCCTTTCGCTCTCCGATATTTCCTATTGCTTCGGCAGGATATCGTTCCCGCTAAAGCAAAAGCACCCACTTTTGCCAAAAGGTATCCTATACACCAAATTGTATACATCAAAATTCTTCATCTTCCGGCTCAAAATACTCCAGCAGAGAAAGATACAATTCTTCCGGGCGCTCCGGCAGGTAATCATCATAACTGGAAATATCCTGCACGGTATGGTTGCTGTACTCCACCTGCGCCCGCCAGGACGGTCTGCCCTCTGGTTCCGTTGGCATATCCTCCCCGCTTTCCTCCAGATCATCCCCGTATAAATCTTCATCAAAAAGATTATCCGTGAAATGATCATCCTCATCAGGTTTCAGGCAGTAATCCTGCTCCCACATAAAGATTTCCAGTGTATGTACGATATACCGCAGCAGCTTCGCCATCTGCCCGCCCTCCAGCGTGACAGACTGCTCCCCGTCCTCTGCCTGGAAATCTGTCATTGTCAGCACACGGCTTTTCCGGTCAATGGTAAAACGGCAGTCAGCCATTTCCATATCACCATACCCATCGTAAACCTCAGTATGCACTTCAAAAGACAATGTATTGATAACAAGCTGCTTTTTCATGGCATTGCGCTCTGCATGGGGAAAACAGGCATTGAAAACCTCACGTGCCGTGTCAGCCACCTCCGGGCATTGATCGTGCATTTTGGCTTTCAGCCATTTCTTCTCGCTGTCCGTAAGCCGCCGCATGGGGAAGTCCATCAGGCGGTTCATATCCATTGCCGCCGCTTTTTCCGCAGCGCTTAAACGGGAACAGGCTTTGCAGATGTGGGCGGCATGGCCCTTCCCGGAAAACTTTTCATTTGCCTTATGCTCACCGCATATTTTACAGTAATGCCCGTGCGGGCG
>VSOC01000172.1 GCA_009774615.1 Lachnospiraceae bacterium
ATAAAAAAGAAACTCCGAGTGTCAACTAAAGTATACTTTGGTTGACACTTTTTTAGCACATCGGAGTTCAAAAATATTGATAAAATTTAATCTTAAAAATGCCTTAAACCTAGGCTTTCCGGCAGCCTCCTGCCTTCTTTTTATCCATCTCACATCGATGGTTAATCAGAGTATAGCACACAGGGCGTTAAAAAAAGCATTTCATTTCTAGAAAATTTCCGACTTTTTTATTTTTTTCAAGGTTTTTTAAGATTTTCGTTTCCTACCTTCACAGAACTGCTGTTTTGCTGTTTTTCTTGCTGCTGTTCATGTAATTCTGCACAAAAACCTGTTCCGGTAAAAAAGGAGTTTTCCATCACGACCCTCAGATAAAATTACACTATCTAAGGAAATTATTTTTCTTGACACACCGATTAGATGCCTATACAATGGCAGTATGAAATAAAAGTCTGCATTGAAAAACCTGTTTATGGTGGATTCCATTCGGCAGTATGCTATCTTTTGGATTAGGTCTGCCCTGTACCATCGGCGGCGAACTTGACAAATTCAATACGATTATCCATGATCTAGCCTTCAAAGCGGGCATTGGCAAGTAGCTTTCTTCACCTGCCAGCCTTTAAATGCGCTTACTTTATTTGAAAAATCAAATACTGCCAATAACAAAACTTGTTACAGGCAGTATCTTTTTAATTAATATAATGATATACATTCAAAAATCTTCTTTATGCCCGCGCCTTCCTTACTCTGCGCCAGATCAGTCCAAAAATCAACAATCCGCTTGCGGCCATTAATGCTAATAACGGCGCATAACTGATGGAACCATCTCCTGTTTTTGGCAAAAGGCCAAGGGGAACTAAAACATCCTCAATTAACTGCGTGATGGAGTTACCCAGCGGAACTTCCTCATCATTAATCTGCTCGGAAGGCGGAGTAAGACCTTCTAATGGAGTTCCTCCGTCGTCAATCATTGCCGTAGGTGTTCCTTCCGGGTCAACGATATTTCCTCTTCGGCCGCCGCCTCCGCCATTGTTTCCACCATTTCCACCACCGCCATTATTTCCACCGTTTCCGCCGCTGTTATTGTCATTATCTTTCGGCGCTCCGTGTTTGGGGGAGGCTTCGACATCATAACGCCATTCTCCGGGGGCATTCTCATTCTTTACCCATAAGGGCAGGGTGATTAAAAATGGGGTGATTACCGTATTGTCGCCCTTTGCTATTGCCTGCTCATCCGTCGGTGAACACACCATATATAAGCCCATGGATAAGTCCGCGAAGGCGCACTGGCCGCTTTGTGTCGGCTCCTCGGCGAGTGGAGAAATACTGTTTCTGCTGATAAAGGTCTGCAGGGAATCAATCTCTTTTAAGATCGCATCTCCGGTTTCCCCTTCCAGGCTGATCCCCGAAGCGGCAAATTCATCCGTCAGCACATATTTTCCCTGACTTCCATCCCACTCGCCAACCTGGTAAAGTTTAACGGTTGCCGTCTTAGCCGTATCGGTTTCGCCGTCTTCCTTGACCAGCTTAATCTTTAAGGATACCGGGCGGTCTGTGTCAATATTTGCGTTATTCGTTGTGTTTGTGTCTGCAGCAAATGCGGCCTGGCACAAACCAAAGACTGTCAGTATGACTGCCGCCAGAAAAGCTACCATACGGTTTCGTTTATTCATTCTCTTCATGGCTACCTTCTTTCTTCTCTGTTCTGCTGCTTGTTGCGCGTTTCTTTGTTTTCCGGCTGGCAGCTTTCTTATCGGCTTTGCCTCTATCCCCGGCTGCCTGGCCGGAATCTGCTTCTGTTCCGGTTTTCGTTCCGGTTTTTGTACCCTTCTTTCCAGGAAGCAGAAGCCCCGCTCCAATCGCTGCCCCAAATGCCGCAATTCCAAACCAGATCCACTGTTTCGTCGTGAATCCATTGCCCTGCTGATCTTCCTCTTTAGGTACATCGGAATTAGCCGGTGCCGGCTTCATCTTCACCTCTTCCTCGTATTTCCCGTCATAGGGGATACGGGTTCCGCGAATCAGCATCCGATGGCTGTTGATACCATAGGGAGTGCAGGTTACTAAAGTTACATAATCCTCTCCGGGGACGATGGATAAACCTTCGACCTCTTCGGGGAGAACGATTTCAATCTGATCGATTTGATATTCCAGGATTTCTCCTAAAACTTTGATGTAGAAAATATCGTCGACTTCCAGGCGATCTAAGTCAGTGAAGAGTTTCGCCGACGGAAGACCTCGGTGCCCGGTCAATATCGCATGGGTGCTCTTGCCGCCGATGGGGAGGGAGGAGCCGAGGTAGTGGCCGGCAGCTACCTGGAGAACGGCTTCATCTGTTCCGTGGTAGATGGGAAGATTAATTTTTACGGAAGGGATTTTGATAGAAGCCATAATTCCATTTCCGGTGATATTTAACAATGATGAATACATACTATCTTCCCGCTCATTTTCTGCACCTGCAGCAGCACTAAGATTTGAAAATTCTGCAAGATATTCATTATAGGCTACCGCTTCCTGCATCTCTTTTGTATAATCTTCTTCTGCCATTTGTGATACTGAATCATCATAAGATGCAATAGCACGAGAGGCATGAAGAGCATTAATATAATCACTAATTGTAGGATAGAGAAGGACAGAAAGACCCACAAGAAAAATCAGCCCAATAAACAGGTTAATGATTATACGTTTCATGAATCTTTTTATCCTTTCTCTAGTTAATTTTTCATTTTTTTAGTGATTATAAATTTGCGATTTATCTCTTTTTATTTCCATCGGACTCTTTTTCAAGCTAAAGGATTATGCTCTTTTTCTTCTAACTACAAAGAATATTGCACCTGCCATTAAAATGATACCTGCTGCGTAGAAGATCGTTGTACCAATACCACCCGTGGAAGGAAGCATGGAACCTGCGTTATTTTCAACAGAAGCTGTATACAAAAGTGTACGGTTTCCTGCTTCATTTTTCTGACCATTAATCGTTACTGCTACAAACCCATCTAAACGGTTAAATCCAGTAGGTGCTACAGTTTCCTTTAAATAATATGTTCCATCTTTTAAACCGTTAATATTAGCTGCACCACTATCATCTGTCACAAAAACTGTTGCATCAGTTTCATTATCAACCCACTCAACCTTAGCTGTTTCATCTGCCGTTGCAGCAGTATATTTATAATATTTTGCGGTTGCTCCTTCGCCATCCTGTAAAACAAACTGTGCACCTGCTAACTTCGCGTTATTTGCGCCATCATACTTATCAATTACAATCTTAGAAGTATAAACTTCTACTTTTGGTGTTTCAGGTGTTTCACCGGTTTTTTCAGGGTCTGCCGGGTTATTACTATAAATTAATTTTGCTGTATTCGTTACAGGATCAGTTGCAACTGCATTATCATTAATTACTGCATCATAAGTAAGTACTATTGGATCATTATAATCATATCCTTTATTAAAAATTTCAATTACAAATGTAACTTCCCATGCACCATTTTCTCTGTCAGGAAGTGCTGTAGCAGTAACAGTACCATTAACTCCACCAATTGTAACTTTCGCACTATTCTCAACAAAAGTTAATCCTGCGCTCATTGTATCCTTTACCGTATAAGTATAAGTTGAGTAACCACTCATATCCGGCACATTGCCAGTAATTTTGTAATTGACTGTATCACCAACCTGTACATTAAGTTCTGTAGCATCACTACCTGCAGCAGTTACAATTTTCTTGTCAATTTTAGGTGCTTCATTCTTGTCATGAATTACAGCACTTGGATTTGTTGTTGTTAAATTACATAAAGCACCAGAATTCGTAGATACAAAGTAATAACCCAACGCCACTGTCGCTTTAAAATCATTTTGTTCACTCAATACTGCAGCTATAGTTTTTTCGTCAATTGCACCTTTTAAAACATTAGCAAATTCTGCTGCACTGAAATTATTATTTGTTTCAACATAATATAAGCTATTATTTCCTGATGTTGTTACTGAAGTAAGGCTAATTCCATCATAGTTACTAACTACACTATACCAATCCGAGTCACTTGAGATTGTATAGGTATAAGTATCATCTACAGCACCATTTGTTCCTGTATTATATGCAGCCGTAAAAATTTGATAAACATTATAAGTTACATAGTCATCTGTTGGTTCTCCATTCTCTCCTACAGCTTTCTGAGGATTATCAATCTTAATTGTTCCACTTCCGCTTGTCGTGGTCATTTCTGCAAAACTCGGTGCTGCCATAGCCAGCGTCATTGTCGCTGCTACTAACATACTTAATAATTTCTTCAACTTCTTCATAGTCATTTTTCCTTTCTTATTTTTGAATGATTAATTACTACATAACTAACTGCTTAACTACACCTGCCTAAAGTTCATCCAAAGCAAATACATCATTTACATAAACTTTACACAAATGCCTTTTTCATCTCCTCTCTTTTCCCCTCGCCTCCTTTACTGTTTTGGTCAAATTTGTACTTTGATGTATTGATTTTTAAATTCTTAATCAACAACTTTTCACCATCTCCATACAATCTTTGCAGTGCTTTATGTACACCTGTGAGAGCAAATGCTACCGTTTTTTACCCTCACAGGGTTACATTACATAAATTGTTACAGCTACAGTACTTTTGTTATAATCAACACTCTCATACCGATACAAATTACATCGAATCTTCAAATTCCTCTCTCTCTGTCACTGTCGCCCTTTTATACTTCCGTTTACCATAACATCGAACTTCTACACCGGCCATCATTAAAGCTAACATTAAAAGAAACCAACCATAACGTTCAAACATAGCCAGACCAGGACCACCAGTATCAGGTAAAATTGCTCCTGGAATTTCTTCTTTTTCTTCGTTGATAACTTCTACAATTCCACCCATTGACGCTATTGATTTCAAACTTCCATCATCTTTTTGAAGGTAACATCCAAAAACTCCATCTACTACACCAACAACGATCGTGACATCTTCTGTTAATAATTGATATCCTGATGGTGTTTCCATTTCTTTCAGTTTATATGTTCCCTCTAAAATGGAAGAAAAATCAAACTTTGCAATTGCATCATCTTCTTCGTAAATAATTGCTCCATTCAGAACTGCTTCTTTATCTGATAAATCTCCTGCTCCGCCTTGTTTCTCCAATTTAAACTTAACATTTGTAAATTTTGTTGTGTCATTTTCAAACCGTTTTCCATTTTTAAAGATCTTTTTAACAGTAAAACTCCCACCCGGACGAAGGTATGCATTATTAAAGTTTACAGAAACAGTTTCACCTTCTTTTATCATGATATTAGCAGATATTCCTTGTTGGGCATTTTCTTGATTTACTGCCACATAGGATTGTACTTTCCCATGTATATTTTCCAGGTTCTCTGAAAGAGTTTTATCAATAGATTCTGTAATTGTATAATTACCAGGAGCAAGATTATCAAATGTAGCAGAATCTGTATAAGCACCATTTTGATAGTTTTTACTAAAACCATCTAAAGTAATTGTTCTTTCAACATTTCCATTTTTACTAAGAGTTAATAAAATTTGATATTCTTTTGCTTCATCTTCTGACAACCCGCTAACTGTTTTATTAACCAATAAATCCCCATATCCTTCAGCTGGCGGTGGTAATTGAGAACTGAACCACACCTTATCCAGGAAATTACCTACAGAACTACTATCTGATATGGTTGGACCAGCGACAAAGAAAAATCTTGTTACATACTGATTGTCACCAACAACATAACTTGAACCATACCGTTTCCAACCTTCTTCAAGTGCTGTGGTACATTCCACCATATATGCCCCTGGGTAATTTTGGTAATTGTGTATTACCTCCAATACCTGAGCCTGACTTGTAATACCTTCTGCAAGTTGTTTTGGCATAATTAAAAGATACATTGTATCTGCTGACTTACCTGTTACCGTTCCATCTTTTACTTCTATTCCTGGAACCGATCTTGGATCTCGTGCCTTATGATAAAGTTCCCAATTTAACTTTGCACCAGGTACAGTCAATACATCTTGATATAGTGCACCATCTGTTTGTGGATTTAATTCTGCAAACTGTTCTCCATCATATGCACCTTTTGGATATCCCAAAAGGTCATCCGCACCAGGTTGATGTAAATAACTCTCTCCATTAACAAGTTCGATTTTTCCTGTTGTTGACTTCCATTTGAACCCTTCAGTGCTATCGGTAAGTTGTGCCCATTGTCCTCCCTGACCTGTACCATTTTCTGACCAACTTGAAGGAATTTTTACATCTTCAAAACTTCCATCCTGTAACGCATCATAATATTCCACTAAGAATGCTTCTGACTTTATTCCCGTTTCTTCTCCTTGTTCACCTAAAAGTTCTGCTTTGTAATAACATCTTGCACCATTATCAAGTGCAACATTAATGGATTTACCTGTTTCCTCTGGTATATTGTACAAATCGCCACTTATCTTTTCCCGCTCAATTCTTTCCCATATACCATTTACTTGTTTATACCAAGCGTACTTCGCCCCTTCAGCTTCCGTTTCACCATCAAGAGGCCCTACAGTTAAAAGACCTGTTGTTTCAATTTCATCGGTAATTTTTAGTTTCGCAGGTGTATTTTCAGCTTTTCTATAATATATTTTTACATTTATCTGGTTTTGTGTAGGAGCTGGAATTGTATCAGAT
>VSOC01000173.1 GCA_009774615.1 Lachnospiraceae bacterium
AATGAAATGAGTTATTTTGATTATATAGGATACCATTTAGATGGGCAGAGCTACAACCGTATTTATCTGATTCGGCTTAAGAAAATGGTATTGCACTGTGCATTCAGCTGTATCTTTAAGGATGCAGGAAACTGGATGGAAATCATTAATAAAATGCTGTTTGCATTGGAAGAAAATTTATAGGAGGCAGGATATGGCAGATAGAGAAGGGGCCAAGAATAACGGGAGCACTGTAACGGTAGGGGATTTTATCTTTGAAGGTTACAAAAAGAAAAAATATGTCTGGGGACTTTTTGGAGATTCATGGAAAAAGGACAAAGAAAAATTTGAAACCGAAGTGCTTGATTTGATGGCAAAGCATTATGCGTTTTATGGGAAATTCAAAAAAGAAGATATGTACGTTAATAAAGACTCAATTTTATGTTGTGACAAGGGAACCCATCTGACAAGATTCAACATGCTGAAAGATCATGCCGTGGTAGACTCGGATGACACGCCCATAGGGATTTGTAGTGATTGTAAATCCGATTATAATATTTATACATTTGGCAGTTGCGCCAGCACCTCACGGGACACAAACCATAAAAGAACACCCGTAACAGCCTGGAATGGAAAAATAAACATGGTAGGTGAAAAATGTATTCCTATGTTGGAAGGCAGCTGGCAAAAAGAAACTCCAGAGAAGGATTTGAAAATTTGGGATGATGTAGCAGGGGCTTATTGTGACGTACTGACAACCGGAAGTTATTTGGTTTGCTATTACGGTGGGATAATTAAAGTGACGCAGGTGGCGGCTGGGGAGGTAGGATCGAGGTATATTATAACAGCCGAAATGATGAAGAATTTTGGATGGAATATATCAAGCAGCGAATTGAAAGTATTAAATGATACTTTAATACATTACAAGATTAAGGACACTGAAAGCGTTCGGCTATTTATGGCTACTTGTGCACATGAGAGCGCAAAGGGAACAATTGCACTGGAAATGCTCAATTCGAACGGAACAACAGTAGGCAATTATCAACCAACTGAACGAGGCGCTGGGTACATTCAGCTGACATGGAGAAAGACTCACCTAGATTTTTTAGCCACTATTCCGGACCCATTTTCAGGAGTTGATACTGCAACATATATTGCACAAACTTATCCATGGCAGGCTGCAGCTTGGTTCTGGTCATCTGCAGCCGCCAAGGGGATAGGAACACCGACAGTATCTTTAAATGAATATGCAATGAAGTATGGAGATTCAATAGGCGTTTATCTGAATACACAATATGCAGTGAATGGTTGGGTGGGTTCTCCTTCAAATGTTATCTTATCTGACATTAGGGATGGTAAAAAGACATTTAGTGTATCAAATGGAAGAGTCTTAGTAAATGGGGCTGATGTAGGCAGAGCTCCAAATGGCTGGAATGATGCCTCCAATAACTATAATAGGGAGAAAACATATAATGAAGCAATTAACTCTTTTCCATAAAGTAATAATAATGTTTATGCTTTTACTTTTGCTTACGGGATGTTGCGCTACCCCAGATACAGAGCAAATGAATGATAGTCAACCAGTTATGGAAGCTGTTAATATAGATGAAGAAAACGGCGTGGGGACGGGGGATTTGTTGCAAATTAACAAGGAAGCCGTTAACATAGATAAAGGAAACGCGGATACAGAATATTCTTACAGCATATCTTTAGTTGATACATCAGAATTCAGGGATTTGCCATGGCGTGATGAGTTTTCATTTCAGGTTGTTCAAGTCAGGGATATGCAAGAAGATAAATTGCCCCTTGAAAATATAATTAATCAGAACATTAAAGAAGCGATGACTTCCTGGATTAGAGGAAAGGTTCTAACACCAAACACGGTTAATTTGAAAATTACCTGTCATGTGGGTAAATATCTTTCGTTCGGGAACTCATTTATATATCAGAGCGTTCGTGAGGATTTTATCAATGATTATGTTACAATAGACATGATGACCGGTCAGCGTGTTCAGCTTGATGATTTACTGGAAGTCAATGAAGATTTTGTGGAATTTCTTCAGGAGAATCCTGATATTATAAAGACGCTGGATGATCTGGAACCATGGAGATGGGTGGCAGATTTAAGTGAATATTCATCATCTGAACTATTAGAAGAACTTAATAAATGTTCCTATACACAAGAGGAATTGATTCAAAATGGCTACGCTCCAATTGAAGAGTCACTTGGTCCACTCCTTTTTAGAAATTCATTCTTTCTACAAGATGGAATGCTTGTGATTTCCTTATGGAGAGGAGGAGAAGGATTGATTCCTTTGGATGTTGATGACATAAAAGATTATTTAAAAGTAGAAGGATGGTAAAATATTACGAAAACGGCATATAAGGAAAAATGCTTAAAAATTAAAGACGGAGGGAAAGATGGCTAAAAATCGAAGTACACTACATCTTAATGGTGAGGCGGTTGGAAATGGAGGAATCAGATATGTGAAAGGGAGCCAACCAGGCGAACATAGTCCGGCGTCTCAAGAAAACGTGCATCTAACGCAGAGTTATAAACAGTATATACCTCAGTTACTGGGAAGTGTCGCTGCAATAATTGATCCTAATGCAGACCAGGCATCTGAATACTGGCTATATAATGCAACTCCCCATTATACCCAGGTAAACGTTATAAGAGACGCTGAGGGGAATTTTACGACATATACTGATGTGCAGAAAGCAAATTCAATAAGCAATGGAGTATATTCGGTTATGTCTCAAAACGAAAACAGGCAGATTTTAAATACTATGGGGGTGCCTGCTCAGTGGAAGGAAGAAGGCGATAAATGGAAGTATTGGAATGGCATAGAATTTGCTAAAGCTGCTTGGGTGCTAAGCAAGGGTTACTGGTATTATTTGGGGGAAGATGAGTATATGGTAACCGGCTGGCTGGACTTGGAAGGTAAGAGGTACTACTTAAAAACGAAAGCGGAAGATACAGAGGGTACAGGCCACTATGGATATATGATGTCTCACAGATGGCGGCAGATTGATAATACATGGTACTATTTTCATACAGATGGCTCAATGATGAAGGATGGCTGGAGAATGGATGCGGCACAGAAAGAATGGTACTATTGTGGTTCTAACGGGGAAATGGCTGTTTTACAGGTAATACCCTGGAAAGGAAAGTCATATTACGTTGGTAAAGATGGGGCCATGGTAAAAAATACTAAAATAACTGATCCGAATACCGGTGAAACATATACAGCGGATGGAAATGGAGTGCTCAGCAAGAATAAGGCAGATATGGTTTTCAAAGGACAGAACTGGTTGGAATTAGCTGAGGGTAACTTCCCATATATTTATAGTACAAAAGATACATCGCATAGCCCATGGACAAAGAAATTTGATGCGACTGCTGATTTGACTTTTGGGATTGGTCACAGCATAAAGAATGCCTCTGAGTTTCAAACAATAAAAACTTTTATTCAGAATCATACTACGTCAGTTATAGAAGCGGAAGTACAAAGATATTTACAAAGTGATTTAGCTGATTCTGTAACAAAAGTAAATGCTTTTATAAAAGATAATAATGTTAAATTAGAACAGAATCAGTTTGATGCAATTGTAAGTTTGGTATTCAATTATCCGGGCGCCTTATCCAAAACTACTGATCTCGGAAAGGAGTTGATTAATAACGGCAGTAGTGGCAATTTTGATGAAAGTAATATTGTAGACGGTTTTACTTATACCCGTTTTCAAGGAAGCAGGATAGATGGGTTAGTGACAAGAAGAAATAATGAGCTCAATCTGTTTTTTAGTGCAGACTACAATAATTACTATGACACGAAACAAAAAGTAATAAATGCAGGAATTGATAGAATAAAGTATTAGTATCAGATACGTGGTATCCATCTGGAATCATTAGAATTAGAGGACGTTTTTTATGAAAAAGAAATTAGTATTTATGGCCCTAATGTTGGCGCTTTTTATTAGCATACTTGTATTTTCTGGAAAAGCCAGGGCCAGTAACAGTGAGCTTTATGAAAACGATAAGCAAATTATTACTTTGTTAGAAGATTATGAAAAAGAATATAATCATACGTTTAAATTTGCCACAAAAGAAATAGAAAAAAAATTATTTGGAAAATGGAAAGTCGAAGAAACTTTAGGATATAGCTTAAAGTACGATGTTACTGGCGGGGCTCTGGATGATGGAAAATTAGACTTATCAAAAGATACACTTATTATTTATCGTCTTCATTCTGTTTTGGATGAAAAACTATTAACTACAGGTGAATTTGAGTATATTTCCACTACCTACAAAAACCCTGTTTTTGCATACTACCAGGAGACAATGGGGCAAATGAAGCAGGATGATTTTCTAGATAACTATACGGGGATAGATGGTATAAAACCTAATACAGTAGGTACGGTTATCATAGCAATGGGGATACCATCTGATTCTTTAGATAGTTATGAGATTGTTTTGACTAAATTTATAATAATTGAGGATTATGTCATTGCTGTTAATCAGTCCAGTTTTTATGAACTGAACCAGATTTAATGAAATTAATACAAGGATGGGATAAATGTGTATGATTCGATATTAGATAACAGACATATCATAATGCCTGCATACAGAACTAAAAATACACATATAAGTCAGAAAAAATTAGAAAACAACCTGTAGGGATGATGGTGGAATTTCGAAATAAATACCGAATATCATCCAATAAAGAGAGTGGGCTGGGACGCTATGATATTATGCTGGAACCCAAAGAAAAAGGAGAAGATACATTTATTATTGAGTTTAAGGTGTGTTATCCCCAATTAGTAGGAACAATACAGCTTTCTGGCGGGCGGCGGCACGTCAAGAAATATATATGGAGTTTTTAAAGAATCCCCCGGAGCAGGGGAGCGGTCAGCCTGTGACCTGCTCCACTTCCGGTATGGGTTTGAGATTAAAATGAATTTCGATAGAAATGTGTCTTGTTTTGTCGCTGTCTATGGTTTCATGGACAACGATTTCTTTAATCAGGCGGTTCAGGGTGGGAGCGTCCAGCTCGGTGATATCCCGGTACTCCTGTATGGATTCCACCCACTGCCTTGCGTCCACGGCAAGCCGGATTTCATCGGCAAGGCGTTTCCGTCCTTCCTCAACCTTGGCTTTTAATTCCGCCTGTTCCTTCTGTGTCTTTTCCAGCAGGAGATTGAAGTTTTCTTCTGTGATTCGTCCGGCTACCATGTCCTCATAGAGCCGCAATACCATCTTTTCCAGCACTTCAATCCGTTCTTCGTCTTTGGCAAGGGTGCGCTCCATCGCTTCCCGCTGGTCTTTCTGCTCGGCCTGGCAGGTGTCGGTCAGCCGTCCGGCCACCGCTTCGCTGTCGGTCAGGGCAGCGGCGGCGCACTCCCGGATTTTGTTCAGCACAAGGGCATAGAGGGTGTCGTAGTCAACCCGATGCTGGGTGCAGTGCTGCTTCCCGTAGGCATTGTAGGTCTTGCAGGAGTAAATCTGCTGTGGGTGCTTTGCGTTGGTATAGCGGATGGTCAGGGACTTGCCGCACTCGCCGCATTTGAGCAGCCCCGCAAAGATACTCGGCTCCCCGGCCTTCCTTGGACGCTGGCGGGATTTCAGCTTTTCCTGAATGATGGCGAAACTCCCTTTGTCCACTAACGGCTCGTGCGTCCCCTCCACCACAATCCAGTCCTCCGGCTTCTTCTCCCCGATAGTCCCGATTTTGAAGCGGTATTCCCTTTTCTGGGAAGCCATCGCCCCGGCATAGACGGGGTTCATCAGGATGTCCTTAATCACCGTGAAATCCCAGATATACCGCCCGTTCTCCGGGTCTTGCTTCTCCCATCTGGTGCGGATGTTCCGGTAGCCGCGCTCCCGGTTCCACCATGTAGGGCAGGGGATTTTCTGCTGCTCCAGCCTGCGCCGGATGTAGTTGGGGCCTCTTCCTTCCAATGCCCACCCGAAAATCTGACGGACAGCGGGGGCGGTTTCCTCGTCAATGAGAAGGTGGTTCTTGTCCTCCGGGTCTTTCCGGTAGCCAAACGGGGCGATACAGCCGGTGAACTGGCCTTTCTGCGCCTTCAGCACATAGGAGGAATGGACTTTCTTGGAAATATCCTTGCTGTACATCTCATTCAGGATATTTTTAAATGGCGCAATGTCGTTGTTGTCCCGCATGGTGTCGATACCGTCATTCATGGCGATGTAGCGCACACCGTTCCGGGGGAAGAAGTCCTCGATAAGCTGCCCGGTCTGCAAGTAGTTCCGTCCTAACCTTGATAAATCCTTTGTAATGACAAGGTTTATCTGCTTCCGCTCAATGGCTTTCAACATCCGTTTCAGGTCGGGGCGTTCCATGTTCAGGCCGGTGAAACCGTCGTCCTGATAGACTGCCGCAACCTCCCATCCCTGCTTCTCGCAGAACTTTTCCAGCATATCCCGCTGGTTCTCGATACTGGCGCTCGTCCCGTCAAGGTCATCGTCCTTGGACAGCCTGCAATAGATAGCTGCCCGGAAGCTCCCGGCAAGGAGTGTGTCCATTCCTGTATATTCCATTGCGTTCATCATAACCGTTTACCCGCACAATCCAGACGGAACACGGTCACTTGGAACCTCATCTTTATTATA
>VSOC01000174.1 GCA_009774615.1 Lachnospiraceae bacterium
TGTAGAGTGCTTGAAAAAGTGGGATTCCAGTATGAGGGTACATTGAGAAGTAATGCTGTAAAAAATGGTAAAGTTATTGTACGTAGACAAGATATTTGAGAAACGTGGGAAAGGGCGGGAAAGGATGGGCAACGGTGAGAAAGGCTAGTATTCATGCGGGATTCAGCGATTTTAAGGCGAGAAAAAGCCTTAAATTTCTCAATTATTTTGTCTTTTAGAGTGCTACTTTTTAGTGGTACTCTTTTATTATGTTCTGAAGGGGATAGAAGAAAGTAAAATTTCAGTAGATGGGAAGATTCGCAATTCCTGAAAATGGCTTAAAATAAGCATTTCTAAGGGTATCAAAAGAAAAAGAGCCGCTTGGTTTTGTCCCGGAAGTCACAGCAGCAGACCCAAGAGGACGAACCTAGCAGCCCATATATGAAGTATATCAGAGCGAACAGCAAATTGCAAGAGGAATAGCGTGCGCACGGGAGCGTTAGAGCGTGCGAAAATTAGAGCAATATGCCGCAAATGCCCTAAATAAGGGCGTGCGTAAAGTGTGCAGAGTGTGCAAAACATATCCCTTTTCGGAGCATAAAATAAGGACAACCAATTCTGCAAATCAAGAAATTTTAAAAATCATGCAGAATTGCCCTGTTTATGCGGGTTTCAGCCCTTTTTTGTGGCCTCAAATCTTCATTTATCAATTCTGCATAAAAAGATTTAAAACTAAATCAAAATAACATAAAAAATTAAGTGGTTCCGTTCTTAGCTTTATTGCTTTGAATCGGGCCGCTTTTTTTGTTGGTGTTCTCGTCGGCATACGTCCAGTAAATAGACTCTGCTTTTCTCTCAACATATTTTTTGTATTTGAAATATACCAAATCAAAAACATCTTCTTGCTCATGGGATGGAAAAAGACGAAACATGGCTATCAAATCCGCTTCTTCATCAGTAAGGGGAGAGCCATCACAAATAAGCCCCTGTTCATGCTTTAAATGTGCAATGTTAAAATATGTTTTGTTTTCTGAATCATTAGCTGTTTGGCTACTTCCAAAGACAAGAGTATCAAGTGAAACTTGTAGATATTTAGCGACTTTAATAAGCCCATCAAGTCTTGGACTTTGGACTTCCCATCGCCTTATAGTGCCATTTCCAAGGCCAGCTTCACGTTCGAGAGATTTGAACGTTAGTCCTCTATCTTTCGCAATTTGGCTAATACGATCAACAAGTGTCATAAAAAATCTCCCTTCGGTCGCCGTTTGTCTATTGACAAATAGATAAATGGCGACTATAATTATTATTAAGATTTAACTATAAATCAAATAAAAGCATATCATACACACGGAAAAAAGTGAAGATAAAAGGAGGGAATATTGTTGAGAAGTGGCAAGAAGCTCACTCAGAAACAGAAAATCAGGATTGGACAAGCAGGCTTTGCCCCGAAGAATTGGCTTGTCGTAAAGCAGAAGAAAAACGGGGAAGTAGTTATTATCAATCAAGCGCACAGACAAAATCAGAGTTATCCTGCCTCTGGTTGGATAACTACAAAGAGGAAGGAGCAGCAGAATGAGAAAAATAAAAAAAATTAATGGCTATCTGATTGTTAAGTTCAATGACCGGGAGAAACGCTTGAATGAAGATACTTCCCTGGGGGAGTATGGCATTATTGATGCTGAACGATATACAGGACGATTAAGTGTTGATAGGAAGGCTATGGCATTTGACAACGCTTACACTCTGGATGAAGCCGTCGAACTGGCCAGAAGCCTTGAAGCTGAAATAGACATCAACGATGAACCCACTACCTATACTGTAATTGTTGAAGGCAAAGATTCCTTTTCTGAAAAAGAAATAGAGCCTCAAGCCATGATTAACAAACAGGAGGATAAACTGGTAAAGCAAATTGAAAGTAGTTATTGCCCTACTATAGATAATCAGACAGCGATTCATGTACTGCGTGGTTATAAGGCTGCTTTTTGTGACTTAGGTCTTTTGCCTGAAGATGAATTTTTTGTCAATCCAGATATTTTTAAAAACTATACTTCACCAATTCAGGCAGAAAACTGGCAAATTGTTAAGGAAATGAAAGAACCTCCAAACATTGATTTTAAACTTCAAACGAAACCAGAGTTATTTCACGGCTGGTTGGGTGACTACGGGCAAAAAGGAACAACAAAACAAAAGACAGAAGGAAAATCTATGACACAAAAAGATACAATTGGGGCTAACAATATAAATACAGGACTAGATCTTGTGTCAGAATTAGTGTTAAAGATTGTGCCGGTTCTTGCAGAAAGTGCAGCCAAGGCACTACAACTTCCTGAATATGAAGGGATAGAGTTTGCTGCATTGCTCCTGGAAGAAGCTGTGCGATACGGAAGCCTTTATCCAAGAGCATTTGGAGTGTTAGACAATTCAATAATTACAGCGGCTAAGAAATTCAGGCAATGGAATACCGATCGGAATGGATTTACGGGAGCAATCCCTGACCAGGTAAAGCGTGTAGAGAGGAGGTGGTAACGTGAAAGGAGATGACCAGATGCTGGAACAGCCGAAGGAGCCTAATTTTTATCCAGACAATCTGAAACCTGTTACCCCTGAGATTTACGATACGCTCCAAAATATAGCCAGCACTTTGGAGCGTATAGAGAAAATCCTGTTTCTGATGGAGCGAAACCAATTAGCAGAATCGTCTGAAAGGCTTCGTGAAAGACATGAAATCATTCAGACGTTTGCGTGATTATTCCACAGGCCCGGGCTTGGCTTGGATCCAACGAAATACTTTTGCTTTTTAGACACTCTTCAAGATTATAGTGGCCATTAAGCGAATTGGTTTCTTGGTTGACAATGGAAGCGTAGTTTTCGATATCCGCATCCAGCAATTGCACTAGTTCCTGTAGTTGGTAATATGACAATTCGCCATTCATTCGTCCCTTAATAGGATGAATAACAAATTTTGATATTTTTTCGGCGGTTCTTTCACGACCAGACAGGTACATCAAGATTGCGGCAGAAGTAACCTCACCGAGGCTGTGGGTAGTTACCGGGAATGATGCCCTTTTCAAAAAATTGTAGATAGTGATTGCTGAAGAAACGCTCCCGCCAAGGCTGCTAATATTTAACTGAAGATGTTTTATCGTGCCATTGTGGGAAGATATCCAGTTAATCAAATTTCCAATAGTAATTTCATTAATATCGTCAATAAAATTATATTCTAAATACATTCATTTTCTCCTTTCTTTCGTACTCGGCTTGGCAGAGCCTGTAAGTACAGTATAAAGTAGGAAAGAAGAAAAAACAAGAAGGAAGGAGCACAGCATGAAAAAACAAAATGATTTTAAGTCGGCAATCAGTTTAACCGAGGATGCTCGCCTCAATGCTCTTCGCGCAAAGCGAGATGCCGGAGATCCGCATAATCCGTTTTGTGCGAAAAGTGGGCGGGAAGCCGAATACTATAAAGCCGCCCAAAGTGTACAGGCATGTGATTTGATTCTTAAAGTACTTAAAAAAGAGAAAAATGAAGAAGCCTGGAAGAAGGCACGAACCGTAAAGAGAAAAGCAAAACATTTGTTCACCTGCGCAATGGATGTTTTTGTTATGGCTGGACTCATTGCTCTGGCATGTATGGGCTTTGCGGCAGTAACTGTGTTGTTTAAATTTTATGATCCAATTATCCAAGCAGCAAGCGTTATCGGAGCCTCTGCTGCCTTAGCTGCGGCACTCTGCCAGAAGTGAATCTAAGAAGTACAAAGAAAGGAGGACAGCGATGCGAAGTCCAAATAAAAAGCTGATACCACTTGGTCAGTTGGTCGTCAAGGCTCTTACCGATCAAAATAAAACAAAATCGGAACTGGCCGCAGAAATAGGTATCACTCCACAGTATTTAAGTTATATACTTAACGGCACACGTCCAGGAAATAAATATCTTCCGGCAATCATTGCGGCCCTCAAACTTGACCCTGATACGGTCGCACAGGTGATTGCAGCATAGAACAGAGAAGGGAGGGACAGGAGTGCCAGAAGGATTCATTACTTTGGAAGAAGCTGCCATGTTTGAAGGGGTTACATATAAAGGAATGTTTTCACGAGTGACCCGTAATCCGCAACAATACGAAACCAAAACACAAAGCCGTGAGAGTGGCGGCAAAGATCGGGTTCTAATCTCCGTCGCTTCCCTCACCGCCAAAGCCCGTAAAGCATACCGCGCCGCACAGAAAATAGAAGCAAAAGATGTCATCATCGAACAGAGAATCAAAGAACCTCCCTGGTACATAGATGCTGATCTGAACCACTACATTGAATCCAACAAAAAGAAATTTTATGAAGCTGTCGAGTTGGCCGCACGGGTACAGGACTTTATTGATTATAAAGGCTCCGACCGCACCGCCTATGCGGAACATTATGCCCTGGGACTGGGAATCAGTTCACAAACGCTCTATCGCTACACACAAAGCATTCTTGAAGCAAATGCATGGGCGATGAAGCTGGAAAAGGAGGACGGGCAGAACCGGGATTATTTTCGAGTGCTGGCCCTCTGCCGGAAGCCCAGAGAAACAGGAATCTTTCCCAGCCTGTCCCCGGAGCAGAAGGCCCTTATAGAAAATATCTGGTTTGATAAGAGTTTTTCAGCAAACCAGGGAACACTGGAAATGCTCCATGAGCGATTTAAGGAGGAAGCTGCTTTGCGCGGATGGGATGACTACCCGTCGATGAAGACCGTTTCCCGCTATGTCAAATATATCATGAACAGCCGGGAAGCTGACTCCGCCCGTTTCCTTGCTGCAAAAGGTACGCGGGAGTGGAGAAATAAGATGATGCTTAAAGGTAAACGGGACACAACGACCCTTGATGTTATGGAACTTGTTGTTGGTGATGAACACACGTTTGACTTATGGGTTCAGTACACTGCTCCCAACGGCAAGATTAAAGCTGTCCGTCCCAAGCTGGTTGCCTGGATGGATATGCGGAGCAAGAAAATAATCGGCGACGTGGTTTGTATTACACCCAATGGTGATACCTTAAAGGAATCGCTGGTAAAGATGATTTATACCGCAGGTGTTCCCAAATCGCTTCTGATTGATAACGGTAAAGACTACACGAAAAAGGAGATGACCGGACAGAATCGAAAAGAGCGAAAGATTGACTTTTCCTTTGATAGCGAAACGGAAGGCTTTTATCAGAGTATCGGTATTCAAAATGTAAGCCGTGCCCTCCCCTATCAGGCATGGGTTAAACCAATCGAACGTTTCTTTGGCTTTGTAAGTTCTAACTTTTCCAAGCGGTTTGCCAGTTACACCGGAACGCTGACCGGTTCAAAAACCGAAGCCAAGATACCAAAAGACATTGATGGGATGTTAGAACGCGGGGAACTGCTTACACTAGAGCGTGTTTGAAAATTGCTTTCTGACAGATGTGCGTCACAATTTGTGGGAGATTTGAGCCAAATGAAGGGCGCATAGTGGGCTATGTAACCTGAATTTTGCTCAAATCTCCCGCGAAGTGGGGCGTGCATCTGGCGGGAATGAATTTTCAAACACGCTCTAGAAGAATTCTATTCCGAATGGGAGAAATGGCGTGATGAAAAATATCATGCCCGCACCCACCGCAGTCTTAAAGATGCAGGTGAACAATGGGTTACACCAAATGAATTATTTGACCATGCTCCCCGTTATGAAAAGGCAGCACCACCCAGGGAGTATGCGGCAATGCTTCTGATGAAGGCAGATGTAGCTCGTGTTACTAATCAAGGCATTAACAAGTTTGGAATGTTATACACCGACTATGAACTTTGTTTTTATAAGGATAAAAAAGTAAAAATCAAATGGGAATTCGACGACGTAAGCAAACTTTTTGTTTATGACATGGATGGACACAAAATCTGTGAAGCCGTTTCCGCAGAAGTTCTGGGCTTTGGAGAAAAGTGCTCTCAGGCTGCACTGGAAAAACTTATGCGTGACCAGAAACGCCAGTATAAAGAATGTGCAGAAACCCTTGAAAACTACACAACCCCATACGAAGCAAGAATTGAACAGGGCCGCCCGTCTGATGCGGTAGGAAAACTTGACCTGACTATTAAAGTAAACCGAACTCAAAAAGTTATTTCCCTGCCAACGGATAAAGAATACCGGGCAGAAGCTACCGCCAATAGCAAGAAAAAAAGAACCACAGCAGGAGATGAATTTTTCTCTGCCAAAGCAGACAGCGCTCTCTCACGGCTGAAAGCAATGAATCAATAAAACAAGGAGGTATAAGATGGAAGTTGCAGCAGCAGAACAAAACAACATTTATGAGATTCCAGATCTCGCACAGAAAATTAACAACTACATTCTTACAGAACACAGCAGCATAGCTACCGTAGCAAAGGCGATTTGTTACAGCCGGACAACCGTATCACGTTATCTGTCAGGAAAGTATGACAGCGATCCAACAGACATTGAAAGCAAGCTTTTCGAATTCCTCTCCCGCCAAACGGGTGAAGTTGTTCCTCTTTATGCTCCTGCTTCAGATGTGGTCCCAAAACCAGGAACAACACCTGCCTTTTATGAAAGCCGCGATGCCAAAGCCGTTCTTGGCTTATGCCAGAGCTGCCAGGAATACATAGGTCTGGGCAT
>VSOC01000175.1 GCA_009774615.1 Lachnospiraceae bacterium
CCCCGGCGCGGGGGGGGGCGTGGGCGAGCCGGCTGGAGGGGGGGGATCGGGGGGTGGTTGTTGGGCTTGCAGGGTCTTTAGTTTTTCCTGGAGCTGTGGAAGCTGGGCGGGATCGGTCAGATGGATGGCGGACAGATCCAGGTTGTTTATCTGTTCTAGTATGGTTTCCAGACCGAAAAGGGACAGGTTTTCCCAGGTGAAGTTTTCTATGCTTTGAAGCTGGTAAGTGTTTTGACCGGGGATGGATTTTAGGGTGACTTTTTGGCTGGGGGTTATGGTGATGGTCTGAGGGCCGAGGTTCCAGTTTATCGTTCCTTCAATTAAGTAGAGGAGGAGTTCTTCTTTGGTTATTGTGATCAATCCGCTGGTTCCTCGAATGCTCATGGAGGTCTGGGCGGCGTTGAAGTTCATTTCTTCGTCGTCTTTTAATGGTTTATCGACATTGAAAAACAGTGTTCCGTCGAGCAGAGTAATTTTTAGCAATTTGGACGAGGATTTGGTGATTTCGGCTTTGGAATCGGCATCCAGGCGAATGGTTTTGCTGTCATCGGTTTCCAGATAGATTTTTGTGTTTGCACCGGTTCGGACGATATTTCCCTGACCCACGGGCAGACCTGCTGTGGCTTTTACTTCCTTGGAATTTCGGGTGAGGAAGGCTTCGTTTCCATTGACGGACAGGACAGAAAAACGTCGGCTTTCGGCCTCATCGGCAAAGGATTTTATATTTACCGCAAATAAGGCGGCTGCTAACAGGATGACCAGCAGCTTTTTCCATTTGATCTTCAAGGTTTTTCCTCCTTATATTTCTTTTCTTCTTTGTGTTTCTTTTCTTCTTTGTGTTTCTTTTCTTCTTTGTGTTTCTTTTCTTTCTTGTGATTCTTTTCTTCTTTTGCGTTTCTTTTTTTCTTTTTTGGATTTTCTGGGGCGGGTGGGGGGAGGTGAATGCATTGTCCTTCTCGGGCGATTTCTGCCTGCAGTCCTGTTTTTCTGGCCTGGAGGTGAAGATCTTTTTCGATTTGGGCAAGGGCTTTATCGCTTCTGTCCCAGTTATGATGGCAGATATATAGGCGGGATGCGCGGCACGCTTTTGCCATCTCTATGCCTTTTTCCCAGTAGCTGTGACCGAAACCGCAGTAGGAGGGATATTCTTTCTGGGTGTAGGGGGCGTCGAAGATTAACAGGCTGCATTCCCAGGCGAAGGTTTGGTAGGCTGTCCACAGGGACTTAGGTTCGGGGGGCTTGGAAAGTGACTGGGAAGATGGTTCAAAAAATTCACAGTCAAGGCCATAGACCACGGATTGTCCCTGGGATTCCAGGCGGTATATTAAGCATTGGTCGGGATGATTGGAGCGCATGGCGCTTACTTTGATATTGCCTGGAAGTTTCCATGTCTGGTTGCTTTCTGCCTCGTGCCAGGTTATGGACGCGGGAACCTGTTCCAGGGATATCGGCCAATACGGCGGGCTTAGAGGCAGAAGCAGACGCTTTTTGAAGGTTTTTTCTTTTTCCCCGGGGCCGTATAGATGGAACCGGGCTTCTTTTTCAAATAAAAGCGGGAATAGAGGGAGGGCGGCAATGTGGTCCAGGTGAAGATGGCCGATAAATAAGTGTATTGGCTTTTTTGCTTCTTTTTTTCTTTTCATCCATTCGCCAAGGGCCAGGATTCCTGTTCCTGCGTCAAAGATGGCTGTGCCTTCTTCCCAGTGGACGGATACGCAGCTTGTGTTTCCGCCGTAGATCATGCGATCTGGAAAGGGGGCGGCGCAGGAGCCTCTTGTTCCCCAGAACCTTACGGACAGATGGGTTTTGGGGGATGGGGACTGCATGTGATCATTCGTTCTGCTTTCTGCTTCTTGTGTTAATTGAATTTCCATGCATTTCCCCCTATCCTTTTGGTGTTTCTGTGTTTGATGTTGTTTTTGCATCATTTGACCGACTTGCGGATGGCCTTCCCTCTAACGGTGTTTCTGTGTCTGATGTTGTTTTTGCATCATTTGACCGACTTGCGGATGGCCTTCCCTCTAACGGTGTTTCTGTGTCTGATATTGCTTTTGTAGGACTGACTTCGCTGGCTTTTTTTGCTGATTTTGCAGGACTGACTTCATCGGCTTTTTTACTTCTGGATAAATAAACTACGGTAATATCGTCGGACTGCGGTTCCTGGCGGGCGAACTGTTCGACTTCATCATAGATGGCTTCAATGAAGATTTCCGGTGCATCGGCATCTTTTTGATGGCGGTTTAATGTATCTTCCATGCCCTGGTCGGAGAACATTTCTCCTTCGGGGTTGAAGGCTTCGGTTACGCCGTCGGTGTACAGGCAGATGCAGTCCCCGGGGAAAAGGTCGGTGGTCTGTTCCCGGTAAGCCATGTCTTCCATGATGCCTAGGACGAAGTCCACTTTACATTCCAGCATGGAAAAAGGTTCTCCTTTGCGGCAGATAAAGGGCTTGTTATGGCCTGCGTTGACATAGGTCAGCTTATTGGTTCGGGTATCGAGGACGCAGATAAAGGCGGTGACAAAGAGTTCTTCTTCGTTGTCTTCGTTCAGGCGGTTATTTACCAGTTTAGCTACCTCGGCTACGGGGAGTTTCAGCATCATATAGTTTTTTATATGGGTTTTTGCCAAGGTCATAAACAGGGCGGCCGGAACGCCTTTTCCGGAAACATCGGCGGCCAGGAAGCAGAGTCGGGTTTCGTCAATAAGAAATACATCGTAAAAATCGCCGCCCACGCCCTTGGCGGGCTTCATCCTCGCGGTAATCTGCACGTCGGGAAGTTCGCAGAAGCGGGCAAAGGATTTGGGGAGAAAACCGGTCTGGATACGGGATGCGATTTCAATTTCGGATTTCAGGCGTTCCCGCTCGGTGACAATTATGGTCGTCTTGGTGTAAAGCAGTTCCAGAAGGGCGGCATAGACTTTTCGGTTGGCATCGGCAATCTCCAGAAACAGGCTTCGGGAGATATTGGCGCAGACTACGGGAGTGACCGCACGAACCGTTGCTTTGCGGACACCGTCTTTGATTAATGCCAGTTCGCCTACTACATCGCCCTCGGCCAGTTCGTTAATCAGCATATTTTCCGCAGTCAGTACATTGGCCTGACCTTCCAGAATAATGTACATTCCGTCCTCCGGGGAAGCCCCCAGACTTACAATGTCCTGACCGGCTTCCATCTGCACGGGTTTCATCGCCTCCAGGAGCAGCTTCGAGCCTTCAGGCATGTTTCCGTTTTCCTGAATCTGGAAAAAATCCCGGATAATTTTTAATTCTTTCCAGTCAAAATTTTTCCAATCCCTATCCATAGCTTTTACCATTCCTTTCCATAGCTTTTACCATTGCTTTCCGGGGCATAAACTAATCAGTCCCCCTCTGCGGCGGGGCGGATAAAAAACCTTCCGGCTTCTTTTCCCGGCGCGTAGAGGATCATGGCATCCCCTGCGCGAACCCAGTCCTGGCGGTTAATCTGCCAACGGTTTTCCCCCTGCCAGGCATCAAGAAGGGCTTCTTCCAGAATATCCGGGGTGGAGGAAATCTGGTACATCAGGGCTTTAAACAGGGCGTAGTCATAGGTTGCGGTCTGTTTTTCATCGGTGCTTTTCGGATGCAGCTTCATTTTTAATTCCAAACAGTATCTTCCCTGTCCCGGTTCCTGGTAAAGCACGGCAAGAGGCGTCCCTGTATCCGATGCTGAACCGTTTTTATTCGCTGTATTTTGATTTCCGGTGAACATGCTGCTTCCCAAACTGCTGCTCTTCGCGCTGCCGTCACCAGATACGATGTATTCTATCCGATCTTTTGCCACACGGATGCGCCGGGTCTGACCGAAAATCTGGCGGTATTTTTCGGACAGCAATAGTATCGAAGGGCTTTTATCCCATTCCCCGCCGACGGGGAGGAAGCGGTCGAAGGAGGTAAAGGAGATGCCTAAAATCTCTTCCTGCCTGCGGTACCAGGCTCCGTCGGCATTGACATAATAGCCGTCGGGGGTGATGGTATCGGTGATGCTTTTTCCGTCGGGGAGAAGATAGTAAAAAAAGCCGTTTGACTCCACCCATCCTATGCCTGGCTGGCCGTTCTCCATGTAATAATGCCAGCCGTCCTCCTGGAATACCCAGGGGGAGGCGGCATGGGCGGACATCGCCGGGCACAGCAAAAAGCCTGCGGTGATTCCGGTTAAAATTATATTTCGGAAAGCTGTTTGTTTCCTGTTCAATTAACCCATACTCCTTCCTTTTTCCTGCTTAAGTTCTGCCTGCTTCTGGTGGTTTCCGATAAGTGCTTTTCTCTGGCTGGCTGCCGGTTTTGTCCCGGAAAGCTTCTGAAAATTTGACTGCACGCGCTGGGGGTTTTCCGCTTTTTTCTCCTGCTGTGCCGTATTCGTCTTATTGGGGTCGGGACGCCCTCTCCCAATCATCGGCGCCTGCGGTGTCTGCTTTTCAAACTGTCCCAGCCCCACCCTGCGGCGCGACGGCAGCGGGGGTGCCTGCTTCTTCGGCTCTTTGGTCTGTTTTTCCGGTTCAGGTTCATCAAAAATATTTCTTACGCCTTCATACATCTTTTCCTCACGGGCAGTTATCTTTTGATAGCTTTCCTGTGCAGATTTAACTGCCTGTCTGACATAGGTAATTTTATGCTTTGCTTCAGGCGTTTCTTTCATATCCATCTGTAAACTTTTTAACCCCTGTACATACTTCTTCCCGCGTGCATCCAGCTTATTTTCCGGCGTATTGACAAGGTCATACTTTAAGTCCCATTGATCCCCGTCCAGCTCTACCATATTTTCTTTCAGATGTTGTTTAAAGGCGGCCAGACGCTCCTTAACCAGCTCAACCTGATGTTCAGGCAGGAGGTCCCCCAAAGCATAATTAATGGTACGATCATCCATCTTTTTTATCCGTTCAGCCAGGGACTTGTCAATAAAAATCATATCTTTTTCAATCTCTTTGCTTTGCTTGGTGATTATCTTTTCAGAACTCCCAAACGAAAGATCATTATCAATTCCCTGGATTCCGATAATATTTCTTTTCCCCTGCGCGTCCGGTTCACTCAGCTTATAAAACATGTTCTTTTCATGACGGTCAGCCTGATTACACAGATAATCCAGAATTTCTATATTGGTCATATCCTTCAAAAAAGAGGGAGTAAGAGAAAATTCCACGTCATTTAGCTTTTTTATTTCCCGCGGATCTGAGGACGACGGATCTACTCCCCTGGCAAACTCCATAAAGCAACCGGACATTACCGTATCTCCCGATTTTACCATCATTTTCTCTGAATGTGCGACAATATCCCCAATTCCCATCAGTTCCGCCAGCCGGGAAGTTGCAATATTGCGCGAGGACACTTCCATCTCTTTCTTGTCATCATCAATAAATTCCATAGAAAGCATATTTGCATCATACCTTGCCGCTGCCTTTGCCACCTGACGAATCCCCTGCTTATCTGCTAAAAGTTTGCCAAGTTCTGCATACTTCTTTTTGTTTTCCTCGATCTTTTCCAGGGTTTCCTTTTTCTCTTTATCCTCACCCTCAAGCAGTTTCTTATTTTCATCCAATAACTCTTTCCGATTTTCCATCAGCCTTACTTCGACCAATTTCATCTGGTAGGATGATACTTTTTCTTCATAATCCGGCAGAGGAATCGAATGAATCAAATCTTCAAGTCCTTCGAACCTCCTTATATCTCCATCCGATCTGTGCCGCTTACAATATTCATCAAAACATACTTTCCGTTCTTCTTTCGTTTCCAGCCCTTTTTTCTGCAGCTCAGCAAAATAATTTCCTATTCGGGATGATGCCTTCAATACATCCTCATACTGTTGTCTTTTTGGGTCATCCGCTTCCATCTTATCCAGTCGGCTGTACGCATAATACCTGATATGCTCCTTCCGCACCCCGTTTTGGCCCACCAGATTTCTTGGCATATCGGTATTATCTTTAGTAAAGTGTTCAAATACAGCACGATTTTTTTCTAATACTTCTTTTCGTTTGGGATCGTTTGTCTGGTCCAGCATTTCCTTAAACGCACGATCCCTGCTGGCATCCAAAACATTTTCTTTTGTGAAAAATCCCTTTCTCCCCTCCACCTCCAGCTTAATCCGCTCGCTTGCATTCGCACCCGATACTTCGGCTTTTCCCTGCAGCACCGCTTCCGGCGTCTTAAACGGAACTTGTGCGTCCCAGGTCTTTCCTTCCAGTGCGCGCACAGTCCGCATATCCCGGACTTCACTGAAATTCATCCCCTTCTGAAATTCCTGCAAAGCCTGCAGCGCCGCAATACGCTTATGTTCCCCTTCGGAAAGCTCTTTTTTCTTACCGCTCGCCTGCTGTTCATTTTTATGTTTAATATATTCCTCGCAGGCTTTGAGCATATCGTCGTTTGCATTGACGATCTCAATCGCGCTCTTTGGGGTAATCTCCTTCCGGTAAAGCTTGCTGTAAGTGTTCATCGCCGAAACGACAGCTTTAAACTGTGGTGAATTTCCCCACTTTTTTCCTTCCTGTTGAATATAGGTCTGAAACTCCTCAAATTCCCAGATGCGATCCTGCATTTCCTGCGCACTTGTTCCGTCAAACATTCCCATAA
>VSOC01000176.1 GCA_009774615.1 Lachnospiraceae bacterium
GATAACCGGCAGTACAGGGCTGTCATGGCTTCTGGAGCCAACACGTTGCGGATAGAATACAAGGTATTTATGGCTGTTCTGTTTGTATCTTTTATCGTCGTCTGTAACATCATAACCTCCATTCCGACGAACTTTAAAAGACACGGGTTCGTGGTTCCATTATACCGTATCCTATCCGTCTTGTGAAGTGCTTTATTGATTTAAAGTGTTAATATTTTCTTCCCTGGAGCCGCAACATCCACATCACGCTCAGCGATGTGCTGTAATTTATCAAAAATGGTTTCCCTGGCGGCTGTATTGAAGAAAGAGGATACCACATAGGTTGTGCCTTTGACTTTCTTCTCCATGACTGTTGCGGGCTTATTATCCGCCATTTCATCACACCTTTCTATGGCAAGAGGAAATGCCGCACTGGGATAACCAGCGCAGCGCCTCATGGTTCTTATTTTTCGTACCGTATTGTCTGGAACAGCGGGACTGTCCATTGGCTCGCCCCCGATACGTGGGAGTATTCAGACCGGTTCGTGGCTGTCAGCCGGGTGGCTGCCGAACCGCCGCATACCGCCGATAGGTGGGTACACCATATTCGCAGTAAGTTTCGGTGAGAGGCACGGTTCCTCCCGCTGGTGGTCTTGGCGCTTTCCAGCCTGCCGGGGCTGGTTATCAAGCCGTCAAATAGTCGCTCTGGCCCTTTGATGTTATCGTGTTGACGGACGCTCTGGCCGTCCGCAGGGGGTCTTGGCGTTTGCGCTTGCGACGCTCACACACAGCGTTTGGAAATCCTGAATACTGATATGAACGGCTGCCCGTTATTTGTCAAAGAACAGAATTGCAAAAGGGATTTTTTCCCTTTCACCATTAAGGACAGAAACCGGGCAAAAGTTGCTATCAGGCCGCCAACTTTTTTTGGATTTTTTTCAGTGCGGCCCTGGCGGAGCGCATGACTGTGGACTTGTTGCGGCCCTCCATTTTGGCAATCTCCAGGTAGGTATAGCCATAGGCGAAATGGAGCAGGAAACGCCGCCGCTGTCTGGGGGAAAATTCTTCTAGGGCATCCCGGATTTCCTTCAGGGTTCTCATGCGCTCGTAGGTCTGCTCCAGTGGCTCCGTGGACACTTCAAAGAGCAGGCAGGTGTCCCAGGAACGGCAGTCACGGTGACGGAAATCCTCTTTGCGCTAGCGTTCCATTTCCCGGTCATACTCCGCAAATACCTGGAAAACTTCATGGGATACTTCCACCACCAAAGGGGTTCCCGCTGCGTCAAAGATTGTAACATGAAACATGAATTTACCCCCTACGCAGCGCCGTCCATATGAATCAGGATTCCTTTAGGCAGAGGGAAGCCTTCTTTACGCTCCGGGACAACGCAGGCATGACCGCACGGGCAGGGAGTGGGGCGTTCCTCCGCAACGATAAGGACTGTTTCACCAGGGCGCAGCTTAATGACACGAACTAATTTCTCCATATACAAAAACCTCCGATATTTTATTCTCGTGGTCACAGCGGGCCAAGGTCAAGTTGGCTTGGCTTTTGACAGCTGCCCACGGAGCCAAAAGCCCACAGCCTATTGTGAAGCCTTTAGCAGAGGGCTTGTCCCTCAATAATCGGAGATCCCAGAGGGCAAAAATTAATGGGGTATGGAAAATATCTTGAAAATATTTTGACATGGAAAGAGAAGGGGCAGCAATCCATAGCTGGACGCTGCCGCCTTGAAATCATAGGGTTATCCCATTAAGTAAATGCGGAGCTGTTTAAAAGCCCTCCGCATTAAATTCGTTACCGCCGCCGGACTACAGCCAAACATGACGGCAATCTCCTGGCATTGATACCCCTCCCAGAAATGGAGCCGTATCGCCTGCCGTTGGCGGTCAGTGAGGCGGCGCAGTCCAGCCGCTAATTCCTCATTCTGAACCAGGTCGGTAAAGTCTTTGATTCCGCACAGTAGGGTAAAATCTTCTTCCGTATCTATGCAGCGTTCCTGAAACGTTAATTCCTCGCTCATGCTCTCCAGGGAGTTGCAGTGATACCGATATTTCCGGTCAGAGTTGTCTATCAAGCGATCTTCCTCTTTTAAAATAGTGATCCAATATTCTTCGGCTACATCAATGTTGTAATCGTAGGGGTAATACGAGTAAAAATCTTGTGGTTTACCAATCATTATCGTTTTCTCCATTCTGGTTTTTAGTTGATAGGGAATAAGTCAGAGTGGAGGTGAGCGACATTGTGGAAAACAAAAATTACGGCAATAGAATACCGCTGTCAGTTCATATGACTGACAGCGGTATTCTATTGCCGTAGTTATCCATTTTTGAATTGTATAGTAAGGTACTTTGCCTATATATAGGGGCCTCAAAAGCCCCATGATCGAAAAAGCATAGGCCCTCCTTAACAGATTGAAAGAAAAGGCTTATGCTGGCATAACAATATCCCCGCCACCCAATCCGTTTTTTTTAATAGCGAGTGTCGGGGTATTTCCGTTATTAATGGTAATATTTTACCGTTAATAATTCATTTCACAGTTTCTGCGGAAAATGTAGAATTATAGCCGGGAGGTGAACTGTTGGTGGCAAAAAATAAACGTAAAGTTTTTTCGGTAAATATTACCGATAAATTGGGGGAACGTATGAAATCAGCTCGTGAAAGCAGAGGTTATACACGGGAACAGCTTTCGGAGCGCTCAGGTGTTAGCGAACGATATATTGTCGCTATTGAAAATGAGGGCAGTATTCCTAAAATACCTGTTCTGAACGATCTGCTTCGTGGGTTGGCTCTGTCAGCTAATTTCATTTTTTACCCGGAACAAGATATTGACGACCCGCAATTAGATCATCTTATTCGTCTATATTATGCTTGCGATGTGCGAGATCGCAAAGTAATCATAGACGTAGCTAATTCGTTAATAGACAACAGGGAATCCCAAAATTAATCTTTTGTGTGACGGTTATTGATTGCAATTGCCTCTTTTTTGATGAACAAGCTATTCCCGTGATAGTAGATGTTACATAGGCAATCATATAACCCATCACAACAGCCTACAAAAAAGAGCCGATAACCGCATTTGTCACTTGCGGATTATCGGCTCTGCGTCTATGCGTCTGGCTCTTTAATTATAGAAATATTCAGTTGTTTGACATTAATAAGTCTTTCCTGCTTACACTTAGGGCAAAACAGAGGAAAATTTTTCAATTCTGTGTCAGCCCGGATTTTTAGCCGTGTTTTGTTTCCACATACGGGGCATAATATCCATTCTCTTACAGTTGTTCTTCTGCTTACCGAAATCAATATTCTTTCCTCCTAAAAATAGCAACTGTTAAAGGATAAGATAAGGCAAGGGCTAATAATGAACAAGCAAGCATAACAGCTGCTTTTAATATAATCTTCCATATAGTCATCTCTGAAATCAAAGCAATGTTAATAAATGTACTGATCGCCATAGTAATGCCTATTGCACATAAAAGGCTGATCACTAAGAATACGCCAGTTCTTTCCTCACCGCCCAAATAAAAAAGAGGGAAGAAAATTGCTCCCGCAAAAAGGCTGATACTGATCCCCGCTGAAAACATCAGCAGAGCGTCAATACTTTGGCCAAATGGACAGCCGTGTAGGAGCCAAGATAAGCCCATCCCTATTACAGCAAAAATTATCCCAACAGCTAACCATATAAGCTGGTTTATAAAATAGCTTTTTACAATATCTGCTCTTTTTACTGGCGTAGTAAGTTTATACTTTCCCCACTTTGAGATGTACTCTTTTCCCATGCTCGCAACTGCGTTCATTGAAAAACCGATCATTCCCAATAGCATATAAAAAAGCAAAAGCTGCTGGCTAACAACAACAATAACAAAAACCCCTAATAAAAACATAAAAGCTGAAAAAACCTTTGCGCTTGAACGTACAGCATAAAAATTATTTTTAAGTAGTCCCTTCATACACGCTCCCCCTTTACAAGCAATAGCATAATTTCATCAACTGAAACATGATCTATAACAGCATTTCGGTATTTGCGCTGTATTTCATTTCCGTTGGATACTAATACATCAATTTGATAATCTCTTTTTCGATAGACAAGTATATCTCCAGGATCTAATTCAAGAAATTGACTTTCTTTACAGCGCATAACAGCAAAGTTATACACCAGATCATTTTTTGACGCAGCCATTATAAGTTTGCCATTGTGAATGAAAGTAATATAATCAGCAATCTTTTCCAAATCGCTTGTGATATGAGAAGATAAAAGAATAGAGTGATTCTCATCCTGCACAAATTCAAGAAATACATCCAGCATATCATCTCGCATAATAGGGTCTAATCCGCTTGTGGCTTCGTCTAAAATCAATAATTGTGGGTGATGTGACAACGCTGCGGCAACAGCCAGTTTCATAGTCATACCTCTGGAATAGGACTTGATTTTTTGGTTTGGCAGTAATCTGAAATCATTCAAATATTTTTTAAACAAGTCGTTATCCCAGTTTGCGTAAAGCCCCTGCATAACATCAGATAATTGTTCTGCTGTCCAATATGCCGGAAAATTGTCACCGTCATATACAACACCTATTTTTTCTTTTAATTCAGTATCCGTATCAGCTAATTCTTTTCCGAAAATTTTTATTGTTCCACTGTCTTTAGAAACTGTATTCAATACACAGCCAATTGTTGTAGTTTTCCCAGCTCCGTTTTCACCAACAAATCCCATAATGGAACCATAAGGAATGGAAAAAGATACATGATCCAAAGTAAAATTTGTTCTGGGAAATGTTTTACAAACTTGGTGCAGTTCTAAAATATTATCCATACTATTCATCCTCCTGATAAAATAAGGTTAGCAGCTCTATCAGTTTTGCAAGAGGGATATTGCTTACTCGTCCGATTTCTGCGGCTGTTTGTAAGTGTTCCTCTGCTAATCGCTGTTGTTCTTCCTGGTAAAACTCTTTATTTTGTGCTGATACAAAACTCCCTCTGCCAACGGTAGTTTCGATAAATCCATCTCTTTGCAAATCTTCATAAGCCTTTTGAACGGTAATAACGCTGACATGAAGTGATTTAGCCAATGCGCGCATGGAAGGAATCGCTTCTCCTGCTTGTAATTCTCCACTCATTATCATCGCTTTGATTTGTGAAGTGATTTGTTCATAGATCGGCTTGTTGGCATTGTTGCTGATTATGATTTCCATTGTTCACCTCCTCTTCAAATGTACTTATTGTACCAGTACATTATAAACTTTCTAAGTGCCAATGTCAACCAAAAAATAAAACTACTGTGCAAGCAATGGAAAGCGATATCCTTTTAGCCCCAACACTCCGTGTTGCCTGGCCTAAAAGTCTATCACTTTCCTCGCTTGTTGGGGAGTTCCCCAAACCCCCGGCAGAGTGCTGGCGCACGTCTGTCCGAACACCACAAGATTGTGGTGGCTACGCTACGCTTGAAAGGCAAAAGGCAGCGCTTTCCGCTAAAAAAGCGAGTGGAAAATGTGCATAACTGGCCGCTTCGCCATGGAAAATACTGTTCACAGCCTATGGAAAAGCAAAAGCGGCTTTCCCACAGCCAGCAAACAGCATTTCCCACAGCTTCGCAGCATAGCCAGTTATACACATTTCCCACTCGCCGGCGGCTACGGAATCCAGCCCATTTCTTCCTGTATCTGAAAAGCAAAGGGAGAGAAGACTTATCTATCCAAGGGTGTCTGGCTGCATAAGAAAAGCCGGAAATCGTGAACGAGTGTCCATGGCTTCCGGCCTCCCTTTTTAGCGGCTTTGTTCCTGGTTCTTTTCTTTTTCCTGATGTTCCTCTTTCTGAATGTTGAGCAGGCTGTCCACATTGGACTTCACTGCCTGGAATTCCTGATTTTCCTGGCGCAGCCGTTTATATTCCTCATAGGCAGCCTTCTTTTTGCCCAGCAGATCAGAATACTCTGCTTGTAATCGTTTGACCGTGGGCAGCTTTTTTACGCCTTGGGCGTCAAAAGCCCGTTTCGCCGCCTCGTGGAGAAGCAAATCCGTTTCATGGGCGGCTCGGAAAGCCGGTTTTTCGGCTGCCTTTTTCTTCTGGTAAGCGGCATAAGTGTTCCGTGTTTTTGCGTAGTTGATGATGTGGGTCTTTAAGGCGGCAATCTGCTCCATACGGTGTTCCATCTGCTTTATGGAAGTGGAGAGGGTTTCAAAGTCTGCTGCTGCTTTTTCTGATTTTTCAACCAACACGTCATATGCGGTTATGCCATGCTCGGTAAGGTAGTTCAGGGTTTTGGCCGCTTCTTTCAGATTATGAATTTTCATCCACCGTTCCAAGCCGGGGCCACGTCCTTGAAGACGGGCCTGAATGTCCATAAGAAGATTGATACGGGTATCTTTTTCCAGCCGGATTTTTTTCTTGCGCTGGGGTTGTTTCGCCCTGCCCACACGGTCACGGAGAGCCTCCAGAGTATAATCGCTTCCTAGTACAATGTTTCTTTGATAACCATATACTTTTTTCTTCCATTTTTTTATAAAATATGCAATAATATCTTAACAG
>VSOC01000177.1 GCA_009774615.1 Lachnospiraceae bacterium
TAAAGCTTCCTTAATTTTCACAATAGCTTTCTTTACCGCTGCCGGTTCGCCTGCGGCAGCCCCCGGGCGGTGAATGTCGTTGGTGAAGAAGATACAGAAAGCGCCGGCAGGAACATCGATATAGTTTTCGCTGCTTAAATTCTTAAAAAAGCAGATATCTTTGCCCTCCGGGTTTTCCTCAACCTCTTCCGCACCGGTATAGGGTACATAACCCATGCGTTCTGTGCCGGAGATAATGCACTGGACATCAACATAGATATCATGTTTTTCTGCACGGCGCACATCCATGGGCTGTGTGGTTATTTCCTGAACCATGGCATAGATATCCTTGCCCTCGATTTCATAGGTTCCGGCTTCCATAGCAGCTAAGTCATTATTTTTTAACCAATGCAGAGCCTTCTGGATAGCTTCGGGATACTGGTAATGGCAGGAAGCCATGTTTAAAGATCCTAAAATCATAAGATGAACCTCTCTTTCTTCTGGAAAATTAGTGCCTGGTGTGCTGACCTGGCAGCAGCGAAACAGCACACAAGCTGCATTCTTTATCCATCTTAGCATAAGACGAATAAAATTTCCAGTATTACATATCCTTTTCTTTGATAAGATTTTTGCCTGGTTACTGTTTACGGGGGTGCGTAGGCGGGGGCATGTTCCGTGAGGAATCCCCTCAAAAAACACCGGCGCTTCGCATTGAGCACTTAGCGAGGTTTTTTCGAGTTTAGTGCGAAAGTGGTTCCTCTGAACAAAGAGAAGAGGAACTTCCTAATATCGAGTTTAGCGTCCGCTGTGTTCTTTTGCGGAACGAGAGCGCGGTGACGACGGAATATGCCCCCACCGCAGCACCCACGTGAACCGTAACTTTTGAACTGCAGAGAACTGGAGCGTTAGTTATGAACCGTGTAATTTTGAATTTTACCGCTTATTTTTTAATTCCCCTATCGACTGTTCTTTTTGCCTGGGACAGCAACTGGTTTACCACGAATTTTTCTGTTTTAAGTAATGGCATGGAACGGAAAAATGCCTTTGCCTTCTGGGGCCTTTTGGTTGGCGTGTATTTTTTCTGTATCCTTCACCAGATTTCCAGGAAAATGTTTCCGGCACCTAGAGGGATTTCTCTGATTTCTCTTTCCCTCCTGCTTTTGGTCTGCGGTGTGGTCACGCCTTATCTCCCGGAAAATCTTCCCTTTCCCTCGTTTTTGCATGTTGTATTTTCTTTTTTTGCCGCCGTCAGTCTTTCGGTGTTTCTTCTGCTTTTATTATACCAGCTTTCCCTGCGTTTCCCGGGAGAATACAGGGTTTATTCATGGATTTTGGCGGGCATCCTTTTTCTTTCGGCCATCCTTTTGCTTTTGGCAGGGATTGTCAGCAGTGCTCTGGAAATTTTTTTCACCATTTCTGCGGCGGTGTTCTGCCGAAAACTTTTAGAAAAGGTTTCGATGAAAAATTCTTAGTTTTTCTCAAACATCCGGCTGTAGATTTCTTCGCTTAAGGCATCAATATAAGCTTGATCGGGAAGATCATTTTCGATGGCAAGGTAATCCTGAATCAGAGAGAAACGTTTTAAACTGCGCTCTTCTAAGCGATCATCATCTTCCCCGTTAAGTTCATTATTTAACTTTTCATCCAGTTCTTCGACAGAATGTGTCTTTAAAAAACGGTCAATCAGTTCTCTGGTTTTCTGGTTTTCTTCGTCGGCCTGTACCTTGAGTTTTGCAGCGTCTTTTCTTGTTTTGCCGCAGACCGCCAGACAACCAATCCCCATAATTCCCAAAACTCCGCCAAAGCTTATCTGATTCATTCCGGAAAGAGGGATGATTCCGGTAAAAATCAGCACAGAAAGCAGCAGAGCCGTACAGCCAATCAAGAGAAAGGCTGAGGCTGAAGATTTCATATCCTGATAGCGTTCGGATTTTTTAACATAGACCGTAGAAGGCGGTCTTTGCTGTTTTTTAGGCCGGATAATTTCCTGGAGGATTTCTTCGGGTAAATCTTCTTCGGTTAAGAATCTTTCGGATGAAGGTTCTTCGGATAAAGGTTCTTCGGATAAAGGTTCTTCGGATAAAGAGGTTTCCGATAAAGTTTCTTCCGATAAACGGCTTTCAGGAAAATTGTCACGAAAAAAGTTTTTGGCTTCTTCTAAGGCTTTTTTTTCGGCCTCTTCCTGCAGTGCTTTTGCTTCCTGGGGGGAGGAGAGAAGAGGGCCTTTGCAGTCCGAGCAGAACGAAACGCCTTCGACAAACTCCATATCACATTTTGGACAATATGGCATAATTTTAACAATCTCCTTTCATGAAAGGGGGCAAAGATGATTCGTTACTGTGAATATGTAAACAGCAATGATGATTACCCCTGATGTCTATGTATCATTATAAGGGTAAATTTTGGTTTCGTCCATCTTATTTTACTTGCTTTGTTAAGCCGTGGGGATTTATAATGAGATAGAAGCGTCTAAAGTTTTTTGCCGCTTCTGGTGATGCGGATTGCTTGGCACATAGAAAAAACAGCCATACATGATGATGGAGGGAAGAATATGACATTTTATGAAAAGATAGAAGATTTATCTATGGCATTAAACCGGAAGAGGCTGGTAATCTTTGTCGGTGCCGGGGTATCGAAAAATTCCGGTCTGCCGACCTGGGGGCAGATGGTTCAGGCGTTTGCAAAAGAGATTGGCTATGAGATGGATGGGCGGCTTGCCACAGAAGAATATATCCGGATTCCCCAATATTATTACTGTATGGATGAAAGTGAGGGCCATTCCTCCTACTATAATCTGATAAAATCCCTGATTCCGGAGGATATCCAGCCTAATTTACTGGATTATCTTATTGTTTCCCTTCATCCAAAACACATTGTAACGACGAATTTTGATACGCTTTTGGATCAGGTTGCCGGGGGTTACCGGGTGATCCGTGAGGACAGGGATCTGCTCACCGGGATTTCCTCACACTACCTGCTTAAACTGCACGGCGATATTCGCCAGCCGGAAAAAATGGTATTTAAAGAAGATGATTATCTGCAATATTCAGAAACGCATCGCTTAATGGAAACCTACCTGAAATCCCTTTTAATCGGCCATGTGTTTTTATTCGTCGGTTATTCGTTAAATGATTATAACCTGAAAACCTTTGTAAGCTGGATTGACTATGTGGCCAAAGAGATGGAAGTCCGCCAGGAAATGCACCGAAACTATTTTCTTTCCAGCAGCTTTCATGCCGGCAAGGATTATCTGCGGAAATATTATGAAGGAAAAGGGCTTGAAGTCATCGATTTATACCAGCTTCCCGAAGAAGTGGATAAGCGTGCGGAAAAAGTACAGCTTTCTGAAGAACTGGGCAGGAAAACCTTTGCGGTTCTGGAACGGATCCGGTAAAAGATATTCGGTAAAACATAGAATCCGCCGCCCGGTGTTGACCTGTCCGGGACGGCGGATCTTTATGTTTTTCTTTGTTTTTGTCGAACGAATTTTATTTCTGTTTCTATTGTTTTTGGAAGCCTAATCCCTGGCAAGGGTGAAGCGGTCTACAAGCTTCTTTAAGCTGTCCGCTTCGGCGGAAAGTTCCTCGCTGGCGGCTGCACTTTCTTCGGCTGTAGCGCTGTTGGTCTGTACGACGGAGGAGATCTGGTCGATTCCGTCCGTAACCTGGATAATGGCCGTTGTCTGTTTCTCCATAGCTTCGACAACGATATCCATCTGGGAAGTTACATGTCCGGCATAGAAGCTGGTCTGTTCAAGGGATTCGGTAACATGCTCTACGGCCTGGCTGCCTTCATTCACGGCCTGGATGGAATTTTCAATTAATTCCTTTGTAGCTTTTGCTGCTTCGTCGGATTTTGCCGCAAGATTGCGCACCTCATCGGCAACAACCGCAAATCCTTTTCCGGAGGTTCCTGCCCGGGCTGCTTCTACGGCAGCATTTAACGCGAGGATATTCGTCTGGAACGCAATGCTTTCAATCGAAGCAATAATCCGGGAAATCTCTTCGGAAGAACGGGAAATTTTTTCCATGGCAACATTCAGTTCTTTTACATGTTCCACACTGATACCAAGCTGTGCTCCCGCCTGGCCGACAAACTGCCCAGCCTGTTCGGTGGCTTCGGATGTTTTCTTTGCGCTTTCCGAGATATCCGAAATAGTAGCTGCCAGCTCTTCTACAGCACTGGCCTGTTCGACGGAACCCTGGCTTAAGCTCTGCGCACCGCCGGAAACCTGGCCGCTTGCCGAAGAAACCTGACCGGCAGAGGCATTAATCTGGCGCATGGTATTGCTCAGCTCAACCTTTAAGTTGCGCATGGAAACCAGGATATTTTGGAAGTCGCCCACATAGGCATCACGGTGGGAAGACTGGATATCAAAGTTCTGGTGTGCCATCTCATTTAATAAGTAGCTGATATCATGAATAATGGTATTTAAGCCGGTGACCATCTCCGCAGTGGAACGGGTCAGTTCTGCGGTTTCATCCTGACCGCTGATCTGCGGAACAGGAGATTTCAGATCGCCTTCCACCAGAAGCTTCATCCTCTTGGCACAGGCATGCATGGGGGTGCTGATATTGCTGGAAAGCTTTAAGGCAACAACAATCGAAGCCAAAATGGAAGCAATAATTACAAGAACATTGATCACAATGCCAAAATAAGTATCGGCTAAGTATTCGGCTTTTAATGCGGTAACGGCAACACTCCAGCTGTCTGTGGCGGCTACTGGTGCATAGGCGATAAAACGAGGGCCGTCAGCACTTTTAAAAATACCGAATTCGTTCTTGCCCTGGCGCATGGCGGCGTGGAATCCAGCCAGTTCCTTTAATGAGGAATCGCTCTGGGCTTCCCGTTCAATGTTCTGCGTGGTAATGGTATCCAGGGTAATATCGGCGATGGTATCACCGGATTTGTTGATCATGTAGGCACGGCTGCTCTCACCGAATTTAATTGAGGAAACAATATCATTTAAAAAAGTTTCCTGCGGTACAAAATAAACGACGCCGGTAATCTGGGAGCCGTGTTTTCCGTCCGCATAAAGAGGCGCAGCGACCATAATCGACAAATCCCCGGTGATCTTGCTGATTAAGGGTTCTGAAACATAGACATTCCCCTTCATGGCCTGCTGTACATATTCGCGGTCGGAATAATCCTTGCCGTCAAAAATACTGTAGCCGTTCATATTAATGATATTGCCTCGCTGGAAGCCGTGCATCTTGACACGTTCATCAATAATGGCTTGCTTTTCTTCGAGCGGCACAGAAGCGTCAGACAGCTGCGCAATACAGCCGGTATCAACGGCAACATTTTTGTAGGCAGTCAGTTCCTGCTCAATACGCTCTGCGGCTAAAACAGCGGTTTCACTCATCATCTGATTTACGGTAGCCATCGTACTGCGGTAACTTAAAACAATACTGGATGCTCCAACGGCAAAAAGAGCAATCAGTACGGTAGCCATCAGGCTGACAGTGATTTTTTTACGGATGCTTTTCATCTCTTTCCTCCTAAAGTTCTTATCGGTGGACGATAAATATAATGATGTTAGTAAACATTATATCATAACTTAAGCCCCTGCGTCTAGTCATTATGCCGGATTAACATGAATCATAATGTGTTTTATTTCCGGAAAATGGTTTTCCACACTGGTATGAACATTTTCCGCAACGGCATGGGCTTCCCGCAGCGATTTATCGCCGTCAACAGCGATTTCCAGGTCGATATAAATCTTATTTCCGAACATTCTGGAGCGAATCATATCCACGCGGATGACATCCTTCTGGGAGGCAATGTGCAGGATTAGTTTTTTTTCATAGTCATCCCCGCAGGAGGTATCCAGCATCTTTGCAAAAGCATCTTTTAAGACGTCATAGCCGACTTTCAGGATGAACAGGCAGATAAGGACACTGGCTGCCGAGTCCAGTACCGGAAACCCAAGCCGGGCACCGGCGATGCCGATCAAAGAGCCGATGGATGAAAAGGCGTCCGAACGATGATGCCATGCATCAGCCATAAAGGCAGCAGAATTAATCCGTTTTGCGTAGTAGCGGGTGTACCAGTACATCATTTCTTTTCCGATAATGGAGATTAGAGCGGCAAGCAGGGCAATTGTACCGGGAATGGGAAGTGCTTCGTACCGGCCGGAAATAATGTTTTCCACACCCGTTTTTCCAATACCGATACCGGTAGCCAGAAGAATAAGTCCCAGAACCAGGGCAGCAACACATTCCATCCGTTCATGACCGTAGGGATGATCGGCATCGGCAGCCTTTTTGGAAACCTTTACGCCTATCCAGGCAACCAGGGTGGTAAATACATCGGAAAAGGAGTGGATAGCGTCAGAAATCATGGCCCCGGAATGGCCGAAGATACCGGCAAACAGCTTAAAACCGGACAAAGCAGCATTCCCAAGAAGACTGACCAGGGACAGATTTCGGATAATGGCTTCTTCATTTAT
>VSOC01000178.1 GCA_009774615.1 Lachnospiraceae bacterium
AAAGCATTTAACTGGAAATATGCTGGTTAAAAACAGCCTTGATAGTATATGAGCATCAAAAAAACGCTGTACTAGCTAGATTTTCTCTTGCTTTCCCTTTTTTCCTTCAACAAACCTTGATAAGTCTGTCCCTTCCGCTGCTAAAACAGAAATCTCTTCTTTTTTAATCTTTTCATTTTCATTCGTGTCTATCCATACAGCACAATAACCCTGGATTTCCTTTCTTGCCTGTTCCAATGCCCAAGAATAATCGCTGGATAAGATAAACCCGTTTTCCCGGTGGATTCTCCTATCATACTTTATTTCTCCACTGATCATATCTTCCCCATAACGGATATTTTTCTTACATTTCTTTAGTTCCGACCAGGGAAGCAATGCCTTTACGTTTTCTTCGGTTAAGACACGATGGTAACAGATATGATTTTTCAGCAAAGGAAGCGTTGAACGGTACGCCTCGCCCTGCTGGTAATCAAGTTCTGACGCAGAAATCAGGTATTTCCTGCAAAACAGTTTTAGTAGTTGAATGGTTTCTTCCACTTCTCCAGGTAGCCCCTCCGCCATCACAAAAGCACAGGTATTATAAAGTTTCGTCCCTTTTTTCATGGTCTGCTTTAAAAAATCCTTCATGGCCTCTTTCCTGGCTGGACGAATATCCTGGGAAAGATTTACCCCATCCAAACATTTCTTTGGATCGATTTGTTCTACAAAAACCACCAGGGTAAGGTTATCCGCTATCTCCAGCAGTTCCGTGGCAAATGCAGGGAATAGTTTCGATGGATAGCCCATTAAAATCAACGTTTTTACCGTCTTCCCGGAAAGCTCCATATCCTTTTGCCTAATCCTTACATCATAAGGCTGAACCAGGCTGATTGCTGTAGCTTTCCTTACCTTCTTTCCCTGCGGTATCTCACAAAATGCTTCAAACCTTAACCGGCCTGCCATTATCGAAAACCATTCTTCACAGCTAACTGCCGGATAGGAAAATCCCATCTCAAACTGGGCAAGCTGTTCCAAAGCTTCTTCTGGTGTCCCCGCCTTTATTCCCAAAACCCCATAAATATGCCTGCCTGATGCAATTAATTGGATTTTCAAATCTGGATAGCAGAGAATTGACTGCAAAAAAGAATCTTCGGGTGCTTTTCCTAGATGACTGTTTATTGTTTTCTTATCCGAAACTTCCTTTTCATCAAAAGCACCTTCTAACAGCATTTTTTCTGCATTCACTTCGTCAATTAAATAGGTCTTGAAATAATATCCATCATTAAGCACCATATCTAACTCCGGTATGTAACCGCCATAGAAAACAAATTTATTTGCTGTTTTATGGAGTGTTGATTTTTTTGCCGGCAATCTTTGTTTCTTTGGATTTATTTCCATAGGCTTCTGCTCTGTCAACGAATTTTCTATTGACACATCCTTTATCAGCTTTTGCTCCTCTGACTGATTAACTGGCCCTTTTATTTCCTTTCTCTTTCTTAACACGTCTTCTTTTTTCTCCCCTTTACATCCTCACCTTATAAGCAGATTTCTTACTTTTAGCCTTTTCCGTTTTCATCGTTCTCTTTCCTTTTTCCATTTTCTGTATTTTTGATTTTTCCATTTTTGTCTTTCTCATCCATCTGATTCCCCTTCTGTCTGCGCTTATTTTCTCTTCATACGCTTTTACCAGTTCCAGTGCTTTTTCATATTCATTCTGGGCAAACAGCTTCCTCACCGGCGCTGACTTAATATTATTACTCATCCAGATGGTCAGCCAGTCCTCCAGGTTTAACCCCATTGGACGGATAAAAGCAAACAGCAGAAATGGGGTGGCAATCAATACAGGAAAAATAACAAAAACGGAGTGCCTTACCCCTATCCACCGAAACAATATCCAAAGGGAAGCTGCTGCAAGAATAAGCCCTGCACTGACAAAACATAACTCCCTTTTGGTCAGGTTAAAGATAATCGGGTCACGGATCTTCTGGATTTCTTTTGGGATTTCTACTGCACCGTCATAGGGTACAATCCGTTCTTCATCGTGATACATTTACATCATTCCTCCCTTATACCGATGCCATCAGCTTCTTTGCCCGGTTTGCTGAACTGACCACAAGGCCGACCTGCACCAGCTTAAATACCGCAATCTTTAACCCCATAGCCATCAATGCCCCAATCCCGCTTACTCCATCAGAAACCTGCCTGCCAAAATGCTCCATAAATACTGCCATTACCATGTTCATTGCTATAAAGACAAGGGCTATCACCACCGACTGGAAGCACAGTCCGGCAAATTCTTTGATGTAGTTAAATGCCCTGGTTTCCCGCAGCGGATGTTCCCCATAAAGATCAGCCATAGCCAGAGGAGCACCCGCTGCCATAATAATGAGCTGCGCTGTCCGGGAATACACCACCCACACCGATACCAGGCTTGCCGCTAAAGATACCAACCAGGGCAGCATAAAGGCAATAAAAACAGAGATAAACGGCATGATGTTTTTAAAGGTATCCATCACCCCAAGACCTTTTTTCTCTGATGGCAGGGTATAGCCTACCGCATCATAAACCAGTTTTTTATAATCCCCTATCTTCTCTGCCATTTCCCCCAACATAGAATTATCTTTAGGGGCGCGGTTAAAGCACCATTGGGAAAGATATAAAAAGAACTGCATCAAATACTCGGAGAAAATCAGGATAACGATACAGACAATAAACTTGGCAAAGGGTTTTGCCAACATTTCTACGGTGGGCTTACCAAACTGCTGGGTAAAATCCCGACTGGCCAGTCCCATCACAAAATACATGGTCATAATGGTAAGGGCGACGGCTTTTAATATATAATAAAATGCACTAATCTCCGAACCCGTATCGGTCATTGTTTCAAAGGCCCTGTCTACGATACCCACCGCTTCATCCAGCATTTCATACGCCGAAAAACCGGAACCATCTTTCTCCTCCGATACCCCAAACACGGAATCCAGCATGGCATCTAAAAATGCATTGCCGCTATCCCTTGTATCTTCATTATTGTCAGTTTGTTCGTTTCCATCACTTGGCGGAGTTTCTTCCATTCCTGTCGAGTTGTTCTCATCGGCATAGGTTATTACTGGTCTGACAGACAGCCACAGCAGCAAAAACAGTATTGGAACAACATGAAAGACAAAAACATGATTAGATTTTTGCGCCAATCTTTTGAATACTTTTATCATCCCGCTTCCCATCTCTTTCTACCTTCAGAAGATTCTCTTAATTTCTCTAATTGCTGGAACTGCAGCTTTACCCACATCTCTTAATCCTATCCATCATCCCCCAAGCCCTACCAGGCTCTTTAAGGGGCTTTTGAGCATAAACACCAAACCCGCTAATAACAGAATCATAATGCTTGTACCAATTCCGGAACCGGCTTCCTTCCGCTGTTCCCCATTCTGGCTGTTGCTTGCCTGGATGAAATGGATAATGGCAGGGATTAGCTGAAAAGCCCCCATAACCGCAATGCCGACGCTGAAAATCAAAAAGACAATATCAATCGTGCTGTTTAACATGGATTTGATTGCCGTATCGGTTACGGTAAGCCCATCTGCATAAGCTGGAAATACTACTGCATTCCCTATAACAGTGCTAATCACCATTATCATCCATGCTTTCACTGCCACCACCCTTCGACCAACTTTACCTACTTTTCCCCTCAATATAAATCTTTGTTTCCTCATCTCTTTTTCTCCTTCCTGAACTCTTTCGGGTTGTTTCTTACTGCTTAATCCATATAACAAGAGTCTTCTATCAAGCCTCTGCTATTTTCTTGTGGTAAAAATAAATTACTTTGGGAAATCAACATAAACTTTATTTTTTCAGTAGCCTGACCACACAAACTATAGTATAATAATCTCACATTCATACAAGGAGAATAATCTTATGCTTACTTTTATTGATGAAAGCGGCTATCCACGTCCTACAGACTCCACAAATAACCCTGTACTTCTCGGTGTCTGTATTCATGAAAATGATATAAAACCTATCACAAATCAAATTTACAAGTTAAAGACTTCCATTTATGGAAAACAAGATGAAATTAAATCTACAAAACTAATCCGTGAAGCAACCATAACAAAAAATCGTACTAATAACAAAGCCTATGTGGAGGGAATGGTAGATATTATTACATCTTATGACACTGCTATATTTGCTGTTATTATGGATAAACCGGATACAGTCATCATCGTTCCTGAACATCATCTTCCAAAACAATACTATCTTCTCCTTAAAAAAGTAGAATTTTATTGTGGGCATCATCATTATGGAAAGGCTATGATGATATTTGATGAAGTCCATGAGGAGGCTGATCGTACCTTAGCTGAAGCTATTACCGGTTTTCTTTTTAAAACCAATTTTGGACGTTCTTTTCACCATATTTTAGAAATGCCTTTATTTGTAAGTTCAGCAGTAACACCAGCAATGCAATTCGCTGATATTTTTGCTGGCATCATAAGGCATTACTATGAAAGGGAACTTGATCACAAACTTCCTGAAAATGAATTTGAACACTGGTTAGAAAAGTTATTTAAAAAACTTTATCTGCTTACTGAAAATAATCTTATTCCTGATTCTCATTTTATTGAATATGGGTTTCAAAAAATGGGGAAAAATTTTACATATCCCACCACCAAATCATTTGCTGATTTTAGCAATAGCAAATAATAGTATTATCATTAAAAATATGAACAACTTATTGTTGTTTTTTACAAATTTTTACAATACCAGACTTCCAGAATCATTTTATTGTTGACATCATATAAATCTGTTGTATAATATTAATAGAGTCATATGTTGTTCCGTCCTGGAGCTGCACAGGACTCGTAATATTAGACAAATGCCGTATCCATAGTTTAGTGGATACGGTTTTTGCTTAATAGACAGGTTCATAATATTTGACATTTTCCAAAAAACACAGTTCTGCCAATGGCATCGCTTTTGGCATTACAGGATTCTTGGGAACCGGGTCGTACTTTTCATCCTCCTTCATATCCCGTTTACGCTGTTCCTCTTGCTCTTCATCTATCTTTACGGACTGCTCTACCCCCAACCGGTAAGAATCGGAAGTTCTTTTCCTTGCCGGATATCTTGGGTCTTTATCATTGATCGGGTATAATAATTCTTTCTTCAGCTTTCTCCCATGCTCTCCCTGCACACTAAACTGGTCAGAACTGAAATTTAGACATCGATCCGGTTCAATCTTCTCATCTAGGAAAGGTTTTTGTCCCTTGACCATCACAATACACTGATTAGGCGGCAGACGGTAAAGCTCATCCTGGGTCATCAATGGCCTTTGGGTAGCATTGTAGGAATGTTCTACTGTAGAACTATCCATACCAAACATCCCTACCGTTTTTGATGCATGGACAGAGGTCTGCTCTGCCTGAATTGTTTTGATTCCCAATGCATTACTCATCCACTTCGTTGCTGACTTTTCTCCCTGGCCTCCACTTCCGATAAACACAATCTGATGGACGTTATCCATAATGTCCGCCGCTGCTTTATCGTAAAGGGTTTCAATCTGGTTGGGGGACTGAACAATCATGCAGGTAGAGAGATTGACGGAACGGAAAGTGGCAATCTTTTTATCGAAATCAGGAATCTTCCCAACATTGCTAAACTCATCCTGAAAAAATGTCACATGATGGGGAAGGCTCCCGTTAAATACATTCTGCGCCCGGTAATAAAGGTTTTCAAACAACTGGGTGTAAAGCAGAGAAATCAGAAAATTATAGGTACTGTTGGTTGTTGGGATAATGATATAAAATGCTGTTGGCCTGTTCCCAATGGTATCCATTTCCAGGGTATCTACGTTTGTCAGCCGTTGAATGTCTTTGGAAGCAAACAGCCGGACAGCAGTTTGCGCAGTAGAAATAATGGAACTCATTTCTTTCCCTGTAGCAGATACCTTCCTCCTCCAGACGATTGCCGGATGCTCCTCTCCCATCCTAGACATCTTCATCAAATGATCCAGCCAAACATCATAGCCGGACTGATAGTTCTCATCCCCTTCCGAAAAGCCACACATATTTAGTAACTCTGATACCGTAGTAAAGTTCTGTTCACGGAAGGCAAACTCATAATAAACGGCATAGCAGATGGAATTAAGCAGGGATTTTGCACTGTTCATCCAATGAGGGTCGGAAGGGACTTTCCCGCCATTTGCATTCTCTACCACAGAATCCACCATAATCAATAGAGAGTCTGCGCTTCGGATGTAGCGGAAAGGGTTATAGCAGTCGGAAAATCTCTGTTCATTGATATTGAATACCCGGATCTGATACCCGTTGGCTTCTAAAAATCCAGCCGTATCCCGGCACAATTCCCCTTTCGGGTCAGTGACGATATACGACGTTGGAAAATCCTTTGACGTACATTGCATGAGCGACGGTTTCACAAAGAA
>VSOC01000179.1 GCA_009774615.1 Lachnospiraceae bacterium
ATGCTATACATTATGCATAATGTATTATGTATGAAATTATTATACAATAAAATTCTTTTTTGTCAACATTTTTTGTGAAATTTTCTGGTTTTTTCATATCCGTTCCTGAATCCATTTGTTTCTATTTGTTTTGTCTAATTGACTTTCCTGAAAAACATAAAAAAAGGAACAGCAAAACTACTGTTCCCAAAACATCATATTAGTGATTCTACAAGATGATATACATCCGTAAATGGATTTACGCCAATGCTAAAGGGCAGGTTGGCATTGTTATAAATCTGATATTGCTCTACCTTCTTGGCATTTTTGATTGCTGTACAGGTATGTTCTATTAGGAGTGCACATACATCATTCGATTTCTCATAATCCGGCAAATGAACTGTCAGCATGGCTTTCACTGCCGGATAATCCTTGAGAAATCGGGTTGTATATTGAAAATGAAGAAGATACCAAAACTCAAAGCAGGGATTGGAAATGGCGATTTGGATTCCCTTTGCCTCAGCCATTTTTCTTGCTCTGGCAAGCTGCCCATCTTTCGCTGTTACAGGATCTGGATTTCTATAATTCACATCTCCATCCGCAACTACCCACACCGAATCCCCGCCATCAACAGAAAATTGCCCCATATCTCCCAATCAGATATCCGTTTTCAATCTTGGCATCCTCTCGCACAGAAAAATCATAAAGGGAGAAAAGATCTGTCGATGAAGTTTGTTCATCCTTCTCTGTAAACCAGATTTGATCCCTGCGCAGTAATTCTAAATCCAGAAGATTTGTGTTATGCGAAGTAAAAATCAACTGTGCACCATTTGCATTATATTCTGCACTGTTAAATAATGATACTAAATGTTTCGTTAAAAGCGGATGCAGGTGCGCATCAATCTCATCAGCAACCAAAAGGGTTCCCTGATCCAAAGCCTTTTTGATAACACCAATCAGCCGAAAATAGCTGTTGGTTCCATCAGATTCCTCGGACATAGGCAATGCATACGAAACAGCATTACCATTTTCATCCTGAATGATGTGGACAGCGTCAATATTGTTATAATGCCCGTTTCCTTTTTGCAAAGCAAGTAAAGGTTCTGCCTCCCTTATCAAAAGCGAATGAATACCAAAATCTGCAATTCGAAGCATGGATGCAATAACACTGCGATAAGTATCATCCTTTAACTGTTCTGCCTCTAAATCCATAAGCATCTGCAACTGAATTTTTTGTAACAATCCGGCAGGATGCAAACCACTCGAAAGCAGGAATCACTTTAGAATAACTCCAGTTCGATGCCACAGACAAATAAAGTTTATTGGCAGAAGTGCGTTCTTTAAGTGTAGTTTGTTCATCGATATCTATCATAAAACGAAATAATTTTGTGTTTGTGCGCTCAAAGATCAATGCCGGCCTGCCATTAGGATAGTAATACAAATATTCTTCCACAACTTCTTTATCTGTTACGGAAAAACCATAGGCATATCGTACACCTTCAACTATAAAAATAACCTCAAAACTGCTGGGCTGTACAGGTGTTATCTTATCGAATTTAAAAGGAGAACGATCAATCGACTTATGGAGCTGCTGATTATGGGAAGTCAGTACATAATTTACCATAAACCAGAATGCGTTCAGCACATTGGATTTGCCGGAAGCATTCGCGCCGTAGATAACCGCAGATTTTAAATAATTTTTATTTGTATCAGAAATCAAGTATTCAGGGTGCTCACTGTCTTTACCGGCAAGCATGGACAGTACAATCTTATCTTTAATCGACAGATAGTTTTCTACACTAAACTGAATCAGCATCTCTTACACCTCCAAACAACAGTTTATGAACATTATATCCTTATTTGTGTAAAAAAGCAATGAAAAGCCATAAAAACCAAAAGCCCCCCGATTTCTCGGAAGGCCCTGGTTTTCATGGCTGCTGGTAGCTCTTAATCTTTGTTTTGGTTTTTCGTTCCCGGATTCTGCTCTGCTTTATCGGCCCCACATCCGAAAAGCTTTGCTTCTCCCGGTATTCATGGATGATTAACTCAACTTAATCAGCTTACTGCTCATGTTTACTGCAGTATTCCTGCAATACATCTGTCACCTTACATTAAAATCCCTTGATTAATTCCGGATTCTTGGTTTCAAAACGTCCGGTGAAGAACCGCAGAACTGCCGGCTCGTATACCCACTTCAGGCCGCTGATGTCATGTCTTCTCTGATACAGCTGGATGATAGCTTCAGCAACATAATCCATATGAGCGTAGGTGTAAACTCTTCTCGGAATGGTCAGACGGATGGTTTCCAGCTTCGGTACATGGTTCTCGCCCGTTACGTTGTCACGTCCAGCGGAGATAATACCACGCTCCATAGTTCTTACGCCGGAGAACTCATAAACTGCTGCTGCAAGTGCCTGTGCCGGGAAGTCTTCTTCCTGATCTAAGTGGTCAAGGAATGCACGTGCATCTACGAAGATTGCATGGCCGCCGTAAGGTTTGATCATCGGAACACCTGCTGCGTCGAGCTTCTCGCCCAGATAACGAACCTGATTTACACGGTAGCTGATATAATTCCAGTCCATGGACTCTCTTAAACCGATAGCCATAGCTTCCATATCTCTGCCTGCTAAGCCGCCGTAAGAAGGCATACCTTCAAACTGTACAACCATTCCGGTTGCGCGGATATACAGATCTTCATCGTTCATACATAAGAAACCACCGATATTGGTCAAGCAGTCTTTCTTACCGGACATGGTACATCCATCGCCGTAGGAGAACATTTCATGAACGATCTCTTTGATGGTCTTATCCTCGTAGCCTTTTTCTCTGGTCTTGATGAAGTATGCGTTCTCAACGCATCTGGTAGCATCGTACATAACCTTAATGCCGTGCTTATGCGCCAGTTCGGAAACAGCTTTGATGTTTGCCATGGAAACCGGCTGTCCGCCTGCTAAGTTTACGGTAACTGCAAGGCAGATATACGGAATCTTATCCCCGCCTACTTCGTCGATCAGAGCCTGGAACTTATTTAAGTCAACATTGCCCTTGAAATCCAGTTCTGCACTTGGATCATGTGCTTCGTCGATAACTACATCGCGGAAGGTAGCGCCGTTTCTTTCCTGATGGAAACGGGTGGTGGTGAAATACATATTGCCTGGTACATAATCGCCTGGCTTAATGGTTAATGTGGACAGAATGTTCTCTGCACCGCGGCCCTGATGGGTAGGTACTACATACTTGAAACCAAACAGTTCACGTACCGTTTCCTGTAAATGATAGAAGTTTCTGGAGCCTGCATAAGCTTCATCACCAATCATTAAACCAGCCCACTGTCTGTCGCTCATTGCGTTTGTTCCGGAGTCGGTTAATAAGTCGATGTAGCATTCTTCAGATTTAATTAAGAAGGTATTATATCCGCCGGCCTTAACTGCAGCCTTTCTTGCTTCTTTGTCCAGGTTGCCCATGTGCTCTACCATTTTAATCTTAAAAGTCTACGGTGCAAAATTCATCTTTTCCATATAAATTTCCTCCTATAATTTTATTTATATTATTTTTTTGATAGCTTGATTAATTTTTTGACCGCTTATTTCTTTTTCATATAGTTTGCTTCATAATCCTTCAGAGCATTCAATGCCTGGCTGGCAAGCGGAAGAATAGCAAACATATTGAAGATGGTCATTAAGCCAACACCTAAATCACCCAAATCCCATACAAAGGTGTATGCGGCAAGTCCGCCGATAAACAGCATTGCCAGACAGAAAATCTTATATCCGGTCTGTGCAGCCCAGGTATCTCCAAATACATAGGCAACGTTTGGACGTGCATAGTAGAGAATACCGATAAAGGTTGAAAAGCTGAAAAGGAACAGAATTACTGCGATAAATACAACACCAAAGTAACCTAAGTGATGGTTCATGGCTGCCTGTAAAAGATCCATGCCTTCTAATCCGCCGATAACGGAATCCGGTGCTAAAAGCATCAGGAATGCGGAACAGCTACAGATAACCAGAGTATCGATAAATACGCCGAGTGACTGAATCAGACCCTGCTTTGCCGGATGAACAACATCCGCCGAAGCTGCTGCACAGGGAGCAGAACCGCTGCCTGCTTCGTTGGAGAACAGACCACGCTTAACACCGTTCATAACCACTGCTCCAAGTCCGCCGCCTGCAATCTGCTTTAAACCAAATGCCTGCGAGAAAATATTTCCAAGTACGGAAGGCATTAAGGTAATGTTTTTAAGAATAATGAAGATGGTAATGGCAAAATAAGCAACTGCCATAACCGGAACCACGCGGTCAAGAACCTTTACGGTTGCGTTCTTGCGCAGAACGATAACTGCAGACATAGCAACCAATACGACCGTTGTGGCAATCTGCGGGATGTTAAACGCATTTTTCATGGATGTTGTAACGGAGTTTGCTACTACCTGGCTGATACCGGCCCAGCAGAGAAGACCCGATAAGGCAAACAGAATACCCAGAAGTCTGAACTTACAGCCGCGGCTGTAATGGGACTCTTTATCCATGGAAACATATTCTGCTTCACCATTTACATCCTTTACGTAAACATCTTCGCGCTTAATCTTGGTAATCATACGCATACGATCCATAAAGTAAGCCGGACCTCCGCGGTAGCCGCCGTATAACGGGTCCTTCTCTTTATAAATCTGTGCCAGTGTGGATTCAATAAATGCGGTAGAGGAACCGATTAATGCCGTAATCCACATCCAGAAAACGGCTCCTGCGCCTCCGACGGATACCGCAGCAACTACACCGGCTAAGTTCCCCATACCAACGCGGGTAGCTGTAGCAACAATCAACGCCTGTACGCCAGAGATTGAATCCTTATCTTTTGCTTTACTCTCATCTTTTTCCAGTGTCACCCGTATCATCTCGGGGAAAAGCCTAAACGGTAAAAACTTGGTTTTCACGGTGAAGTAAATACCAACGGGTATAAGGACTAATACCAGAAGGGATAAACCAAACTGTGTTTCGCCGTTAGAAAATTCCAGGACTACCAAGTCGCCCCACAATAAATTGTTTACTGATGTGACAAGCTTTACAAATGCCTGTGCTATCCAGTTAAAAACATTCATACGCCTCCTCCATATCGACATTTTCTTTAGCTACACCCTTGCGTTTTCAGCTTCGTCGCGACCTCAGCTTTTTTCTGACACATGGCGCGTAATGCGTGATGCATCATATTTGTATCTCTATAATAGCATATATTTCACAAAAGTCAAGCGTTTTTTTATTTTTTTTTAACAGATTTTACAACTTTTTATTTCTTCCAATTTTTAGTTTACAAACAGTTTGCAAAAAAAGGCCGAAAAAATACATGTAACTGGATTGTAATTCCTGAGAAAGTATAGTAAAATAGGGAATATTTCAAAGGTTAGTATAAACTGACACTGTATCACACATAAAATACAGCATAAGTTTTTTTGTTAAATGATACTTTTGGTTAAAATCCACAAAGAAGAGGAGCCAAATTCTATGGCAGAAAAAATTGTAAAACTGACACTCAGCGATCAGATATATAACATATTGCAGAAAGATATTATTGACGGGGTTATTCCTTTAGGAGGCAAGCTGACCAACCGTGAGCTCCAGGAGCGCTTCCAGGTTTCTTCCACCCCTGTCCGCGATGCTATCCATAAGTTATTTCAAAACGGCTTAGTCGAGGATGTGACAAAAACCGGGGCGCAGATTATCAGCTTTGACCCTGATTATTCCAAAGAAGTGAACGAATTTATCTCGGCCCTGGCCTGCGAAGCGATGCTGATGACCGCACAGATTACCGACCAGGAACATATCGCGAAAGAGCTTTACCGCTATCAGAACGAAATGATTGAGGCAGAGGACAGCAACCTCTATTTTGAGGCCGATATCAATTATCACAATTGTTTTTTTGAACACTGCGGAAACCGCTTTTTAAAAGAAACCTATGAACGGTATGACTTGATTCGTATTTTATTAACCCGCTATGCGATCCGCACACCGGAAGAGAAAACGGCAACCATCCGCCAGCACCAGGCCATCACGGAAGCCTACGTATCCGGCAGCCATGAACTGGCCAAAAAGCTGATTAACAAACATTACCGCTATGGTATCTGGCAGATTAATGATTATTTTTCACGGCAGTGAGTTATTTTATGCTCTGAAGCTTTATTCCTTCACTGCACAAAAGCAGCATGGATTCATCTTCCGCCGAGTCCCCCACGGCAGCCGCCTGTTTTGGGGATATGCCGATTTTTTGGCAGATGATTTTTACGCCGTTTTCCTTGCTGGCTCCTGCCGGGATAACCTGCATACAATTTTCCTCACGGAGGAAACGAACGCTTCCTTTCCGTGTTTCGGGAAGAACATCCTGAAGGAATCTTTCTTCTGCCCTCTCCCACCCGCAGCCCTCGCGGCGGCATAAGG
>VSOC01000018.1 GCA_009774615.1 Lachnospiraceae bacterium
AAAACCGACGGAAAACAAAACTGTTCTCCGCCGGCTCTTTTCTCTTACTCGCCTTCTGCCTTATACTCAATTCCGCTGATTAAACCTTTTTTGGTATAAAACGTAAGTACAACCTTTTCTTCCTCTGACGTATAGCTGTAGCGTCCCTGCTTTTCCGTATAGTCTTCCCCGTAGGCTTCCACCATCTCCTCAATCGAAGAGCCTATGTGGATTCCCTCCGGCGTCTGGGTTTCTTCTCCCAAAAACCAAATCGACTTTACATAATCGGCATCTCCCGAAGGATAGGTTGAAAGTTCAAACCCTTCATAGGTAAACACCCGCTCCTTTCCCTGATGCTTACAGCTCTGTGCTTCGTAAAAGTTCTCTGCCTTTCCCAGTACCGAAAGCACCTCGGACGCATCCTGGTTCATGGAAATCTCAATTTCCCCTGTATGAAATGTATAGGCCCAGCTCGTCAGCAAACTGCCCTGCCCCAGACAGGCAAGCAGCACCGTCCATGCTAAAATCCTCGTTAATCGCCCTTTCATCGCCATCTCTCCTCATCGATTTACCCAACCCATAAATAAAAACTGCCTTGTCGGCAATCTATTCTTTATGTGAATTTTATATAGTAAATATACCATGATTAGATCGGTATTTCAAGGGATGAAGATCTTACAAATCTTACGATTCCATAACATTTTTTTAATAATTCCAGTCACATTTGCCTTCTTGTCGTTTTATCGCCCTGACACAAGGAAAAACCAGGAAATCCAGGAAAAATAAGGAATTTTTGTTGTTGTTCTACCTTCCTTCAATATCCATAATCATATCCACCCTGCGCTGATGGCGGCCGCCTTCAAACTCGGCTTCGATCCAGGCATCCACAATCATTTTTGCCAGCTCCGCCCCGACCACACGGGCACCGAACGCCAGGATATTTGTATTATTATGCATTCGGGATAATTTTGCACTGTAGGGTTCACTGCACACGCAGGCACGGATTCCTTTAACCTTATTGGCAGCTAAGGAGATTCCCACGCCGGTTCCGCAGATTAAAATCCCCAGATCGGCTTCCCCTGCGGCAACCGCCCGTCCTACCTTTTCCCCGTAAACCGGATAGTCGCAGCTTGCCGTTTCATTCGTTCCAAAATCAACCACTTCATAGCCCTTTGCTTCCAGATATTCCCTGATTTCCCTTTTCATCTCCACGGCGCTGTGGTCATTTCCCATAGCAATCTTCATTGACTTTACCTTCTCTTTCTTTAAATATTCTTTTTCTTCTTTTTTATCCTTCCCCAAACAGCAGCTTTAAATGTTCCAGACGAGCCCCCATATTCTGCAGCAGCAAGTCTGCCACCGTCAGCGCCGCCATCGCTTCCACCACCACGACAGCCCTGGGCACGATAATCGGGTCATGTCTTCCCTTGATTTCCAGGAGGGTTTCTTCACCCTTCTGGTTCACTGTTTTTTGCAGAGAAGCAATTGACGGTGTCGGTTTAAATGCCGCCCGAAAAACCACCGGTGAACCGTCGCTGATTCCCCCTAATATCCCTCCGGCATGGTTCGTTGCCTTAAAAATCCCCCCATCTTCTCCGGGACAGAAACGGTCATTATTAAAGCTTCCCCGCGAGCGGGCAGCGGCAAATCCGTCACCGATCTCCATTCCCTTGACCGCCCCAATAGAAAAGATGGCCTTGGCCAGATTGGCATCGAGCTTATCAAAAACCGGCTCACCCACGCCTGCCTTAAGACCGTCAATCACACACTCAATCTCTCCCCCCAAGGAATCCTTCTGCCCCATCATCTTTTCCAGGAGAGCTTCTGCCTCTGCCGCCGCTTTCTTATCCGGCATGTACAGACGGTTATTTTCCATTTCCTTCCAATCGAAATGTTCCTGACTTATCGAAATTCCGCCGATTTCCTTCGTGTAAGCTTTAATCTCGATACCAAATTCGCGCAGAAGCTTTATCGCTATCGCCCCCGCCGCCACTCTTCCTATGGTTTCCCTTCCAGAAGATCGCCCTCCGCCCCGGTAATCCCGAAAACCATACTTGGCGTCAAAGGAATAATCGGCATGTCCCGGACGATAAACATCCTTGATCCCACTGTAATCCCTTGACCGCTGATCCATATTTCGGACTTCCAGGGCAATAGGACATCCTGTAGTCCTTCCTTCAAAAACGCCGGAGAGGATTTCCACCCGGTCTTCCTCTTTTCTCTGGGTGGTAAAGCGGCTCTGTCCGGGCTTTCTCCGATCCAGAAAGCGCTGAATATCTTCCTCGCAGAGTTCTAACCCTGCCGGGCAGCCGTCGATAACCGCGCCGATTCCCTTTCCGTGGCTTTCCCCCCAGGTCATTACCTGAAAACATTTTCCAAATACAGATCCTGACATCTTTTCCTCCATTCTGCCTGCTTTTTCGGATGCCGACAAGTCCGGACAAACATCAGGGGAAGGCTTACACCCTCCCCTGTGAAAGTCAAGCATGCCATTCTCAATCTGCTATCTTTACAATCTTGCAGCAGTTTGGCTCATTGACGGGAATCTCCCTTGAACTCATAATCAGCAGATGCTTTTCATAGTCTACCTTAAAGAAGGTCATACTTCCTGTTTCATGGTTCACCGAAACGATGTGGTTCTGATCCGGAAAGATGGCAATATCCTTTGGATAGTCACCGCTGATCGGCAGACAGCATAAAAATTCCAAAAGTCCGCTCTCTTCATCCCGCGAATAAATACTTACCGCATTATCCCCGGCGTTTGAACAAAATACATGGCGCTGATCATGGGTCATCCGCAGGGAACAGGCCGCTGTCAGTTCCGAATAGGTCTTGTCCCCGATACTGGAAATCGTCTGTATCTTTTCAATCTTGGGCACCTTTTCTCCGGACTCATAGGAAAATACATCAATAACATTCTTCTGCTCATACATCAGATACATAAAACGGCCATCGGCACTAAAGAGGAAATGACGGGGAGCAGACTCCCGCTCACAGCGGATGGCATCTACCTGCACCAGCTTTTCATCGTCAAAGCGGTAAATCCTTACCTGGTCAATTCCCAGATCTGCCGCCAATACATACTTTCCGTCCGGGGACAGGCGTGTGCAGCTGACATGGGGGCGGAAATTTCGCTCGGCTACAGAACCGTAGCCCTTATGAAATACGCCATCGACAATCGGTCCCACCGATCCGTCTTCATTCAGCCGGAGAACGGTTGCTTTTCCATCATGATAGCCGGAAACAAAAATATAGCGATCCTCTGCATCCGTCGATAAATGGCAGCCTCGCATCCCCTTAATGTTCCTGCTGTTTAAACGGCTCAGACTTCCATTTTCCAAAATCCGGAAAGATACCACGCCTTCATCGGCGATGGAATAAAGATTTTTTCCGTTGTGGGAAGCGATTACATAAGAAGAATTATCAACTTCCACCTCACAGCGCTCCTTGAATGTCCCTTTCTCTACATCCACATCGTATACGGTAATTCCCTTTGCTTTCCCAGTGTAGGAGTATGACCCTACATATGCCATGTACTTTCCTTTCATATCAATAAAATCCTCCTAAAATGCCGTATTCTTCAAGCTTCATCTATCATACCACAAAAAATCGGATTTGTGAAGTAATGGCAGGCTATTTGGTGCTGATTATTTGCTCTGTTTTTGTACAATTTTATCAAAAAATATCTTTATGCATTTAGGGTATTGACAGCGGGGGAGTTTCCTGTATAATAGATTGTGCTTGTTTAAAAATACTAAACTTAAAAATTATTTTTATTAACTAGTTAGTATTTCTAAACTTACCGTAAAGTGTTTATTTTCCCAAAAAATACCATAGCTACTGGCAATGCACAAAGGAGGCATTTATGAGTATCGGCGCAAAACTAAAGGAGCTGCGAGTCTGTAAGGGATTGACACAGGAGGAGTTAGCCGACCGGGCAGAACTGTCGAAAGGCTTTATTTCCCAGCTTGAACGGGATCTGACCTCCCCTTCTATCGCCACCCTGATGGATATTCTCCAGTGCCTGGGCACAAGCATTGGTGAATTTTTTAACGAAGCGCCAGAAGAACAGATTGTTTTTGGAAAACAGGATTATTTTGAAAAAAACGATGCGGAGTATAAGAACAATATTAAATGGATCATCCCCAATGCCCAGAAAAACAGCATGGAACCTCTGCTTTTAACCTTAGAAGCCGACGGTTCCACCTACCCGGATAACCCCCATGAAGGAGAAGAGTTCGGCTATGTACTTTCCGGTGCGGTTTCCATCCATCTGGGAAATAAGATCTACAAGGCAAAAAAGGGGGAATCCTTCTACTACCGGGCCGATAAAGCCCATTTTCTCACCAGCAAAAACGGCGCTTCCCTGATTTGGGTCAGCGCCCCCCCAAGCTTTTAAACACAAAATATTTTTTACACACAGGAGGAACCGGCCATGATGCAGCCACTTATTGATTTACAGCATATTTCCAAAAGTTATGACGGGACGATGGTTTTAGACGACTTAAACCTTACCGTAAAGCAAAACAGTTTTGTCACTCTTCTTGGACCCAGCGGCTGCGGAAAAACCACCACCCTGCGGATTATCGGAGGCTTTGAAACCCCGGATACCGGGAAGGTTCTTTTTGAAGGACAGGACATCACCCATATTTCTCCTAATAAACGGCCCTTAAACACCGTTTTCCAGAAATACGCCCTGTTCACCCATATGAACATTGCCGAAAACATTGCCTTTGGACTGAAGATCAAGAATAAATCCAAAGACTACATCCAGGATAAGATTAAGTACGCCTTAAAACTGGTGAACCTGGACGGCTACGAAAACCGCTCCGTGGAGTCCCTTTCCGGCGGACAGCAGCAGCGCATCGCCATCGCCCGCGCCATTGTCAACGAACCCCAGCTTCTTCTTCTGGACGAACCCTTAGGTGCTCTGGACTTAAAACTGCGCCAGGATATGCAGTACGAACTGATCCGCTTAAAAAATGAACTGGGCATTACCTTTATCTATGTCACCCATGACCAGGAAGAGGCACTGACCATGTCCGATACCATCGTCGTGATGAACCAGGGCTATATTCAGCAGATGGGAAGCCCCGAAAACATCTACAACGAACCGGAAAATGCCTTCGTCGCCGACTTTATCGGGGACAGCAATATCGTTCCCGGCACGATGATCCGCGATGAATTGGTGGAAATCTTCGGGGCAAAATTCCCCTGTGTCGATAAGGGCTTTGGGAATAACCGCCCGGTGGACGTAGTGATACGCCCGGAGGATATCGATCTTTTAGAACCGGGTAAGGGCAGCCTTTCCGGCATTGTCACCCACCTGATTTTTAAGGGCGTCCACTATGAGATGGAAGTTACCACACCGGACGGCTATGAGTGGCTCGTCCATTCCACGGATCTCTTCCCGGTGGGAAAGGAAGTGGATATCCATGTGGATCCCTTTGATATCCAGATTATGAATAAACCGGCTTCGGAAGATGAGGAGGCGATTGGAGTCAATGAGTAAAAAACTGTTATCCTTCCCCTACCTTTTATGGATGGCGGGCTTTACCATCATCCCTTTAGGACTAATCCTTTACTTTGGGCTTACCGACAAATCCGGTGCCTTTACACTGGCAAATGTCGCGGCAATCGCCACGCCGGAGCACGCGAAAGCCCTGGGGCTGTCCCTGGCGCTCTCCCTGGCCGCCACCCTTTTATGTCTGCTCTTTGCCTATCCTCTGGCCATGATTCTTCGTTCCCGGGGAATTTCCGGCAGCACTTTTATCGTATTTATTTTTATTCTTCCCATGTGGATGAACTTTCTGCTGCGCACCCTGGCCTGGCAGACCCTTCTGGAAAAAAGCGGTGTAATTAACGGCTTTTTAGCCGCCCTCCGCCTGCCCCTGCAGAACCTGATTAACACCCCCGGAGCCATTATCCTGGGCATGGTCTACAACTTCCTGCCCTTTATGGTTCTGCCCATTTACAATGTTTTAGTAAAAATCGATGACAATACCATTAACGCCGCCCGTGACCTTGGGGCCAGCACCGCCCAGACCTTCTGGTACGTTATGCTGCCCTTAAGCATCCCCGGCATTATCAGCGGAATTACCATGGTATTCGTCCCGGCCCTGACGACCTTTGTTATCAGCAACCTCTTAGGCGGAAGCAAAATTCTTCTGATTGGCAATGTGATCGAACAGGAATTTACAAAAGGGAATAACTGGAATCTCGGTTCCGGCATTTCCCTGGTAATGATGATCTTCATCCTCATCAGTATGGCACTGATCGCCAAATACGATAAGAACGGGGAGGGAAATGCATTTTGATGAACACAAGATTACCGTCCTTGCGGCGCTTTATTTCTAATTTTTACCTGGTTCTGGTTTTGATTTTTTTATATGTTCCGATTGTCACCATGATGATCCTGTCCTTTAATACCTCAAAGTCCAGAACCCAGTGGGGCGGCTTTACGACTGGCTGGTACCGGCAGATGTTTTCCGATGCCAGCATTATCTCTGCATTATATAATACATTGATGATTGCCCTGATTTCTGCCCTGGCCGCCTGCATTATCGGGACGGCTGCCGCTATCGCCATCAACAGCATGAAGCCGGTAAGCCGCACGATCGTTATGGGAATTACAAATATTCCCATGCTTAACGCCGATATCGTTACCGGAATCTCCCTGATGCTGGCCTTTATCGCCTTCGGCATTTCCCTGGGGTTTAAAACGATATTAATTGCGCATATTACCTTTAATATCCCCTATGTCATCCTCAGTGTTATGCCCAAGTTAAAACAGACCAGCAAGAGCACCTACGAAGCTGCCCTGGATCTCGGCGCTTCCCCGCTCTATGCTTTTTTTAAGGTGGTCTTCCCGGACATTCTTCCGGGCGTGCTCTCCGGCTTTTTGCTGGCCTTTACCATGTCCCTGGATGATTTTATCATCACCCACTTTACCCGGGGCGCAGGGATCAACACCTTGTCCACCTTAATTTACAGCCAGGTACGCCGCGGCATCCAGCCTTCCATGTATGCGCTGTCCACCATTATCTTTTTAACGGTTCTGGTGCTTTTGCTGATTGCCAACTACCGGCCCAAAGCCAAAACCGCAATGAAAGAAAGTCACGCCGTTCGAAAGCAGGCCAGTCCTTCCGGGGACGATAACGATAAATCCTTCTTTAAGAAACGCCATTTTACCGAACAGCTTCACAAATGGAGCATGGTTGCCGCCGCGGTCTTCATCCTGCTTGCTGCGGGCCTGATTTCCATTAAAAACTACGCCATGACCCACAACGACGAGCTCTATGTCTATAACTGGGGAGAATACATTGACGAAGAAGTTGTCGCCATGTTTGAAGAAGAAACCGGTATTCGGGTCGTCTACGATATGTTTGAAACCAACGAAGAAATGTACCCCGTTATCGACGCAGGTGCCGTCTGCTACGATGTGGTCTGTCCCTCCGATTATATGATCCAGAGAATGGTGGAGAATGATATGCTGGCGGAAATTAATTTTGACAATATCCCCAATATCGACCAGATTAATCCCCGCTACATGGAAATGTCCCGGGCCTTTGACCCGCAGAACCGCTACAGTGTTCCTTACTGCTGGGGCACGGTGGGCATTATCTACAACACCAAACGTCTTAGCGAATTAAACGTCGAACCGCCCACAAGCTGGGACGATCTGTGGAACCCTGCCCTCTCCGGAGAAATCCTGATGCAGGACAGCGTGCGGGATGCCTTTATGGTTGCCTTAAAAAAACTGGGCTATTCCATGAATACCACCAGTGTCGATGAGCTTCAGGAGGCCAAGGATCTTTTAATTGCACAAAAACCTCTGGTTCAGGCTTATGTTATTGATCAGGTGCGCGATAAGATGATTGGCGGCGAGGCGGCTGTCGGCGTGATCTACTCCGGCGAACTGCTCTACATCCAGGAGGAAGCCGAAGCACTCGAACTGGACTATGCGCTTGACTATGTGATTCCCAAAGAGGGCACGAACCTCTGGATCGACGGCTGGGTCATCCCCGCCAACGCACAGAACAAGGAAAACGCAGAAAAATGGATTAACTTCCTCTGCCGCCCCGATATTGCCTTAAGAAACTTTGAATACATCACCTATCCCACGCCAAACCAGGGAGCCTTTGAACTTCTCGACGCCGAAACCCAGGAGAATAAGGCCGTCTTCCCCGATTTGGATGAACTGGAAAACTGTGAGGTATTCCAGTACCTCGGTGATGAAGACGACGCCGTGTACAACCAGTTATGGAAGGAAGTAAAATCGAAATAATGGTGTTTATTAAAATAACAAAAAAAGGAGAAGAAACCATGATTATCCAAAGCAAACGTGTATGGATCGGCAGCCAGTTCATCCCGGCACAGCTTGAAGTAACCGGTGAAAAAATCAGCCGGATTTACGCCTGGGGTGAAAAGAAGGCAGATATCGATTACGAAAATGCCCGCCTGGTTCCCGGATTTATCGACGTACACACCCACGGCGCTTACGGCTTTGACACCAATGACGGGACACCAGAGGGCTTAAGACACTGGATGCGCCACATTCCCGAGGAAGGCGTGACCTCCATCCTCCCTACCACCGTAACCCAGATGCCCGATGTTCTGACGGCCGCGGCAGCCAATGTGGCTGCGGTTATCGACGAGGGCTACGAGGGTGCCGAAATCCTTGGCATCCATTTTGAAGGCCCTTACCTGGATATGGAGTACAAGGGCGCACAACCCCCGGAGGCCATCGCCAAGGCAAGCGTCGAGGAGTTTTCCCGCTATCAGGCAGCGGCAAAGGGCCATATTAAGTACATCACCCTTGCCCCGGAACTGGACGAGGATTTTGCCCTCACCCGCTACTGTAAGGAAACCGGCGTGGTGGTAAGCATGGGGCATTCCGCTGCCACCTACGAAGAGGCTCTTTTAGGCATTGCCAACGGCGCATCCTCCATGACCCATGTCTATAACGGCATGACCCCCTACCACCACCGCAGACAGGGCCTGGTCAACGCCGCCTTCCGTGTTCGGTCGGTTTACGGGGAGATTATCTGTGACGGCTGTCACTCGGATGTGAATGCATTAAATAACTTCTTTACCGCCAAGGGAAGCGACTACGGCATTATGATCAGCGATTCCCTGCGTGCAAAGCACTGCCCGCCAGGCGGCGAATACACCCTGGGCGGACATCAGATTGAAATCGGCGAGGACGGTCTGGCACGGTTAAAGGGCACGGACACCATTGCTGGAAGCACGTTAAAGATGAACCAGGGTCTGCGGATTCTGGTCGAAGAAGCCATGGTTCCCTTTGAAACCGCCTTAAATTCCTGTACGCTTAATCCGGCAAGATGCCTTGGTGTGGATCACCGAAAAGGCCGGCTTACGGCAGGGTACGATGCGGATATTGCGGTTCTTGGCGATGACTATTCCGTAATACAAACCTATTGCCGCGGAAAAGAATACTGCTGATTTTACTATGAAAGTTCACCGCCGATTAGGCGGTCTAAGTTCAGGTATTCCAAGTGCGCCCAGCAGACTTTCATTTATGGTGGTGCGACTGCATGTGGGCGCATGATGGTTTAGTTAAAAAAGCCCAGCAGCTGTACTGCAACACAGCTGCTGGGCTTTCTTTACTTTTCCGTGACCTTGGCCTGACAGGCATTTTTATGAGGCATCGCTGCCGGAAAATCTTCAGCAAATCCTATCTTCCTCTTCCCCCTCTTCCGTTCGCCTTCTCCACGCGGATCTTCTTTCCCTTTATCTTTGCATGTTCCATTGCCTTTAACACCTGCTCGGAGTATTTTCTGGGAACTTCGACAAAGGTATAGCCGTCGTACATATCAATGCTTCCGACAACACGCCCCGGAATCCCTGCTTCTCCGGCTATCGCTCCCAGGATATCTCCCGGTGTGATATTCTGGTTTCTTCCGATATTGACAAACAGCCTTGCGTTATTCTCCCCGGTCACATAATCGACGGCGGCACGCTCTGCGCCGCCCCTTCTGCGTCCCCTTCCGTTATCCCGGGACTCACGGCCGTATCTGCGGCCTCCCCGTCCGTAACTGTCCAGGTTATCTAAGGATCTTGCCGGTTCAAAATTATCGATAATATCTTCATTATCCTCGCCCATACTCATCTTTAAGAGGGCAGCCGCCAGATCCAGGGCGGTATACTCTTCTTCAATCAGCTTCTGCTCAATAATATTCACCATCGCGCTCAAATCGGAGTTCTCCAGCATATCCCGCACTTGATCAATGGTTTTTTCCACCTTGATATCGGTAATATCATCCAGCGACGGAATCGCCTGCGGAATGATCTTGGTCTTGCAGTAGCGCTGGATATCCCGAAGCTTATAGACCTCCTTGCCGACAACCAGGCTGAATGCCTTTCCTTCTCTTCCTGCCCGTCCGGTACGCCCGATCCGGTGTACATAATACTCGTCGTCTTGGGGAATATCATAGTTAAACACGGCCTCCACGTCGTCCACATCGATTCCCCTTGCCGCCACATCGGTAGCCACCAGGATATCCGTCCGGCCGTTCCTGAAAGCATTCATCACGCGATCCCTCTGTTCCTGCTTTAAGTCCCCGTGAAGCCCCTCAGCAAAATATCCCCGCCCCTGCAAAGACTGTACCAACTCGTCCACACCCTTCTTGGTATTGCAGAACACCACCGAAAGCTTGGGCGAATACAAATCCATAAGACGGCAGAGCACCTCCACCTTATTCTTGGGCTTGACTTCATAATAAAACTGCTCCACCTTAGGAACCGTAAGTTCCTTTTTCACCACGCGCACCATCACCGGGTTGTTCTGGAATTTTCTGGCAATCTCGGCAATGGCCGGCGGCATGGTTGCCGAAAACATCACGGTCTGGCGATTTGGGGGAAGCTGGCTTAAAATCGTTTCCATATCCTCCAAAAAGCCCATATTTAACATCTCGTCCGCTTCATCCAAAACCACGGTGTGCACCTGATCCACCCGAAGCGTCTTTCTGTGCAAATGGTCCATCACCCGCCCCGGCGTTCCGATAACCACCTGAACGCCGTCCTTAAGCGCCCGAATCTGCCGGACAATGTCCTGTCCGCCGTACACGGGCAACACCTTAATCCCGTGCATAAACTTTGCCAGACGGCGGATCTCCTCGGCAACCTGAATAGCCAGTTCCCTTGTCGGAAGCAGGACAATGGCCTGAAGCTTTTTATTGTCCGGATCAATCTTCTGCAGCAGCGGTATCCCAAATGCCGCCGTCTTCCCTGTTCCGGTCTGTGCCTGCCCCACCATATCATGACCTTCCAGCTGCGCCGGAATGGCCTGGGCCTGGATCGGCGATGCTGCTTCAAATCCCATCTCCGCCACAGCCCTTAAAATTTCCTGATGTAAATGTAATTCTTCAAAACAAATCGTTTCCATAATCTATCTTACCATCCTTTCCAACGGTTTTTCGCAGGGGCTTATATCGTTACTGTTCACACAGTCGCAGCAGCTGCAAAGCCTATGTGAACAATAAGCTTAACATCACCTCCCGCTCCGCCCGGAATCTGCCTGTGCGGCACATTCGCTTTTTTGCTGCTGTTCACTACTCACAGCAATCTTTTTTCTGTCCCTGTCCGGAACAAGGATGGAAGGTATCATCATAAGCCCAAAAAAAGAGAGGTGTCCGCCACGTAAGGGCTTTCATCCTCTCGTTTCACACTAAATAGCTTGTCTACTATAACAGAACAGCGAAAAAATGTCAAGAAAAATTTTTCAAAAATGGTTGACAGAATTTTTTTCAAAAGCCTTGGCAGCCCTTAATCGCTGTACCAGCTCGGCTCCCGGGGATCGCTTCCGGTGATATTATCCACATCCTGGTCGTCAATCTTAATCACCTTTCCGGCGGCATTCGTCTTATACTTGCTTCCGTCGTCAAACTTAACCGTGGTGTTCTTCATCACCTTCCCGGAAGAATTCACCACCACGCCGTAATTGCTCCCGGGCAGGTTAATCACCTCGTACTTGCTGTTTTCCGCCTTCTGCGCCTTCCCGGCAAAATACAGGTAACCGTCCTTAATTCCGGTATAGCCCCTTCCCGCATCGGTAAAATAAAAGGTACTGACTTCCCCGTTATCCTCTTCTACCTGCTGGCGGCCCTTGTGTGCCCAGCATTCGTTTTCATTCTTGCCGAAATAATAGGAAGTATAGTTCGCATTATTCTCGTCCAGATAAATCTTGCGCAGGCCGGTCAGCGGTATGCCGTCTACCCCAAAAAGATAGGTTTTCCCGCCGATATTCATTAAATCCTTCGTACTGTAGTCATCGCTCTCTGCGGCCTTGGGCACGCCGCGGGAGTTAAAATAATACCAGTGCACATCGCCGTCGCTGTTTTCCAACCCTCTGGGCGCTTCGGCAGAATACCAGCCCGTAACCATCTTGCCGCTGGGCAGGAAATACTTATAAGCCGAGATCGAACTTTCCCCGGTAACATTCTTCCAGCCGTACTGTAAGGCACCGTCTAAGTTCATGCAGTAATAATCATTATCAATGCGCACAACCCCGTTCTCGCCGCCGTCCTCCTTGGGCGTAAGCTTTTTCCCGGTGGACTTAAAATAATACCAGTACTGCCCGTCATGGTCAGCCAGGGCAAAGGGGTCATAATCATTCTCATAGTCCTGGCTGTAATCCACATCCGCCGGCGGATCAAGCTTCTGCCAGCCGATAAGCATCCCTCCGTTTTCATCCACATAATAACGGTTCTCATCCACCCAGCCGACCTGCATTACACCCAGTTCATCAAAGAAATACCACTTTTCATTGATTTTTTTCCAGCCGTCCTTTACCGCCTTACCCTTACTGTCAAAGAAGTACCAGATGGTATTATCGGAATACGGATCGCTTACCTGGAGCCAGTTCTCCGCAACCATAATGCCCTCGGCATTGACATAATACTCATCATCAACCCAGCTGTTCACCGCCATAAACCCGGCACTGTTTAAATAGCGCCATTGATCATCCGCACCCTTTTTCCATTCGTTTTTTACGATGTAACCGGCATTATCCTGATACTGCCACTGTCCGTTTGTGCTGTTCTTTACCCATCCCGCAGCAAAGGCGCTAATCCCCGTTCCCAGGGTCAGGGCGGCTGTAAGGACGGCAATCCTTAATTTCTTATGTTCCATCTTACACTCCTTTAGTATCACAGGCTTCTTCCTGGTTTTTTACACAAATCTTCTGTGTTTTCTCTGAAGATTTCCATCTTGGCTGCCCTAGATTTCGGCAGTCTATGGCAATATTACTATATACAGGAAATTTTAGCAAGATTTTTCCATGCTTGCAACAAATTTTCTTTTTCATTTTTATTACGATTTCTTGACCGTGCTTCCTTCTTTGTCTATAATAGAGAAAATACGACAAAAACAGAGAGGAATTGAATTTATGTGGAAAGCCAACGGATGGGTGGATTATGAGGTTATCGACTGCTCCAGAGGAGAAAAACTGGAACGCTGGGGAAAATACCGGTTAATCCGTCCGGACCCGCAGATTATCTGGGATACAGAGAAAAAAGACGCCGGCTGGAAACATCCCAACGGCCACTATCACCGTAGCAGCAAGGGCGGCGGAGAATGGGAGTTTTTTGATTTGCCGAAGCAGTGGTCTATCCGGTATAAAAACCTTACCTTCAACCTCAAGCCCTTCAGTTTCAAGCACACCGGTCTTTTCCCGGAACAGGCGGCAAACTGGGACTGGTTCAGTGAAAAAATCAAACACGCAGGGCGGGAAATCAGAGTCTTAAACCTCTTTGCCTACACTGGAGGCGCTACGCTTGCTGCTGCCGCTGCCGGAGCCGCCGTTACCCATGTCGATGCTTCCAAGGGCATGGTAAACTGGGCAAAGGAAAATGCAAAATCCAGCGGCCTGGAAGATGCACCTGTTCGCTGGATTGTTGATGACTGTGTAAAATTCGCAGAGAGGGAAATCCGGCGCGAAAAAACCTATGACGCCATTATTATGGACCCTCCTTCCTACGGCCGGGGACCCAAAGGGGAGATCTGGAAGATTGAAGACAATATCCACGGCCTGGTTAAACTCTGCTGCCGCCTGTTGTCCGATGACCCGCTGTTTTTTTTAATTAACTCCTATACCACGGGACTTGCCCCTTCGGTACTTTCTTATCTTTTAGCTGCCGAACTGAAACAATACCGCGGGCAGGTTCGTGCCGACGAGGTAGGTCTTCCGGTATCCTCAAACGGCTTGGTTCTCCCCTGCGGCGCTTCCGGGCGCTGGGAAAGCAATGCCTGAATCAATTATCTCACGCGCACATCCCGGCTTTACCGCCCGCCGTTAAGCGCACTCCACAGCACGGGAGTGCGCTTTTTCAGCACCACTGCCGCCCCGTAACTTGCCGCCGCCGCAATCACAGGCATAAAAAGATAAAATCCAAGGGGAACTGCCGGCAGCTTCGGCATAAACATTGCCGCGGTCTTATTCACCAGACGGATAATGGCAAAGTGCACCGCATAGAGGAAAAAGTTGCACTGCATCCACGGCCGGGCTAAAGGCAGTACATCCGCACGGATAACTCCCCAGAGTCCCAAGGGCATGAATAGACGGCCAAGCACCGTCGCCCCGGGAGAATAATATTTTCTGCCCAGATAGAGATTCACCAGCGCCATAATGATCATCCCTGTACCTGCTATCCGGTGCCCTGCACTTTCTTCCTGCTCCAACTGCCTTCCGTGAAGCGCCAGAAACGCACCTGTCCCGTAATAAAAGAGAGCGTCTTCATTCAGCCAGGGAAGAAGATCCCATGCCGTCCATATCACGATAAACAGGGAGAGCAAAACGATGAGTCCGCTCCAGAAATGTTTCAGCAGAAGGTAAATCAGCGGCGCAAGCAAAAGCAGAAGGATCAGCTGATGCATATACCAGAAGGTGTGGAGATAGCGGTAATTCAGCAGAGCATCCAGCAATGCGTCGAAGGTAAAAGGAATCACGCCTTTACCGATAGCCCGGGAAACCAGAGGCAGGCGGCTGCCGATAAGATAACCGAGATAATACAGCCCGTTCCAGAGAAAATACGGCACAAGCACACTCCAGGCCCTGGATTTCCACTTGCAAAGAAGCTTTCTCCAGTGAAAATTCCGGTAAAACAAATAGGCTGAGAGAAGGAAAAACCCCGGCACAGCCATCTGCCCGACCACATCCCCCAAAAACCGCTCCGCTTCCAGCACCGTTTTTCCCTGATGCGTCTTTCCCAGAAAAAGTTCCCCGTTATAGGAATGTGCCCAGATCACAAGGATACTGAAGAAAAAGCTGAAACACGTAATTTTATTGCGGAACTCTTTTTCTTCCATAACACCCTCCGAATCTTCTTTTTTCTTTCTTCGCATCCCTTTGCCTTCCTGTCCCTGTATTTTCAGCCTGCCTTATCCTTCCAGCACCTCTTCTAACTTTTCCATAAGCCTTTTCCGGTCGCCGTCATACACCCAGCCCTTCATCCCGCAGCTTTCGGCACCCCGGATATTCAGCGGCTGATCGTCAATAAAATAACATTCTTCCGCCTTAAGCCCAAACCGCGCAAACAGCCGTTCATAGATCTCCTTCTGCGGCTTCATACAGCCTTCCTCCGCAGAAAATAAAACCCCGTCAAAACATTCTATGCCGGGAATTAACTGCTTATAACAAGTTAAGAGGCGCACGGAAGCATTGGAACAGAGATAAATCCCATATCCCCGGCTGTGCAGATTTTTAATCAGTTCTTCCATCCCTTCCATCGCCCACATATTATATTCGTGCCAGTGCCGGAAGCATAATTCTGCCATCTCTTTGGCGTGAGGCGTTTCCAGGCGGGCCTTCATTCTCTGCAGGGCCTCCTCCTCCTCCATCACTCCCATATCCAGAAACACCCATTCCGGCGAAACAAACACGCTGGTACAAACTTCCCTGATTTCCTTTTCGTCCGTCATATAATGGCGGCACACCGCATCAGCCACATAGTCTACCAGAACCTTTCCCATATCAAAAACAATATTTTTAATCATATGCTTTCCTCTCCTTAAAGCCAAATAAAGCAAAATAAAGCAAAAAGACTGCCGGCAACCTGTTCCTGCCCGCAGTCCCTGTCCTTTACCGCTCTGATGCCTTCACGGTAAACTCTGTCCTTTTCCTATTCCGGTTTTTCTACCTGAACGATTGCATTTTTCTGCATGGGAATCCGGCAGTTCTTATTGCTTCCGAACTCTACAATTACGGTATCATCCGTCATATCAATAATTACACCGTAAAATCCGCTGCTGGTCAGCACCGTATCGCCTACGGCAATGCTGGCCATCAGTTCTTCATGTCTTTTCTTTTCCTTTTTCTGCGGACGAAATGCGATAAAATACATTAAGCCAAACAAAAATACAAAATACAGAATCCAACCAATAGGGCCTCCAAACATGCTTCTCTTCCTTTCTCTTTCCTGCCTGACACGCTGTCCGGCATTATCCTTACGGGTATATCCGGGCAGATGCCTGCGGCTTACTCTGCCGTCATCCCGGCAATCTTTGCTTTTTTGTATTCGCTGTAGCGGTGTTCTTCAATCGCCTGGCGAATCTCTTCCATCATTGTATTATAAAAATATAAATTATGCAAGACGCACAATCGCATTCCCAACATCTCTTTTGCCTTAAACAGATGGCGGATATAGGCCCTGCTGTAGGAACGGCAGGCGGGACACTGACAGCCCTCCTCGATAGGGCGATCATCCAATTCATATTTCTGGTTCATCAGGTTTAGCTTTCCATGGTTCGTATACACATGGCTGTGGCGTCCGTTTCTTGAAGGATAAACACAGTCAAAGAAATCCACGCCCCGATCCACGGCTTCTAAAATATTTACCGGCGTTCCCACCCCCATTAAATATGTGGGTTTATTCTCCGGCAGAAGCGGCACGGTAACGTCCAGGATGTGGTACATTTCCTCGTGCGTTTCCCCGACAGCCAGGCCGCCGATGGCATAGCCGTCTAAGTTCATCTCCGTAATCTGTCTGGCATGATTCGAGCGGATCTCATCCACCACCCCGCCCTGATTAATGCCGAACAGGAGCTGTTCTTTATTAATCGTATCCGGAAGCTGGTTTAATCTTGCCATCTCGTCCTGGCAGCGTTTCAGCCATCTTGTCGTCCTTTCCACACTCTGCTTGATATAGCTGTATTCGGCACGGCTCGGCGGGCATTCGTCAAAGGCCATGGCAATGGTGGAGGCAAGGTTCGACTGAATCTGCATACTTTCTTCCGGCCCCATAAAGATTCTGTGCCCGTCGATATGCGACTGGAAGGTTACACCTTCTTCTTTAATCTTTCTAAGGCCCGCAAGGGAAAAAACCTGAAAGCCGCCGGAATCGGTAAGAATCGGACGATCCCAGTGCATAAACCGGTGGAGCCCGCCAAACTGCTTAATCAGCTTATCGCCTGTGCGCACATGGAGATGATAGGTATTGGAAAGCTCTACCTGTGTCTTAATCTCCCGCAGGTCGTCGGTGGAAACCGCCCCTTTAATGGCGGCCACCGTGCCTACATTCATAAACAGCGGGGTCTGGACCGTGCCGTGGACGGTTTTCATTTCTGCCCGCTTTGCCCGCCCGTCCTTTGCTAAAATTCGATATTCCATAATATTATGCCTTTTTCTCCGTCTTCTTTTCTGCCTTCTTCTCCTTTTCGGCAGCTTTCTGTGCGGCTTTTTCCTCGGCAACTTTCTTCTGCTTGTACATGGTCATCACATACCACAGACCTCCGGTAATGCACACCGAAGAATAGGTTCCGAAGATAATACCCGCCATCAGCGGCAGGGCAAACTCACGGATAGAAGAAACACCCATAATAAAGAGTACAAAAACCATGATAAAGGTCGTCAGTGAAGTATTAATGCTTCGGGTAAAGGTCTGGGTGATACTTGCATTCACCACCTGGGCAAGATCAGCCTTTCCTCCCGTTTCCTTTAAATTCTCACGAATACGGTCGAAGATAACGATGGTTGCATTAATGGAATAACCCACAATCGTCAGCATACAGGCGATAAAGGTTGAACCCACAGACCACTTAAAGATGGCATAGAAGGTAAGCACAACCAGCACATCGTGGAGAAGGGCTAAAACCGCACTTGCCGCAAACCTCACATCGCTGAACCTGAACCAGATATAAACCAGCATACAGATGGTGGCAATCACGACCGCGATAATGGCATCCTGCTTCATCTCATTGCTGACTGCCGCGGAAATGCTCTCTGCGGTAATCTTATCTTCTTCAACACCGAATTTTTCCACAAGGGCATCATTCATCGCCTGGCGCTCCTCTACGGTCAGCGTCCTGGTCTTAATAATCACCTCATTGGTTCCGGCAACCTTCTGGGTCTGGGTTCCCGCATCCTTTGTCACTTCCTCGATAACCGGAACGACTTCGCTGGAAATTCTTTCCAGACTCATATCTTCATTAAAGGTAACATTGGTGGAGGTTCCGCCCATAAAGTCCAGGCTGTAATTTAACACATAGCCGGTGGATGCGTTATTCACACCCATAAAGATGAATCCGGCGGCAATCACAGCCAGGGAGAAGGCAAAGAATGCCTTTCTCTTTCCCAGGAAATTCCGTGCTTCCTTTTCCTTGCGGACACCGTAAAACTTTGCATCCTCAAAGCCCAGGTTATAAAGGGCGGTTAATGCACCCTTGGTAATCACCAGAGCTGTAAACATCGATAAAACAATACCCAAAGCCAGGGTAGCCGCAAATCCCTTGACCGAACCGGAGCCTCTCCAGTAAAGCACAACTGCGGCAATTAAGGTGGTCACATTGCCGTCAACGATAGCAGACAGCGCCTTGTTAAAACCGCTTTTGATTGCGGATTTTACAGTCTTTCCGTAGCCGATTTCTTCCTTAATACGGGTAAAGATAATAACATTGGCATCCACCGCCATACCGATAGACAGGATGATACCTGCCACACCGGGAAGGGTGAGCGTAATCTCAAACGCAGACAAAAGAACTAAAATTACCCCTACATAGAGCGTTAAAGCAATGGCTGCCGCCAGACCGGGAATCAGGTAAACGGCAATCATAAAGACAACCACAATGCCAAAGCCGATAGCACCGGCCTTTAAGCTGGTTGAGATCGCCTCCTGTCCGAGTTTTGCCCCGACAACATTGGATCGCAGTTCCTGCAGTTCCAGCGACAGAGAACCGATGCGGATGGTCGAAGCCAGGTTTTCTGCGTCTTCAAAGGTCTGCATCCCGGTAATCTCACACTGCCCGCCGGTGATTGCCGACTGAACCACGGGCGCGGAAGCCACGGCATTATCATAGATAATGGCAATGCGCTTTCCGATATTGGCTGCGGTGATCTCCGCAAAAGTCTTTGCGCCTTCATCGGTTAAGGTAAGCTGAACAACATACTGTGTACCGTTCTGATCATACATACCGGCCTTTGCGCTGGCAACCATATCTCCGGTCATCAGCACCTGCCCGCTCTCATCCATAAACAGCAGAGAACCAGGTTTTCCCAATTCCTCCAAAATCGAGTTGGCATCCGAAACCCCCGGAATATCAATATTGATCCGGTCGGAGCCTTCCTGGTACACTTCCGACTCCATGCTGTAGTTCTGCACTCTCTGCTGGAGCTTGTAAATCGTATCCGACATCTGCTCTGCCGTAGGATTGGCATCCACGGCCTGGTAAGTAATACTTACACCGCCGGCCAAATCCAGGCCCAGCTTAATGTCATCCATGCTGTCGTAGCCGAACCAGCCAAACAAGGCTACGGCCAGCACAATGACCAGCAAGGCCAAAAAGCCCTTTCCCTTACTGCTTTTCATGTTCTTTCTCCTCTTCTTCTTTCTTATTCTTCAGACAACGCTGCTTTTATCATTATTGCGCACTCGATCCTCTTCTTCTGCATCGCACACCCGATATCGTAGGCATCCCGGATTGTCCCGTGGAAGTTGTAGGAATTCGCCGCACAGCCGCCGCTGCAGTAAAAACGCGCAAAACAATCCCTGCATTTTTCCTTGGCATAGACATTGCAGAACTTAAACGCATCCCGCACAGCCGTATTAGTCACACCTGTATCAACATTGCCCAGAAGGAAATTTTCCTGCCCGACGAACTGATGGCAGGGATAGAAATCCCCCCAGGGCGTAACTGCCAGATATTCTGTGCCGGAGCCGCAGCCGGAAAGCCTTTTTGCCACACAGGGCCCGGCGTTTAAATCCAGCATAAAGTGGAAAAAGTTAAACCCTCTTCCCTCTTTCTCCCGCTGAATATAGGCTTTTGCCAGCTTATCGTACTGGTCAAAAATCTCCGGAAGATCTTCTTCCCGGATCGCATAGGGTTCTTCTTTAGGTGCAACCACCGGCTCAATCGACATCTGCCGAAAACCCAGATCCGCAAAATGAAGAGCATCCTCGGCAAAATCCAGATGATTATGCGTAAATGTTCCCCGCACATAATAGTTTGTCTGGTTTCTGCTCTCGGCAAACCTCTGAAATTTCGGAACAATCAAATCATAGCTTCCTTTTCCGTTCCTGAAAGGCCGCATCTGGTCATTAACCTCTTTTCGCCCGTCCAGACTCAGCACGACATTTGCCATCTCCCGGTTGCAGAACTCCATTACCTCGTCATTAAGCAGTACGCCGTTCGTTGTCAGGGTAAAGCGGAAATGCTTGTCAAAACGCTTCTCCTGCTCCCGCCCGTAGCGCACAAGTTCTTTGACCACATCCCAGTTCATCAGCGGTTCCCCGCCGAAAAAATCCACTTCAAGGTTTCTTCGTTTTCCCGAATGGGCAATCAGAAAATCCAGGGCCTTCTTCCCGACTTCTGCGCTCATCAGTGCCCGCCGTCCGTGATACTCCCCTTCCTCGGCAAAGCAGTAACGGCAAGCTAAGTTGCAGTCATGAGCAATATGAAGGCAGAGCGCCTTGACCACGGTCTTTCTCTCCTTAAAGTCCACAACAAAATCCTTGTAAATATCCTTGGCAAAAAGCTGCCCCTGATCAATCAGTTCCTGGACTTCCCCAAGAACCTCCTCTATCTCCTCCCGGGAATACCTTCCGGAAAGCTCGTCCTCCACCTGCCCTCTCTCCTTATCCGAAAGCGGCCTGGGCCTGTCCATGTCTTCAACCCATTTTGTCAGAACGGAAATAACATCATACATCACCGGATCAGCCACATGCACCGAACCACTGTTGACGTCAAGGACGATGGAATAACCATTATTTTTAAATTGATGAATCACAAACTATCCTCGTCTTTCTCTTTTTGGAATTTCTGCCTGCCGGTCAGGTCATCCTGCAGTCAGCACAGCATCCGCCCGATCTTAAGCAAACAGCAACGAAAAGACCCCTACAAGCCCATCGACCGTAGGGGTTAGCGCTACATCCATACCAAGCTTTCTGCCTGAACAAAACAGTCAAAAAACCTGAAACTTCCGGCACGATCTAACGGCTGCGGTTCTCACAGCTCTGGTTTCCTACGGTGCAGGAAGTCTTACATGCGGACTGACAGGAAGTTTGGCACTCGCCGCAGCCGCCCTTTTTCATGGTGTCCTTTAAAGTATTTGCATTTAATGTTTTAACGTGCTTCATCTTGCTCGCCTCCTGATTTCAATAAAATTTCGCTAAAGTTCTTTGCGATTATATCATATGTCCTGGGAGTTCGCAAGTATTTTTCCGCCTTGCCCCCGCAAATTGCCTGCTCCCGGCAAACAAAGCCCGAAGTTGCTGTTCACACATGCACAGCAGCAGGGTGACGGGAAAAGCTTACATATCTTCCGGACTAACCGCATAAGATGGACTAAATGTTAAGATGAGGAAATGCAATGCGAACTCTTAAGGTATTAACCCGCTCTTTATTCTTTTCCTACCTGTTAAGCGCCCTGCTGCTCACCGGACTGGCCTTTGGTCTGTTTCAGTTTAAGCTTTCTCCTTCCAGGGTTTCCGGAGCCGTCTACGGCATATACGCACTTAGCTGCTTTCTGGGAGGGCTGCTTGCCGGAAAGGGGATGAAAACCCGCCGGTTTTTCTGGGGCCTGGCTTCGGGCCTGCTTTACTTTGCGGTACTTGCCGCCATGTCCATACTGTTAAACAGCGGTCTGGGAAATGATACCCAGAAACTTATCACGGTTTTGGGCATCTGTATGGTCAGCGGCATGGTCGGCGGGATGGCGTAGGTAAAAACCTATGCCCTCCTTGCCTCTTCCTCCACGGCCTCTTCTTCCTGTTCCCCTCCTTCTTCATCCTCTTCCAGAAGATACAAAAGAATGGTTTCAATCCGGTTCTTATCCATGTGCTCCACGACCATTCGAAGCCCTTTATGTGTTACTTCCTCGCCTTCTTCCGGAAGATGATCCAAAAGCCCGATAACCAGGCCGCCCAGGGAATCATAGTCCTCCGATTCCAGCTTAAGGTTTAAATATTCATTTAAATCGTCCAGCTTTAAGGATGCATTCACTCTGTACTGTCCCGGCTCGATTTCGACGACGCTTTCTTCTTCATCTTCGTCGTACTCATCCCGGATCTCGCCGACGATTTCTTCCAGCATATCTTCTAAGGTGATCAAGCCTGCCGTCGCACCGTACTCATCTAAGACAATTACGATATTATTCAGTGTCTTTCGCATCTCCACCATCAGTTCGGCGGCTTTCTTAAACTCATACGTATATAAGGGCTGACGCAGGAAATCCCGAATAGAAAAATTTTCCTTTCCTTCCAGTAAAAGAAGATCCTTAACATTGATAATCCCGATAACATTGTCTGTGGACTCTTCATAAACCGGGAAACGGGTGTATTTTTCCTCGCGGAAGGTTTCTAAAAGTTCATCGTAGGTTGCATCGACATTGATAAAGGTCATATCAATGCGGGGAACCATAATGTCCTTAGCAAGATTTTCACCAAAATCAAACACATTGGTGATCATCTTTTTTTCTTCCATTTGAATCACGCCTTCTTCGTGGCTGACTTCCACGATGGTGCGCAGTTCATCTTCCGTGATGGACTCAGGTTTCTTGTTCGGGTCCACACGCAGAAGGCGGAGTACCAGCATCGAAAGCTGATTCACCAGAAAAATCACCGGTGTCAAAACCCACATCAGCGTATAAATAAACGGTGCATATTTCAGAGAAATCGATTCAGAAGACAGGGTAGAAATGGTCTTGGGCGTAATTTCCCCAAATACCAGAATCAGCAAGGTTAATATTCCAGTGGCTGCCCCCACGGTCCGGCTCCCGAAAAGATCCGTTGCCAGCATCGTTGCCAGAGAAGAGGCATACAGGTTTACCACGTTATTACCGATTAAGATAGCACTCAGCATCTTACCCTGATCTTCTACAATTTTAATCACCAGTTCCGCCTGCCTGTGCCCGTTTTCAGCCAGGGTACGCATACGGATCTTATTGACCATCGTAAGAGCTGTTTCTGCCGAAGAAAAGAATGCCGATAACATTAAAAGAATAAATAAAATACACAATCGTATGATCGCGTCGCCCGACGGGGCCATAAAATAACCACTCCTTTTGATTCACTTTACCGGGAACCCCCGATAAAATGCAGATTTTTACTGGTGATTTTACTACACGATCCGCTTTCTGTCAAGGGGAAGGAGCGGCGCTTTTTCTGACGCCGCTCCTTTTTATGGCCTTTTTATCTTCTTTTTTGGTTTTTAAGTTTCTTTTTCGGTTTCTTTCGCTGTTCCTTTATCGGAAACAACATTCTCTCCTGCGTCACGCTTTCTTTTTTTTCATCCTCCACGCAATCTCGCGCACAATCTGGCTGACCACCATAATGATGGCTCCAAGGAAAATACAGATATCGCCCAAATTAAAGATAATCTTTTTAATTCCCTTTACCTCAACGCTGAAGTAATCCACCACATAGTTTCGCGTACAGCGGTCAAAAAGATTGCTGAACGCACCGCCAAGGGTCAGGGCCAGGGCAATCTTTTCCGCCCAAAATCCCTTCTTCGGCAGCAAAAAGCCGAAAATTCCCGATAATCCGGAAAAAACAAACATCGGAAGTTTTTTCACCACATCCGGATAGTTCTTTAACACCTCAAAGGGCAAACCCGTATTATGGCTCTTGTGCAGAACAATCTTCCCCTTAGCTATCGCAAGCGGTTTGGGAAACTCACTGCTGTCCCTGGCTTCAATCTCCGCTTTAATACAGAGGTCTATCCCGGCAATCAGAAACATCAACAAAATCAAACCCATGCTGCTACCTCCTTCATCCTTACTTTCTTTGGATCACTTTCCTTTTTTCTTATGTTATATTTTACCCTTTTTCTGCCCCGGCGTAAAGGGAATTTTTTCCCAAAATGGGCATATATTGAAAAAACAGCAAAATGCTGAGGTTCTATCTATGCCCTCTTGTTCGATTAACCCTGCAAGCGAAGAAGTTGCCGATTTTATCTACCGCAGCAGCAGCGCCTATACCAGCATGGATCAGCTAGAAAACTACATCCTCTGCCACGAAAGCGCTTCCCGGGAATATGAAATCCTTTACTTTCCTTTGGTGTCCATCCCGCCCTTATCTCTGGTCACCTACTACTATTACTCTATTCCCAAGCTTTACACCCTCCTGGACACATCCAGCATGGAGGCGGCCGGCATACTTCCGATTTTCCAGCAGCCTGCCTTAAATAACCGGGGGGAGGGCGTGCTCATCGGCCTGATTGACACCGGCATCGACTACCAGAACCCCTTATTTAAAAATTTGGACGGAACCACAAGGATCGCCGGTATCTGGGACCAGACCCTTTCTGCCGACCCTTCACAGCCTGCTTCTGCATCGAAAGGCAGCCGGGAGGATACAATCGAAGTTTTGTACGGGACAGCCTTTACTTCCCGCCAGATCAACGAAGCACTCCGCTCGGATCGCCCGCTGGACATCGTCCCCTCCATTGATGCTGAAGGCCACGGAACCTTTATGGCGGGGATTGCTGCCGGAGGTCAGTCGCCGTCGGGTGATTTTATCGGGGCTGCGCCAAAAGCCGCCATCGGCATGGTTAAACTTAAACCTGCAAAAAAATATCTCCGGGATTTCTTCTTAATTCAGGAGGATGCCTCTGCTTATCAGGAAAATGATATTATGACGGGAGTCCGCTATCTCACCGAACTCGCCCACCGCCTGCACATGCCCCTGGCCCTGTGCATATCCTTAGGAAGCAACAGCGGAAGCCATGAGGGCACCACGCCTTTAGGCCAGATCTTACAGGCTTCCAGCCAGTCCATCGGCACCATTAACATTATTGCCGGAGGAAATGAAACCGGACTCTCCCATCACTATCTGGGAAACCTCCCCAGCGGACAGAACTCCGAAGATGTGGAAATCCGGGTAGCCGAGGGAGAGCGCGGATTTGTAACCGAATTCTGGTCGAATATCACCGATCTCTACACCGTCGGTTTTATCTCCCCCAGCGGTGAAATCATCAGCCGGATTCCCTTGACCCTGGGGCGTGAAACAAAGATTAGCTTCCTGTTGGAGCCGACGATCATTACCATCAACTACCTCCCCAATGAATCCGGCTCCGGAAGGCAGCTGATCTTTTTCCGCTTTGAAAACCCCACCGCCGGCGTCTGGCGCATCCGGGTCTATAATTCCCTATACTTAAACGGGCGCTACCATATGTGGCTTCCCGTGGAAAGCTTCTGCAAACCCGAAACCATCTTCCTGCGCCCCAACCCGGACACCACCATTACCAACCCCGGCAATGCGCGCTTCCCCTTAACCATAAGCGCCTACAACCATGTCGATGGAAGCATCTACCTTCATTCCAGCCGGGGATTTACCATAATCGAGCAGATTAAACCCGATCTTGCCGCACCCGGCGTAAACGTCTACGGCCCTACCGTACCCCCGGTTCCCGCGAGCACGGAAGAACTGCCCATGACCAGGAAAAGCGGCTCCTCCGTATCCGCCGCCCACGCCGCCGGAGCTGTCGCCAACCTCTTATCCTGGGGTTTAGTCGCCGGAAATGATATGACCATGAGTACCTCTTCCGTCCGCGGCTACCTGGTTCGCGGTGCCAAAAGGACGCCTGGCTATGAGTACCCGAACAGGGAATTCGGCTACGGCACCTTAGACCTCTATCAGTCCTTTTTGGATCTGAGGGAATAACAACTACCCCCGCATCTCAATCCTCGGCCCGCCTCGTTTTTCCAGGTAGGGCCGTGTGATAATCACCTTGCCGATATTGGCGTCCTTGGGAATTTCAAACATAATATCCAGCATAAATTCTTCGATAATTGCCCGAAGCGCCCTTGCTCCTGTTTCCTTTCCCAGAGCCTGCTCGGCAATCCAGTCCAGCGCCTCATCTTCAAAAACCAGCTTCACTTCATCGTAAGCCAGGAGTTTTTCATACTGCTTTAAAATCGCATTCTTCGGCTCGGTTAAGATTCTCTTCATCAGCGGATGATCCAGACCGCTTAAAGAAACCATCACCGGAAGTCTTCCCAAAAACTCCGGAATCATGCCGAATTTGCGCAGATCCTCATTCGTCGTCTTCCCCAGTAAATCTTTATCCTGATCAAACCGGTCTTTTAATTCGCCGTTAAATCCCATAAAGGAACGGCAGCTCAGCCTCTCTTTAACGATATTTTCCAGTTCAGGAAATGCCCCGCCGCAGATAAATAAAATATTTTCCGTATTCACTGTCGCCATGGGTGTCATGGCATTTTTCTGGTTTGAGCCCACAGGAACTTCCACGATGCTGCCTTCCAAAAGCTTTAACAGCTCCTGCTGCACCGACTCCCCGCTGACGTCCCGGGCATTCGTCTGCTGCTTTTTGGCAATCTTGTCAATCTCGTCGATAAAAATAATCCCTCTCTCGGCTCTCTCCACATCATTTCCCGCAGCCGCCAGGAGCTTGCTGACCACACTTTCGATATCGTCGCCGATGTAGCCGGCTTCGGTAAGAGAGGTCGCATCGGCAATGGCCAGCGGCACATCGAGAAGCCTTGCCAGGGTCTTTACCATATAGGTCTTGCCGCTTCCGGTAGGGCCGAGCATCAGGATATTGGATTTTTCTATGGTTACATCCTCCAAAACCCCCTTCTGCTCCCCTAAAAGCGCCCTTTTATAATGATTATAAACAGCAACCGCCATCACCTTTTTCGCCTTATCCTGACCAATCACATACTCATCCAGCCTCTGCTTAATCACATGGGGCGCGGGGATATCCTTAAGTACATAGGTTTTTTTCGCTTCCGATTTTTTCTTAATCTTCTGCTTCTTCGGAACCGCCGCATCCGGCTGCATTAGACTGCTGATATCGCCGTAATTCAGATTTAAGAAAGGCATACTGGAAAGCTTGCTAAAATCCAGCCCGTTCTGGTTAATGGCATCAAATGCCTTCTGCATACAGGAATTGCACATGGAGATTCCTCCCGGCATGGAAACCATCGGCCCGGCTTTGCTCTCCGGCCGGCGGCAGATATAGCAGACCTTCTCATAGCTGCCATCATCCTCTGTGCCTTCCTGTTTTTCTTCTTCGATTGTCGCTGCTTCTGTCTTTTTCTCTTCCACTTTATCTGCTTTCCTTCCTTTTTGTTTCGTTCAGGGCTGCCGCTTACCTGTGTTCACGACACCCATTCAGGTTCTTTTTCATCCAATGCGTCTATTATAAAAGATTTTGACCGGGAATACAAGGCAATACCCACGAAAAAAGAGTCCGGCCCGCCGAACCCTTTTTACAATACTTAATTTATATTTTCTTCCCGCGGACGGGTTCCCAGGGTAATCGTTACCTGGCGTTCCACATACTCTCCGTCTTTTAAGGACTGCACGGTAAGTTCGATACTGTCGCCGCCGGCATAGTAAATCAGCATATCCTTTAACTCTGCCATGGACTTTACGGATTGTCCGTCAAACTTTGTGATAATATCCTTTTCTTTCAGGTCAGAGGACGCTGCCGCCCCGCCTTCCACAATTTTATAGACAAATACGCCCTGAGGCATTCCGTAAAGATTCGAGGTATTGGCATCAATATCCGTTCCCTGAATTCCCAGATAGCCCTGACGCTCTTTCTCAATCTGCACACGGGTTTTCATGGTCATCATTTCATTGATAATGTCTTTAACCTTGCTGATAGGAATAGCATAGCCCATCCCTTCCACATCGGTCGAAGAATACTTTGCAGAATTAATGCCGACAAGTTCTCCCTGCATATTCAAAAGCGCCCCGCCGCTGTTCCCCGGATTAATTGCCGCATCGGTCTGTAAAAGATTGCGGGTAGTCTGTTCGTCCGTATGCACTTCACGGTCCAGTGCACTGATATAACCCACCGTCACGGACTGCCCGTAGCCTAAGGCATTTCCGATAGCGATAACGCCCTGCCCTACCTTTAAAGCATCCGAATCCCCAAGGGTTGCACTGGCAATTTTGCTTTTTGTATCGTCCGAAATCTGATCCAGGCTTACCGCAAGGACAGCCAGATCATTTTCCGAATCGGTTCCCTTAATATGTGCATCTGCGCTCTCATTATCGCAGAAACTGACACTTAAACTGCTTGCCCCTTCAATAACATGCTTATTCGTCACCAGTAAAAGCTCCGTGTCGCTCTCCCCGACAATAATACCTGAACCGGAACCCCTGCCCTCATAAATCTGGGACTGTCCAAACCAGTTCTGTATCTCTTTCTGCGTAACACTGTTAATCGCAACCACCGAAGGCATGGCACGCTCGACAATGGCCGATACATCATTCGTTCCGGTCACGATAAGCTGCGATGCATTATCCTTTGCAGAATCCTGCGGCGCAGGAAGGGTTTCTGCCTGGGATAAGCTTACCTGTTCCTGAGCAGTATCCGGATTGAAGTGCTTTGTCAGCATCTGCACCCCCGACATCGTCGTCCCGGCAATCACGCCAAAGAGAAGCGCCGCCGCCACAATCCCCGCGGTCTTCTTCACCAACGGCGGGACGGGCTTTTTGGCATGTGTCTTTTTTACATCCGAAGAAAAACCATTCTGCGGCTGCTGCCAGGGTGCATACTGCCGACCGTAATTGCTGCTGCCCGACGGCTGGCAGCCAGTATTTCCCGACGAAGAATAGCCCGTATTTCCTGAAGGCTGATAGCCCGTATTTCCTGGTGAAGAATAACCGGTATTTCCTGAAGGCTGATAGCCCGCATTTCCCGGTGAAGAATAACCGGTACTTCCCGACGGCTGATAACCGGTATTTCCGGACGGATAGCCGTTTGCAGAATTCGGCTGCTGATAACCTGCCGGATTTTGCTGACCATAGCCCGAGGAATAATTACTCGAAGAAGGATTATACGAAGACTGCTGATTCGTATATGGATGATTCCCATATCCGCCCTGCTGCCCGTTCCCGTAAATGTTTTGTGCCGGTTTCTGCTCCATAGACGGCTGCGCACTGCTGCTGTAATTATCCTGTGCCGTCACCGGTAACTGTTCCGGTGTATTCTTTGCATCGGACTTTTCTGTTTCCTCGGAAACTAAGCCCTGTATTCCTTCGTTCTTTTCTTCCCGCTCTGCCTCTGTCCTGTCTTCTATTTTATTTTCATCATCCCTATACATAAGAATCTCCTTTCTGATTCGGCAGTTCCGTAATCGATGTCTTTACTAAAACCAAAATCATTACATACAGACTTTCTTTTTGTTTACATCAGAGATTCTAACAATGAATTGTGACTAAATTGTGATAGAATTCTAATAGAATTATTAATTTCCGGAACCAGGCGGTCCATCGTAGGAAATCACCTGATTATCCGGTACAATCACCGATGTAGGGCCGTTGGATGCCGGCGGCGGCACATCCGGCGTACTCTGTGTCGGACCTGCGGGATTATCCGTCGGCGACGAATTCCCTGCGGTTGGCGGATTTGCCCCCGCCGGATGGTTTCCTGCCGTCGGCGGATTTGACCCGGTCGGATGGTTTCCTGCCGTCGGCGGGTTTGCCTCTGTCGGGCGGTTTCCTGCAGTTGGCGGGTTTGCTTCGGTTGGACGGTTTCCTGTCGTCGGATTAGCTGTCGGCTCCTGGGTATTCGGGTGCCGGTTTCCCTGGGTCGGCGAATTCGGCGAAGGAACATCCGGGACATTGCTTCCCTGACTGTTTCCTGGGTGCACAGGCGATGTGGGCGAAGGTCTGGAAGAGGTCGGGTCATTAACTCCCGGACGTTCCTGGGTTCCCGGCTCATCCGGATAAAGGGTTGATGTGGGCCGCTTCTCCCCGGGCTTTGGGATTTCCGTCATCTGTGCGTCATCGGAGGTTTCATCTTCCCCACGGTCAATGATTTCGCCGTCTTCCCCGGTTTCTGCCCGCTTACTCTCCTCCTCTTCATCGTCCTTATCTTCGTCGGAAGCTTCGGTCTTTTTTGGCTTTTCCTTCTCCTGCTGTTTTGCGGGGCGCGGAACCGAACCTCCGGTGGTCGATACATGGTCGATGGACACGCCCTGGCTGTACATTCCGGTATCACTGGAAATTTTGGCGCTGAAGGTTTTTACGGACTCGCTCGGCGTATAGTCCTCCTGACCGTACAAAAATTCATGAAGTTCGATAACATTGCTCTCTAAGGTCTGCGGGATAACACAGGCACCCTTTCTGCCCATATTGGCATCGCCCCGGGCAAAGGGGAAGCCCCCGGTTTCTCCAATATGGTAATTCCCCACATTGCCAAGAAGCTTTAAAATATCCGCCAAATCCACACTGGTTGCCACCTGGGGAAAAATGACCAGAGCCAGTTGATTTAACGTATTGATATCGGCCTTTTTGGCTTTTTCAAACGCAGCCTGAATCACCTTTCTCTGGCGCTCCGTCCGCGCATAATCTGTATCCATCAGGCGAAGCCGACCGTAAGCCACAGCCTGCACACCGTCTAAGTGCTGCATCCCGGGGCCCTTTAAATGTTCGGAATACACCCCGGTTGCCTTTACGGTTTCTGTAATAAACGAGTTAATATAGGCAAACTCGGCACGGCTAATCTCCATATCCACGCCGCCCAAAAGGTTAATTCCGTCGGCTACTGCCTTCCAGTTAAAGGTCACATAATCAAGGATATTTAAGTCCAGGTTTTTATTTAATGCCTTTGCCGCCTCCGCAGGGCCTCCGCGGAAATAAGCCTGGTTGATTTTATTATATTCATTTTTATCATTAATATTTAAATAGGAGTCACGGAACACACTGACCAGGCGGATCTCTCCGGTATCATGGTTAATATCGCATACGATATTCACGTCCGAATGGGTGTCCTTGCCCACATTCGTCCCGCGGCTGTCCACGCCGAAAATATAAATGCCCCAATGCCCTTTTTGCTTTTCATACTGCGGAAGATCAACCGAAAAATTCTGATTCTGTATCTCTTCCGGAATCCAGTCATCCATCCTCTGCATCTGGTTCCAGGTTCTTGCCCAGTAACCATAGCCGCTGATAAAGAGCAGGGCAAAGCACTCCGCGATAATCATGGTAATTATCCGGCGCTTCTTCTTTGACATTCGTTTTCTTCCTCCGTTTTTCAGCGAAGGGTCCAGTTCCAGCGACGTTTTTTCTCCATACTGCTCGCTGCTGTGCCAGCCGCTTGCCGCCGGATTTCCCGGCATATCCCAGCTTCCCGGCGGCGGAATTTCCTGTGCTGATCGTGAGCGCGGAGCCAAAGTCACCTCCCGGCCTGCACTCTGCCCCCTTCTTCGGCTCCGGGGTCTTTGCAGACCATTTCGTTCATCATTCAAATCATATCCCATGGTTAGTCCTCATCATGTATCCTTAATATGCGTTCTTATTAATAAATCCTTTGAATATCGTTAAAAATAAGATTTTAACATCAAATCCCAAGGTCCAGTTTTCGATATAATATAAATCATGTTCAATTCGTTTCGTAATCGAAGTATCTCCCCGATAGCCGTTCACCTGTGCCCATCCGGTCAGACCGGGACGAACCTGGTGCTTAATCATATAGCGGGGGATCTCTTCTTTAAAGCGTTCGACAAAAAAAGGTCTTTCCGGCCTTGGCCCCACAAGGCTCATATCGCCTTTTAAGATATTAAAAAACTGAGGCATTTCATCGATGCTGGTTCTGCGGATAATCTTCCCCACCAGCGTTACCCGCGGGTCGTTCGGTGTTGTCCACTTGCTTTTTTCCGCAGCCGGGGGCTGTACGGCCATGGAGCGGAACTTGTACATCTGGAAGGGATGGTTGTGAAGCCCCACCCTCTCCTGCCTGTAAATCACCGGTCCCGGGGAGGTCAGCTTAATTAGGATGACCGTTAAAAGCATTACCGGCGAAAATAAAATAATAGCCACAACAGCCCCAAAGATATCCATCATCCTCTTCACGGTTGCATTCAGCAGATCATTGAGCGGGACATGGCGGATATTGATGACCGGAAGCCCCTGCAGATCCTCCGTGTAGGGAATGGTTGGGATGATCTTATTGTAATCCGGGATAAATTTCGTGTGGACACCGCTCTTTTCACAGGCAGCTACAATGGATTTTAAGTTTTCATATTCTTTCAGGCTTAACGTAATGGCAATCTCATCCAGGGTGTTTTTCTCCAGCAAAGCATCCAGTTCCTCAATCTTCCCAAGAACCGCAACCTTGCGGTAGGTAAAGCCAGCCGGATGATAGTTGTCCAGCATCCCATGAATGTGGTAGCCCCACTCCGGATTTGCCAGAATGCGGTCGATAAACCCCTCCGCCGCTTGGCTGTAGCCGATGAGCAGGATGTGCTTCTGGTTATAGCCTTTTGAGCGCATGGAGCGCAGAACCCGTCGGATAATATTGCGCACCAGGGTTTCCGCCAGGGTGTTAATCGCAAAAAACGTCAGAACCATGGCACGGGAAAAATTGTAAAAATATGGGTTTTTCCCGCCCAGATACAGGATCAGGGTAAAGGTCAGCACACCGATGGCATTCGCCTTGCTGATATTGGCCAGCTCCACACGGCTGCGCTGCACCCGCCTGGGCGTGTACAGGTGGAAAATGCTGTACAAAAGCAGATAACCCGGCACAATCACCACCAGGGGGATGAAGTAGACCCTTGGCGCAAGCACGCCTCCCGCCTGCTGGTAAATCCCGCTTTCAATAATGATATACCAGGCCAGTGCATAAGAAGCAATAATGGTTGCCGCATCCAGCAGTACCTGGGAACGGTTCAATGATTTCTGATTATCCTTTATCATAATGTTCACCTCAACTGCCGTGTGCCGTTTATGCGGCGGATAACTTTTGCAAGCTGCCGGCTGGAAAACTCATAGATATAGAGGAAGGTCGCCGCGAAAAGCTCCCCTTCTACGGCAAGATAATTCTTAAATCTTTCCTTGCGGTACGGGACTTTTTTACATTGATTCCTGGTGCAGATACCCTCTTTTATCCCGGCAAGGTAATCCCCGGCAAATCCAAGCTTATAAAAAAACGCAAATTTCAGCAAAATCCCTGCTATAATTCCCGGAAGGTTCAGCAAAAGCTGCAGAAGAGGCATGTTCTTATAATTCAGGTAAATATTGTTCCTTGCGGCAAGCTTAACTTTAAAGGAATTGTACTTGGAGCCGGTTGTACCGCTTCCCACATGATACACCAGGGCCGACGGACAGTAAACATTATCATAGCCGTGAATTCTTGCACGGTAGCCCACGTCCAAATCCTCCAGATAGGCAAAATGCATCTCGTCAAAATACCCGATTTCCTCAAAAACCTCCCTGCGGTACAAAGCCGCCCCTGCACATGCCGAAAAGATCCGCATCGGACGGCTGTAACCCGCAGAGCTACGCCCCACCCCCCGCTGGAAGGCCCAGCCCAAAAGGCAGTACATATCCCCCGCATCATCCATCAGCTCCGGATGATAAAGCTGAACCATCTTGCTGCTGACTGAAAATATCTTCGGCGAGCGCTTCACTGCCCGAAGCATTTCCCTTATATAGTTTTTGTCCACCTTGGTATCATTATTCAAAAGAATAACAAATGGCGATGAACTTTTTTTAATTCCGATATTTACCGCTCCGGAAAAGCCCAGATTTTCGGGAAGGAAAATGGTGGGTATCCCCTGTTCTCTTAACCACGCCTCACTTCCGTCCTTTGAGCCGTTATCCACCACCAGCACCGAAAAATCCCGGCAGGTCTGCGCCCGCAGTGCTTCCATACAGTCCGGCAGATACTTCATTCCATTATAATTGGGAATAATCACCGTAACCTGGCTGTCTGTACTTTCTCTACTTTGTCTTCCCATGTTTTTCCTTTCATCTGTCCGCCGCTGCTTAAAAAACAGCAGTTATCCTTCTCTGCCGCCTATGTGCGGGAAGGTTCATCGGGATCTCTCCCTGTTTTTTCCCGGTAAAGCGCCGAAACTCTCTCCTTCACTGCAGGTTCCATATAAGGCATATAAACCTCTAACGGATAAGGTTCCCCGATTTTTTCCTTTAACAAATCCCTGAGCGCAAAATTCGACTTGCGCAGGGTCAGATTGGGGTTATAATAGGGGTCGCCCTGAATAACAATCTCGGGCCAATAGCCGATAAACCGGGCAACCTCCCGGTTAAACCGTTCCACCTTCTGCGGCGTATCTTCCAGTCCTCTTGATTTCGATTCATAATGATACAACAAAGCATAGGGATTGTAAACCACCTTTTTTCCCAAACTGCGGATTTTCAGGCAGTAATCAATATCATTAAAGGCCACGGCAAGCTCCTCCCGGAAGCCTCCCACCTGTGCAAAAAGACTTTTTTTGCTCATCATACAGGCCGCCGTCACCGCACTGTAATCCTGGGCACACATGGCGCGATGGAAATAGCTGCTCTCTGCCTGGTGAAGTCCGATAAAGGTGTGCCCGGCAATGCCGCCGAAGCCAATAACCACCCCGGCGTGCTGGATCGTCCCGTCCTCGTACAAAAGCCTTGCGCCCACAACGCCCACGTCCTCCCGCACGGCATAGCCCAGCATCTCCCGGATAACCTCCGGCTCGATCACTTCCACGTCATTATTTAAGAATAAAAGGTATTCCCCGCGGGCAAAGGTCACGCCGAAATTATTGATGGCAGAAAAATTAAATTCCTTCTCCCAGGTCACAACCTTAACCTGGCTTCGCCGCTTTTGAAGTTCCTCATAGTAGCGGAAGGTTTCCGGATCGGTGCTGTTATTTTCCACAACAATCACTTCCAGATTCTTATACGTGCCCTTATCAAGAAGCGAGGTAAGACAGGTTTCCAAATCCTTCTGGTGATCCTTATTGGGGATGATCACCGACACTAAAGGCGTGGTTTCCAGAGCAAAACGGGTGTGATAAATCCCGTAGTCAATCCCCTTCTCCACCGACTCCACGCCTATACCAAGGCGTTCAAAATGCGCCTTAATCGCCCTTGCACCCGCCTCAAAAGCATAGGTCTTGCTCTCGGGATTGCTGGAGGTCGAGTTCATATGGCAGCGCCAGTGATAGAGCACCCTGGGAATGTGACAGATCTTTGTGGTTTTCTCCGTACATCGGAAAATAAAGTCATAATCCTGCGCCCCGTCAAACTCCTGGCGAAAGCCTCCCACTTCCCTGACAAGATCGCGATCCACCACAAAAAGATGGCAGATATAATTCACGCTGGTCAGCAGATCCTCATTAAAATCCGGCTTAAAATGCGGGTCAAATAAAGCCTGTCCGTCCATGTCCAGCTTATCTTCATCCGAGTAAAGAATATCATAAGGCCCACTCTCATTCATGGCTTTTACACAGCAAAACAATGCGTCCGGCGTCAGAGTATCGTCATGATCTGCCAGCACAATATAGTCCCCCGAGGCCATCTCCATCGCCGCATTGGTATTCCCTGAAATCCCCTTATTTTCTCCTAAAATCACATACTTAAACCGGGTATCTTCCTGGGCAAAACGCTTTAACACGCGCTCCACACCCTCACCCCTGGGACTGCCGTCAGCCACACAGACTTCCCAGTTTGTATAGGTCTGACTGCGTATGGATTCCAGCATTTCCTTTAAGTAATACTCTGGTGTCTTATAGGCAGGAATCACGATAGAAAACTTAGGTTCAACGGCAAAATGCGTGGTTTTCTGTGCTTCCAGTTCCTCGTTGGAAATCTTTGTAAGCTCATGCCATTCCCCGTAATCATATTCATTTTCAAGGCCCTGCACCTTATGTTTTACCTTTAAAAGAAGCGCTTTTATCCCATGTTCTTTCCCGAAATCCACAGCCTCCTGCAGGGTTTCCAGGTTCATCATCCCCTTAAGCTGCAGCACCCGCTTATAAGCCACACTGGTGCGCTTTTTCATCAGCTCCTCGTTATATTTTACCCTGGCTTTCTGTCCCTCGCACTGAATAATCAGGTAATAATCCTTCCCCCGTTCATAGGGAAAACGGATGTCAAAGCCAAAATCCCTGTCATAAATCTGCTTAAAATACGCCTGGCTGACGTCATCTCTGCGGACGGGAACATGACGAAAAGGCACGGGATTATGGTTCTCATCCTCGACAAAAAACTCTGCCTTCGCATCCAGTTTTCTCCCCAGAACCCAGCCGTTCAGTGTCATGGTATTTTCTCTTATACGGACTACATCAATCTTGTACTTCATCCCTAACCTCCACAGCAGCCGGCTTTTCCTTTGCCGCAGCCGGTTTTTTCCTCCTTCTCCTCTTCCGGTACGGATTGGGTGAAGTTAAGGGCTTTCCCGGCGGATATTCAAAATTTATGCGTTCCTCTTCAACCACCAGCGGGCGCTTCATCACCCTCTGGTTAATGCTCAGCACGTACTCTCCCACCATGCCGATAAAGAAAATCTGCACCGAACCAAGGAAGCAGACTCCAATCAAAAGCGGTGCCATCCCGGCAGGAAAACGGTCCCAGTACACCAGCTTCATCACCAGATAAATCACGGCAACCACCATAAAAAAGGCCGAGCAAAGACTCCCCGCAATCGTTGCCAGACGAAGCCCCACCTTGGTGTAGGAGGTAATGCTTAACATGGCTGCATCGTAGAGCCGGTAAAAATTATTGCTCGTCTTCCCGGCACGGCGCAGCGGCTGTTCATAGGGAATTTCCTTGCGCCGAAACCCAAGTTCCGCCACAATCCCGCGCAGAAACGGCGTTGGATCATTCAGGTCGCGGAGAACTTGAACAAACTCCGCATCATAAAGTCCAAAACCGGTGAACTGCTCAATCTGTTCCACATCGGAAAGCTTTTTAATCAGCTTATAATAACAGCCCCGAAGCCAGTACATCAGCTTGTTTTCCTGGCTGGAATTTTTGATGCCGATAACGATTTTATAACCGTACTCCCACTCCAGAACAAAGCGCGGAATCATCTCCACCGGGTCCTGAAAATCGGCGGCAACCAGAATGGTACAGTCGCCGCTGCTTTGCAGCATACCGTAGTACGGCGAGTTAAACTGCCCGAAATTTTTTGCATTAAAAATCCCCTTAATATTCCGATCCTCCTCACACAGACGACGGATAATCTTTCGGGTCTGATCGGAAGAATCATTATCAATAAAGATAAGTTCATAGCCGTAATCGGGGAGATCTCTGGCAAAAACTTCCCGGATTGCCTGTGCCATGGGTTCTACATTTTCCTCTTCATTAAAACACGGCACTACAACACTAATAGTTTTTGTCTTCATGTTTATTTTCCTTTTTATCAATTATTCGTTGAATTCCCTCTTCAAAAGACACCCTTGGATGCCAGTCCAGCCCCTTTTCCATACGGGAAATATCGGGAATCAGGTTAATCAGACCTTCCGCATTCGGCAGTCTTTTTCCATAAGTAAAACTTCCGTTCTCATGGCAGAGTTTATGCATACGCTCCACATATTCTTTTAAAGGACGGGTCTGCGCAGCATCCCCGGCAAGGTTATAAAGCCCATCCTCCAAAAGCCTTCCCGGGTGCAGCAAAAGTTTCTCTATCCCTTCGGTTAAATCGTCAATATAAAGAAAATTCCACATCTGCGTGCAGGAACTTAACGCCAGATGACCGCCGCTTAAAAAGGTATCCAGACAGGACTCCACCAGCGTCCACGGGTGATCCCCCGGCCCATAGACACTGAAAATCCGGACATGGATGTACTCGATATCGGCTGTGCCCTCTTCCTTCCACGCCCTGCACTGCGCCGACAGCTTTCGGTAAACCTCTGCCTTGGCCCTGCCGTAAGCCGAAAGCGGCAGGCTGTCCTGTTCCTCCTTCATCAGTTCCCGGCACATGCCGTACTCAGCCTGCGAACCGCCGAACAAAAACCTTTTGCAGTGCAGCGTCCTTGCCCCTTCTAATGCCTTTACGGCCGCGGCAACATTCTGCTTCTGTACATCCTCCTGCGTCCGGCTCGTACTCCCCGAACCGCCCCAGCCAAAATGCACAAAAGCATCGCAGTCTTCCAGAATTTCCCATTCAATCTTGTTCAGTTTTTGTAAATCCTGCTCAATCACACAAAGTCCCTGCGCATGCTCCGGAAGCATGGCCCGGTTTTTTGAGCCCGGACGTATCACCGCATAAACCCTGTGCCCTCCCTGAAGCAGCCGCTTAACCAGTGCCGATCCTAAAAAGCTGGTTGCCCCCGTTACTACAATATTCATTCTGACAAAACCTCACTCTCCCAGGACATTTAAAAGGTTACTGTTTCCCTGTTTACAGCAGCCTTGGAATAATCATATTGGCATTCATCTCTTCTTCCGAAAGAAACGGCGATAAATCCTCTAACGGCGGGGATGTGAGCGTTCCGTCCGGCATCTTTCTTGATGAGGACTTTGGTTCAAACACCTGATCCGTGCTGACAAACACCTCACAGATCACCGGCCCCTCCATCGCCAGGGTTTTTGCTACCGCTTCGTTCAGTTCATCATTGCACACCGCCTTCACATAGGGATAACCGTAAGCAGCCGCCAGCTTTTCCATCGAAGGAAAGCTTAAATCCGGGCCGTTTACCCCGCTGTCAATGCCGACACCCACCAGCGGCTCGCCAAAGAAATTCTTCTGTGTCTGCCGGATGGAATGATAGCCGCCGTTATTAATCAGGAAAATCTTAATGCCCATGCGGTGATGGATAATGGTCTGCAGTTCCTGTAAATTCATCTGAATACTTCCGTCCCCGGTCAAAAGAATAATATCCTGACGGTTATCCGCCATCCAGGCTCCGATGGCCGCCGGGAGATCATAGCCCATGGAAGCAATCGCAGAATTCGAGATAAAGCGCTGCCCTTTTTTAATGATATAGCCGTGTCCTCCGGCAACACAGGCAGAACCGTTGCCCACAACCGTGATCTGATCTTCATGAAGCTGGCTGCTTAATTCTTTGACCAGTGCATAGACATTCGCCGGCTTATCCCTTCCCGGCTCCATATGTCTTGGCAGGATAACCGGATAGTTTTCCTTCCACATGCGGCAGGTTTCCAGCCAGTTCATCCCGGGCAGCCCCTCTCCGCCGTCAAACAGAGGATAGGGAAGCCGGCCGGCATCCTGCTCTTCCTCTAAAACCTGCGCCATCACTTCCAGAAGTTCCTTTGCATCGGCATGGATGCGCATATCACTGTGCACGGACGGTTTTTTCAGTTCCTCCGGATCAACATCATTGACAATCACATAGGCAGCCCTTGCCCAGGTCTTATAATTGTAGCCGACCTGGCGGATACTTAGACGGCTTCCCACCGAAAAAACAAGGTCACTGTTCTGCACGGCAAAATTCCCCGGACGATCACCCATATTTCCCGGACGTCCGGTGTATAAGGGGTGCTCATCCCAGATAGCATCCTGTGAATTCCACCCGGTAACCACCGGAATCCCCAGACGGTCGGCTGCCCGAAGAAACGCATCATGCGCACCCGCAATCCGCACGCCATTGCCCACATTAAATACCGGACGCCTTGCCTTTCGGATCCGGCAGAGAACCTCCGTCACCGTTTCCCGGCTCACCTTCCCGGGAAGAACCTGACGCTTTTCTCCCTGTCCTGCCTTATCCTGCGGCTGCACGGCAAACAAAGCCGAATCCCCGGCCCATCCGCTCCCCCCGGCCTCATAATCCTCAGGGTCAAAACCGGCCAGCTTATCCGGCTCAATAAACGCCCCCTGCACATCCAGCGGAATATCCAGCCAGCACGGCCCCGGCCTTCCCGACTGCGCCAGATACAATGCCTTTTCCATACAGTAACGGATACGCTCCGGCAGGATCACCATCTCACAGTACTTGGTCATGCAGGAAACCGCCTGGCAGATATCAAATTCCTGATCTCCCATCGCCCGGATTCCCACACCCGACCAGCGTGCCGTCGTATCGTAGCGCACCTGCCCGGAGAGAACCAGCATCGGGATAGAATCCAGCCACCCCCCCACAACGCCGGTAATCGCATTCGTCCCGCCTGGCCCGGTCGTCACACAGAGGGCAGCCATCCGGTTATGAATCCTTGCATAAGATTCTGCGGCAATGGCGCTTGCCTGTTCATGATGATTATAGATACAGTTTAAACCTTCCTGATGACCCAGCCCGTCATTTAAGTGCATGGCTCCGCCGCCGGTTACGGAAAACACCTGACAAATCCCCGCCTCTACAAGTTTCCCCGCAATGTAATTTGATACTTTTATACGCATTTATCCTTCCTCCACTTTACCCTTTCCGTTACAATTCACCGCGCAGACCTGCATGAACAGTAACCCGTTTCCACCAGTTTACCATACTTCAAAGGAAAATTATACCTAAAATTTTCTTACACTCTTCTTCCGTATTTCTTTATTTTTCCTTTTTCACCTGATTTCATTCCTTATTTTTATTCGGTAAGCCATTTTCACAGGCTGTCTACCCCTCCCCCGGCAGCACTTAACCCCTGTTCCCGCCGTCTGCTTCCAGCCCTTCCGGACGCTGACAGTTTTGGAAATAAGCTTCACTAGAAATTTAAAAAAAGACAGGTTATAATCACAACCGTAATGCAACCATGGAATTTGGGCCACGGCCCAACCACAAAAAAGGAGAGAACAAATTATGAAAAAACCAATCGCAATGATGGCTGTATTATCTACCGCGGCAATGATGGCCGCCCTGACCCCTGAAACCTTCACCGCCGACCCGGCAGCATCCGTACTGGCAGCATCCGGATGGGTGGAAGAAGACGGAAGCCTGCGCTATATCGACAGCGACGGCTACTATATGACCAATACCTGGAAGAGAAAAGACGGGGATATGTACTATTTAGATGAAGAAGGCGAAATCGCTGTAAATACAATGATTGATGACGAGTACTATGTTGATGAAAACGGCAAGCGGGTTTCCGACTACTGGGTTTCCGTGGAAAACGAAGATGACTGGGATTCCTTCGATGCACCGGAAGTCTACTGGCACTACTTCGGCCGCGACGGCAAAGCCGTAAAGTCCAAATGGTTTAAAATCAACAATAACTGGTACTACTTTAACGCCGAAGGCCAGATGCTCACCGGAAAACAGGAAATTGACGGTTCCACCTACTACTTCGGCGGCGAAAACGACGGTGTGCGGAAGACCGGATGGATTCAGTTAAACGATGCTGAAAGCGATGATCCGGACAGTTCCGCAAGCTGGTACTATTTTGACAACAGCGGCAAGCTGGTAGAAAACCAGATTGACCGCAAGATCGACGGCAGTCACTACAGCTTCATTGACGGCAAGATGCAGACCGGATGGCTTAAGCTTCCGGCCCAGGAAGTTATCACAGAAGCTGCAGACAGTGAAGTTTCCGCAGGTGCCGCCGCAGCAGGCGGTGAAGTTTCCGCAGAAACAGACACAGCAAATGGTGAGATTTCCGCAGAAGCAGCCTCCCAGACCGCTTCCGGTTCCCAGACGGAACCGGCAGAGGAAACCGTTGTTCCAACAATCCACAAACCCGGCACAATCCACGGCTACCAGTACTATGAAGAAGACGGAAAACGTGCTTCGGGCTGGTACGAAATTGAAGGTGCCGAGGGCGTAAGCACCGAAAGCGAAATTTACCGCTTTTACTTCCGCAGCGGAAAGCCTTTGGCTGCCGAAAACGGCATCCAGGTGTTCACTATAGATTCTAAGAAATACGCATTTAATGAAAAAGGAGAAATGCAGACCGGAAAACAGGTAATTACGCTGGAAGACGGACAGACCGCAAACGCCTACTTTGGCGCTGACGGTGTGATGAGAACAGGAAAACAGACGATTTACGATGAAGATTTAGGAGAAAACCAGACCTGGTTCTTCCACACCGACGGCACACAGAAAGGCCAGGGCTTCCACGGCATCCGCGACAACGCCATCTATATCTACGGACTCCGCCAGCAGGCCGCCAGTGACCTGCGCTATGACACGGTAGACTTTGAAGGCAGCACCTATCTGGTTAATGCCTCCGGTTCTATCCAGAAAGCCTCCTCAACCTCAAAATCCACCGAAAAGCCGGATTTAGGCAATGGATTTAAGGATATCAAGGACGGCAACGGCAGAGTATGGGTCGTTGATGTCAACGGCATTGTCCAGAAATAAAAAACATTAAAACAGCAGTACTTCATCCGTTCAATAACAAAAGGGGCGCTAAAGCGCCCTTTTTGCTGTTTTTAAATATTTTGTCAAAAAATTCAATATTTTATGTAACAAATCCCTCTGTTATCCGTTTATATCTTCGTAACCCCTAAATTTTCCAAAAAGGAAGGAGATTTATTTATGCGGGAACTTTCAGTTTACTATTGTCCGACATGCGGTTATTATGCCTACTACCAGCTGACGAAAAATGCCGTATGCCCCAAATGCAGTGTTAAAATGAAGCTGCTGAACATGCCCTATCAGGAATTTATGGATTTAGATTACGAAGAACGCGACCGGCTGCTCTCCCAGGAAATCTTAAGGAACTGCCCCTCCGTCGTCACACGGATTACCGCAGCACACAAAGCAGCCAACCAGCGAGAAACCATTGCCCTGCTCAGTTCAAAAATCAATGAACTGGAAGAAGAAAACAAAAAACTCGACGAAACCATCAGTTGGATGCATCAGACCATCTGGGAAATGATGCGCGAGCGAAAGGGCCTGGATTAGAGCGCGGCACAGCACAAAACGCATCCTGCGGGGCTGCTTTTTCATTCAAAGCAGCCCCTGTGCTCTACGGTTACTGTTCACATGTTCACAGCAATACTCTACTCCTATCCCCTCTTTCCTGCCTTCTGTTTTTTGCTCCTGCCCTTTTGCCCTCCATGCTTTGCTTCTTAAAAAACTTACTTCCTGAAATCTACTTCTTTTCCTGCACCAAAATGTACTGATCAATCAGGCGGTTCATCGTAATCCGCATCTGACTAATAATTTTTAGCATTTCATCTCTGTCCTTTTTTAATTTTTCATTCTCTAATGTCAAAACCTGCAGCTGTGTTTCCATGTTCATCAGACACCCCTCCTTATCATTATTGAGTGTTTCCGGAAAATGCCCCGGAAGACATGAGTAAGCGCTCCTGTCACGTTTTGGCCTATCCTCCTTCCAGATATTCGTTCAGGTATGCGCTCAAGTCTATGTTGACAATATACGTCTTTTTGGCGCATTTGAAAAGGGAATTTAAACGCACAATTCGACATAAAGTACTTAATTTCAGCAGTATTCTACCCTAATATCCTCTTTTTCAGCACTAAATATGCCATTTTAAAAAGCTGTGTACACTATTTATAGTATCTTCCCTCCCTTTCCTTTTGTCGGATTCTGTTGAAAAAAATTATTGTCCTATAAGTTTAACCACCTGTTCATCATCTTTTCCATTAACATTTTTCTCCAAAAATAACCCCTCCATCACCCTTTTGCGTTACTTTTTTTCTGCTGTTTTTTCGGCACTGAAAAAATCGTAACAAAAGCCCAAAGACCATCACCAGTCCACCACCTGATCGACAATCATCTGCTGTTCCGAACTCGTTTTGCGAAGATAAATTCTTGTCGTTTCAATGCTTTCATGCCCCATTAAATCCGCCAGCAACGCAATATCATTATATTTTTCCAGGAAATTTTTAGCAAAACGGTGCCGGAAAGAATGAGGATAGACAACATTCGGATTAATCTGATAGCGGACGGCAAAATGTTTTAACTGCCCGGCGATTCCCCGGGTGGTAATCCGTTTTCCCTGCTTATTTAAAAAGAAAAAGCCGCTGGCCTGTTTCTTTTCTCTCAGCCACTCCAGGGTTTCCTTCTGCAAAGTTCTGGGAATATAAATCCGGCGCATTTTCCCGCCTTTAGAATAAATGTCCAGATACCCCAACTGTACATCCTCCACCTTTATCTGCACCAGTTCACTCACCCTCGCCCCCGTCGCCGCAAGAAAGCGAACAACAAAATACCAGAACCATTCCTCATCTCTTTGAAGACAGCTTTTCAGATATGTATAATCCGCCTCGCTGATAACATTTTCCAAAAAGGTCTTTTGTTGCATCTTGATACAGGAAATCTGCCATTTTTCCTTCTGAATACTTTCCAGATAGCAATTAATTGCCCTTATTCGCAGATTTACCGTCTGCGGCTTGTAATTCTCCTGCAAAAATACCTTGTAATCCCGAACCGCCTTGCGGCTTACCGTTCCATACAGGGACTCGTACTGCTTCAGTGCATACAGATAGGACTTCACCGTATTTTCTGATAAATTTAACCCACGCAAAAAGTACTCAAACTCTTCTAACATAGTGCACACCCCTTCCATTTTTTTCTATTATAGCAAATTGGGACTTTATTTGCACTTTATATCGAAAGATTTTTACTTTGCCTGCAAAACCTGCACAATAAAAGGCTCCGGAAGTGATACAGCCTCCGGAGCCATAATTCCTTTTATGATTATTTTTATGAACCGAAAAACAGAAATGCCCTTTTAATTCACTAACCGTTTTCTAACGTTATCTGCCCATCCTCTGCTTCTCTTTATTCAAAAACAACACAACCAATCATTTCTTTCTGTAAATCCCGAACCTTCTCTATCTCCTGTCCCATCATGCCGTAAGTGCTCACCCCTGCCTGTTCTACAAGTACAACACCGTCACATGTAGGAAGCGCCTTAATCGTTTCAACATTCTTGAGCATGTTCGATCCGGACACAAGCTCCATTCCCGGAAGCTTGTCGGCAAGCAGATGAGTAACCTCGGCAATCTTCTTTTCATCGATTGTACCCGTAACCAGGAGTTTTTTCACCTCATTGGCATAATTACAGATATTTGCCGCAATCAGCGCTGCCTCTTCCTCCGCAGAAGCACTGTAAATCTTCCCTTCCAGGCGGTTTAGCAGATTATTGACCATACCGGACTTTTTCTCGGAAACAGGGAAAATTCCCAGCACCTTAATGCCCGAACGGCGGCGCAGTTCCTTCGACGAATACATCTTATCACTCATCACAAAGATAACACAGATAAAGAACACCATCATAAAGCCGCCCAGCACACCGCCCAGTACACCGTACTTAATGCCGTCTTTAATCGTCGCTGTCGATGCAGAAGTCAGCTTCTCCGGCTCTTCCAGATCATCTAACGCCTGCTGTTTTTCCTCTAAAGACTGCTGCAGATTAATTAACTGGTTATTCTTCTCTCTCTGCTGATCGGCCAGAGCCAAATCCACCGTTGCTCCTGTACTCTTGTTCACCGTATTTACCGTGTGCTCGCCGATATTTGCGGTAATATTCGCCTGAAGCAGCTCAATTCCATCCAGCAGCTTCTTTAAAACGGCCTCTGCATCCTTCTTGCTGGAATTTTTCACCTTCACCGTAAGAAGATTGGTCAGCTTGCTCGTACTCCCAATCACCGTGCTTCCACGTTCAATCTTAATCAGTTCCTGCAAATACTGAACATCAATCCCCGTGCTCTCTGCAATATGCGAAAGAAACGCCACACTGGTCATTACCGACTGATAGGTCTGTAAAATAGTATCCGTATAATCCACATTCTGATAAACCATGCCCGGCATAATCTCGTAATCCGTCTTAATAAAAATATCCGCCCTGGCTTCATAAATATCATAAGGGCTCATATTCATCAGCACGGACTTCTCCATGTAATTCTGCTGATTTTCAATATCCGTCTGCAAATTTCCCAGTTCCCGCTCCAGCGTTTCCTTACTGGTTTCATAAGCATGAAGTTCCTCTTCGTAATTCTCTTCTGCCTCTAAAATATTTTCCTCATTTTTTTGATCCCGATAAGTCATAACCGCCTTTACCCCGCCCAGAAGGATGGCAAAGACAATAGCAACAAGCAATATGCCCTTCCATTTATGTAGCACTGCAAACATTAGATCCTTCAAATCAATTTCCTGCTCATAGGTATTATTCTGATCCATGATTTCCTCTCCCTTATTTCTTAATATTTCTTCTTTCATCCATAAAATCTCCGCCAGATAACGCCAGAACCAGCCCCACTGTTGCCTGCTGTTTTCGTCCTCTGCCAAACCCTGCTGTTCTCATCCTCTGCCAAACCCTGCTGTTCTCTGCTGATCCCTGCTGTTTTCTGCCGCTTACGCTATCATAACACAAGAAAAGAAAGGACACAATCCTCTTTTTCTTCCAATCATGATTTTTACGGGAGTTTTCGGAATTCTTAATACTTTTCTTTGTATTTCTTTTGATTTTCTACCAATTTTACTTCCGATAAGGATGCTTATGCGAAGTAAATGGACAGAACAGGGGCATGAATGGACGTATGGACATTGGAAGTTC
>VSOC01000180.1 GCA_009774615.1 Lachnospiraceae bacterium
ACTTCACCCTCGTCAAGCGCTATTTGTGCGTCATACTCAAAAAGCCTTATGGTGATTCTTCCGTCCGGCAGGCTGCTTTCACACTCAACATGGTATTTCTTTGGCATCTTCCCGTAAACCGTAAAATTTGTGTCCGTAATCCGTTCCTTGTCCGCTTTGTCTTGCTGGTCTAAAAAATGCTCGTTGGGGAAAAAGCGGATTTCTTCGTTCCCTGTGTATGTTTCCCCAAAAATTTCATTGATTACGGGGATTATCAGCTTCCGACAGTCATTGAGGATTGTCCGGAATGCCCCGTCATATATATTTGCCATATCTTATTTCCTTCCTTTTGTGTCTTTATCATATCATTTTTTCACCTCAAATTCAACAGTATTTCACGCTGGTTCATTTATGCCAGGAAAACCTTCATATGAAGCCCAATGGTTTTGACCGAGCCAGCAGCTGCCTCATGTGGCGCTGCCCCTATAGGAAGGAGCACTGTTCCAAATATAAAAACTCCTGCACCTCTTCCAAATATGACAGGGTTATCAAGACTCGGCCAGAATGGGATATCCGACTTTACACCAATGTCCCATGTGGCACGGATGCTTATAAGAAAATTTATAACCAACGCTCTGCCACGGAACACTTCAACAACCACATCCTCAATGATTATGGCCTGCATCGTATGTTCATACACACAAAGAAGCATTATTCCTTCATGTCAACTATTTTTCTTTTCTTTATTAACCTTCAATTTATCTCAAAATCCATAGTATCATCCAAGGTAAAGCTGTGCCTTCAGGGCATCCTACAATATTTGTGAAAAATTTACAGTTTGCTGGTCCTACTTATCTAACCATATTTTCCAAGTCCGGATAATCTCCCAGATGTTTTCTTACATAGCTTCTCTTAAACGCTGCAAATTGACTTGAACGGCTTAACATCTCATTTAAACTTCTTTGATAACGCTGTGCCTCGGGATTATCTTTGTGCTTTTTCAAGATTTTATAAAGAATACTCATCGTTTCGGCTAATTCCTTGATTCGATACTGACATGCTGCCTCACGAATCCCGGTATTCCTTAATTCAAAGCAGGTCTGAATTAAATCCGCCGTTATTTGTACCATCTCATCCTGTGTCAAGTTTTAACCGATTATACTCAGCCGAAAACTCTGTTGCAAGGTAATCCGGTATCTCGTCCAGATAAAATTCCAGACGGTCAATTTCCGCATATTCTGCGTCTGTCAATTCCTCTTTGTTTACCAAAATCACATACCTTTCGTATTTCTTTCTCAATTCATCGGAAAGTCGATCTGCGCCAAAATAGCCTTCTAAAATTCCTTCATAAGGAAGTTTTTGCATCCCCTCTTTCACTAAAATATTTTTTTCTAAATCATAGATAACTGCATTTTCCAAAGAGTTTAATATAAATGGCGAATGCGTTGTTATAATAAACTGCAAATTCGGGAAAAGTTTCGTTAGGATCGGCAATATCCTTTTCTGAAGCTCCAAATGCAAATGAGTTTCAATTTCATCTATCAACACGATCCCTTCTGTATCAAATCCATCCCGTAATCTCGTCTGTGCCTCCATACGCATAATTAAATCATTTACAATGTCCAGAACAGCCGCATACCCGCCAGACAATGTGTTAAAATCGAAATCCTCACGTCCGGCTTCCTTAATTGTAAATTGAAATGACGTAAAATCAAATTCTAAAAATAAAGCAGGATCAGAAAAAATCTCTTTCAGTATTTCTTCCAGGCGATTAAACCATTTATCAATCCTCTCCACAGTATCACTGTTTACCTGCTGCTCTTTTGCAAAGGCTTTTGTTGCTTTTAAATCCACCAGATATTTTGCCAGCTTATACCCGGGCTTCTCATCCAACCCATAGTATGTTTTCAAATTTACCTTTTCAATGCTTTGATAAGTTTCGACTTGAAACTCTCGTTTATCTCCATAGTATGCCAGCAAAAACTGCCCGTTTTTATATTTTTCTCTCAATGCACTGTAAGAACTGCATGAGGAAACTGCTCCACTCTCCCAATATTGAAGTATTCTGGCGTACATATCCATATTTTTTTCATATCCTTCTTTTTCGTGTCGCCCCTTTTCATCCTCAGCGGACTTATCTAACATATCCTTACAAAAATTATAAAGTCTTTTTGCTTCTTCATAAGATACATATTGATCAGAAATAATAAACTCTAAATGTTCTTTTAAGCTTTCCAGCGTACTGGTTTTTCCGCTTCCATTTTTTCCGGTTAAAATCAAATGTTTGCGTACCGTATCAGACAACGGAATCTCTATTCCATGTAAATGGCGAACAGACTTAATATCCAATTTTGTCAGAAAAATATTCTCCATTCCTACTTCCTCCAGGTTATATTGATATAGGCAGCCTTCTTTCCTTATAATAAGTTCAATGCATCTTTATCCAACTCTTTAATCCTGCCCTTCCGCCCCCTTACTCTTCGCCTTCTTTTTCTTCGGCTCCGGCAGTTCCCCATACATTCCTTCCAGCAACTTCTTCATCAGCGCCGTATCTTCCACATCCTCCACCATCACCATCAGCGTCTTTGAACCTTCATAGGGATAGGCGCGTTCTGCATCCGGAAGCAGCCGAAGCACAGAAGCGGTCGGTTTTAAAAACAGGCAGTTATCACAGATATCCCCAATCATCTTCCCCTGATAATAAACACAGTACTCCCCCATCATCTTCCTTGTGCTTACTTCTCCCACTTTCTGTAAATTTTCTAAAATAAAATCATGAAATTCCTTCGTCGTTGCCATAAATCTGTCCTCCACCTTACTCTTTTACATACTTCTCAATCACACATTCATGCGTTTTTTTTCCTTTATGATAAGTTATCCCTATCAAAAAAATCTCTCCGACATATCCCTCAATCCACGCGGTATATTGTTTTTCTTTTATCTGCCGGATAGCCCCACGGGCAGATTTATCCCATTTTAATTCCACCACCAGTGCAGGTTTATCTACGTTCCTCTTAGGCAGATAAACCACATCGGCAAAGCCTTTTCCTGAAGGCAGTTCCATAAGAGGATTCATATAATAAGCTTTTGCACTGTAGTATGCCATAAGAACCGTGCAGGTAAGAGAATTTTCATCATTATATTTTAATAGCGATGCTGTTTCACTATGGATTACAGAAATCCCTTTTGCCACTGCAGCTCCATCCTGCTCCCATGTGCTGGAGAGAAGCTTTTCCGAATGTGTAAGCGCCTGCATAAGCCCATCCCAGCCTCCCATCTTCACAGCCCGCATAAATTCCATGGCAATTTCCTGATTTGGAATAAATACTTCACTGTTTTTTTTATCATAAGTCAAATACCCCAGATGAACCAAAAGCGTGAGAACATCATCTTTCGCCTTAAAGGTTGTCATATCATTTTGAAACGTAGAAGGATCTATTTTACAATGCCCATTTCCCAGCATTGCTATAATTGCTTCCTTTAACCCATCAAAATTTCTGTCAATATAGACCTTCAACGCCTCATAGGTTTCCGTTCCCGTCCAGTAACTTTGGAACTCGCCGCTATCCATTAATTCTACAATTGACTGAGGATTATAAATATGATATTCTCCAATTAAATATCCGTCATACCACTTCTGTGCTTCTGCAAAATCCACATGATAATGTTTACACAGCATTTCTACCTCAGGCGCAGTAAAACCAAAATACTCCGCAATCTTTCCGGGGTTAAGCATGGAAAATTCTTTAAACATATTAATGGCCGAATGTTCCCCATATTTTTTCACCGGAAGTATCCCTGTCATATAAGCCAGATCCACGTAAGGTGAACCTTTAAAAAGTCCCCGCAAAAAACTCAGATAATCCTTCTGATATTCCTGATGTTCCCTGGCTATCCGAAATACACAGTCCCATTCATCGATAATAAAAATAAATCCCTGTCCGGTTCGGGCAAATATTTTTTCCAAAACAAATTTAAGCCTGCAGCCTTCTCCAAAATCTTTACTGTCAGGAAATTCCTCCATGATCTCCCGAAGAACAGCCTTTTCCATTTCCTCGATAAAATTGTCCAGACTACGCTCTGTTTCCAGAAATTTTTGAATATCCAGACGAATCACATTATGCTGGTTTAAATGCTGCGAAAATGATTTCTCCTCCTCCACATTTCGTCCCGCAAATAATCTCTTGGAATCACAACCCTTACTGTAATACGCCGTAAGCATATCCGCCGCCATTGATTTTCCGAAACGTCGTGGGCGGCTGACACAGATAAAACAATCTGCTTTGTCGATTCGGCTGTTCGTATAGGCAATCAAATTTGTCTTATCCACATAAATATCATTATTTATCGCCTTACAAAACGAAACATTTCCTGGATTTAGATAAATGCCCATGCTTTTTCACCATCCTTTTTCAAATCAAATCCATACGAAAACCATCGTCACTTATACAATAGTCTCAAGCAACGTTTTACCATCAATCACCGTTTCCCTGATGCCAATTCTTTTCTTTTTAGTCAAAGGAAATTCGGAATCCGCTTCGCTACTTCCTCATCTCCCTATGCTGCTGTCGCAGCCTGTCAGATAGGGCTTGCACCCCATCTGACACAAATAAGTCCCCCAACCCACCGCTTTCGTCTTTGCGACTTAGAAGCGGGGGACTTCTTTGATAGGTTAAATGTTCTCTTCCTGTCCATGTACATACCCCACCTTCTAAACCCTTCTATCATCAGTATAAAAGCCCCGTCAAAAAAAAGCAATCAAATCTACAGAGAATCCATAAAAATATATGATTATTCACATGTTCACCGTAAAAAAATATCCATTTAGAACAACACTTCCTCTGTTCATTTTCTCCAAAAGATGTTATACTAAAACCGTTACAAAAATCAAGGACAAGAAAGAGAGGGTTACATTATGAGTTTTCATCAGGGAGCACCTACTCCTCACAATGAGGCAATGCCAGGCGATTTTGCAAAAACCGTCCTGATGCCCGGCGATCCGCTGCGGGCAAAATACATCGCTGAAACCTATCTGGAAAATGCCAGATGCGTAAACCAGGTTCGCGGTATGCTGGCCTACACAGGCAGCTACAAAGGTACCCCGGTTTCCATCATGGGTTCCGGCATGGGAATCCCCAGCATGGGCATTTATTCCTACGAATTATTTGCCTTCTACGATGTAGAAAATATCATCCGCATCGGAACCGCCGGCGCTGCTTCGGATGAGATTGAGATGATGGATGTGGTTCTTGCCGACAAAGCCTACTCCACCTCCGACTATGCCTTCATCCAGTCCGGCATCACCGGAAACTGCATCGAGGCAAGCAAAGAATTAAACGCTGTTATCACGGAAACCGCCAAGACCACCGATCTTCACCTGGTTACCGGCCCGGTTTCCTCCGGCGGCGTATTTTACCGCGAAGACATCCCCAGGGAAGTTGCTCCCTTTATGAGCGAAGTCAAGGCTCTGGAGATGGAATCCTTTGCCCTGTTTGCCAATGCCAAGGCCCTGGGCAAAAAAGGTGCCTGCCTTGTCACCGTAACGGATAACAAGCGCACCGGCGAACTTCTGACCCCGGAACAGAGAAAGACCCACCTGGGCAATATGTTCACCCTGGCTTTGGAATCGGCGATTCGGATGTAAGTTCGGCTCTGAAATCGGCGATTCGGATGTAAGAATGATTTCATAACCGATAACTTCTTACCGAAAACAAAGAGGCAGCTGCAATGTTCTGTGAAAACTATCCACATCATTGCAGCCGCCTCTTCTTTTTATTTTCTTTTTTTATTTCCGCAAATCTGCTTTATTTCCTGCAAAACACTACTGAATCATAGCGCCGTCCAAACCTACCCAATGAAAATCCGGGGTTATGGTATTGGCAAGCATGGCTCCGTCAAATCCCAGGAAATACCATTTGCCCTTATCCATGACCCAGCCTACGGCCATGGAACCATCAGAGCGCAGATAATACCAGACACCGCCCAGATTAATCCAGCCGGTAGCCATGGAACCGTCCCCATTCAGATAGTACCAGACACCGTTCACATTAATCCATCCGGTAAGCATTGCACCGGAACCCGGAAGCAGGTAATACCAGCGTCCATTCCAGAAAAGCCATCCTTCTGCCATATAGCCAAAATCATTAAAGTAATAGGTTGCACCGTTAATTGAAGCCCACTGGCTCTTCGGATAACTGCCATCCGTCTTTGAAAACCACCAGCCCAATCCGTCATGAAGCCATGTCCCGGTCAATATCGGTGTCGAACCAGAACCTGCCGAACTTCCAGGACCACCGGGGCCGCCCGAACTGCTGGAGGAAACACGGCTTCCGCCGCCACCGCCTCCTCCTCCGCCTCCTCCGGAGCCACCTGAGCTGCCGCCGGAACTGCCGGAAACGG
>VSOC01000181.1 GCA_009774615.1 Lachnospiraceae bacterium
AAAGACGAGCTGCATAAGATGATTGCGCTCGGTATGCCCACAAAGACCATACTGGCGGTATTCTACCCGGAAACGGACGTCATAAAGATGCGTGAGATCAGAAAGACATTCCAGACTGTGCGGCATTCAGAAAATTAGGGGCAGTCCCCGGTAAACTTTAAAGGCGGCGGACCGTGGGGGCTGGTGGAGAGCGTGCAGCCGATTTTCGTGGCAGTGGAATGGCTGGACCACCATATCAGGGAGGCAGAGAAAGGCATACGCTTCATTAACAGCAGGTATAGCGAGCTTTTCTGTATTGCAGATGGCGAAAAAATAGAGGTTACAAATTCAGTGGGCGAAAAATCAGAATATGTCTGCCGCTATATCGACGAATACCATACGGAAGTCGGCAATAACCTGTACCACATCTGCCAGTTTGCAGAAATCATGGAGCGGAACGGCTCGGAATATACGCCAGTGGAACCGGAAACAGTGCAGGCGGAGGAAAAAGAGCAGGGGCAGGAAGAAAAAACAGAGGGGACACTGGAACTGAAAACCCGGTTTGGGAATACACAGAATGTAACATTGGAAGTCCAGCAAAAAAAATAAGAAAGGCAGGAAATGGAGGTCAGATTTGGGCACATTTGCAGACGGATTTAAGGAGCTGAAAAAAGCAAGTGAACCGCTTTATAAAACTCCGAAATCCATACAACAGACGATTGAGATCATGAAGGTGGCGGAGAACGGCATTTTTGAAGTGGCAAAGAACCGCTTCTCAAAGTGTTACCGTTTTCAGGACATCAATTACACCACTGCCAATGAAACAGAGCAGATTGACATTTTTGAGCGTTACTGCAAGTTTTTAAATTCGCTGGACGTGAATTTCAAGATCACAATCAACAATAAGAACAAGGATATGGAGCAGGTCAGGGACTATGTGTTCTTACAGCGGAGGGATGACGGATATAACGGTTTCCGCAGGATTTATAATAACATCATGGAGCAGAAAATCCATGAGGGCAGGCAGGGGATCGAGCAGGAGCGTTACCTTACCATTACCATTGAGCGCAAGAATTTTGAGGAGGCAAAGGCACAGTTTGCAACCATTGAGGCGTCAGTGCATAAGGCGTTCGGGGAGCTTGGCGCAGAGATTGTGCCGCTTTCCGGCAATGAGCGCAGCAAGGTATTGTATGACTATTACCATTTAGGGGATGAGGGCAGCTTTGATTTTGACATTAGGGAGGCAATGTTTATGAGTAAGGTTGCAGTTGTATACTGGAGCGGCACAGGAAATACGGAGGCGATGGCTGCTTTTGTGGCAGAAGGGGCAAAGGGAAAGGGGGCGGACGTTGCTTTGCTTACAAGCAGCGGGTTTGACGCTTCCATGATGGACAATTATGATGCGTCTGCGTTTGGCTGCCCGTCTATAGGTTCAGAACAGCTTGAAGAGAGTGAGTTTGAGCCTATGTTCACTTCCTGCGAAGCGAAACTTAGGGGCAAGAAAATTGCATTGTTTGGCTCCTATGGATGGGGCTCCAATAACCGTAATCGGGAAAATAACTCCCGTTGCGGCATTTCCTAAGTACCCAACCCCATTGCCTGCAAAGATTTGATTTGTATCCGGTGTCCGCGAAAATCTGCCCAATCAATGTTTCATTGGAGGGTGCGTTTTTCAACTGCCCAATGGTAATCTTTTTGAGGTCAAGGGAAACCACCTGCTCCAGTTCCCTGTGCCCTGCAGACAATGCAAAGGCGAACATTGTGATTTACGAATCCAATATGGAGGACTACCTGCTCTGCCACGCGGCCTTTGTCCTGCCGGCGGCATTCGCCTGTTATTATACGGACGGTAATCTGCGGAAACTGAAGGGAAATACTGCCTATTTAAACCGTATCCTTGACGCTAATATCGAGGGCAACCGGGCGGGATTTGAAATAAAAGAGTAAGCGATAAAGAAACAGACGGAGCGATATGGAAATAGAAAAGCGAAAAATAGCGATAGCTCTGGTATGCGGTATGCTGGGCTGCCTCTTGGCTCTGCATCAATATCGGCTGTGGGCTTGATGACCGCTTTACCCGCGTGGATAACGGAAAAATCCAGTGGTTTAACGTTGATCTGCCGGATTCGATAGAAATGAGGAAAAAATTCTTTTATGAAACAGAGCGGGAGCATATGCTGGCGGCGGATATTCTTAAACCGAATTGGGCTGACGGTATCCCCAAAAGTGATATGGCCATTGTGATTGCCGAGGGTTTGCTGATGTATTTTTCAAGAGAACAGGTAAAAACTTTGCTGAACAGTCTTACGGGCTCGTTCGACAGGGGATTTCTTCTTGCGGAGCTGATGCACCCAAAAATGATGAACGAGAAGAAGCATGACACGGTAAAAAACACTAACGCGAAATTCGGATGGGGAACCGTGACGGGCAGGGATCTGCTCCCTCTTGATGCAAAGCTCACGCTGATAAACGAGCGCAGATTTTGGAAGGAAATGAAAAAATATTCGCTGATTGGGAAAATCGGAAGCGTCATTGCAGGAAAGCTGAATAACAGGCTGGCGGTTTACAGGTGGCAGTAGACATTTGCCGGAATGGCTTTCAAAAATAGTGATTGAAGGGATAAAGAAAATGATTTATGTAGTGCAGCTTTTTCTGTTCTGCGGATTATTTACGGCTCTTGTAGCTATTGGCACAGGCGGCAGGGCAATAAACGAGATATATTTTTATCCCAAGCCTGTATCTGTCTGGGCATAGGCTGTATTGGCGTAAAGACTATCCAGGTAGGGCGTTTTTCCACGGAACCAGAGACAGGGGGCAGAGGATAAAGCGGAAAATTGCGGGAAAGGCAAAGAAAATAGGATGATGAAAATTCCCCTTTGACAAAATACAAAAATGCAAATATAATAATATCGTCGAGTGGCAGAAAGCGTAAATCCAGATGATGGGTTTACGCTTTTTTGATGCACACGGGCATTGAAATAAAATATGGTTGTGGCAGCTTTCCGAAAAAGTCTCCTGAGCGTTTTCTGCTGCGGCAGATTTCTCAAAAGAAACGGAGGAAAATTGAATGCGGATATGGAAAAGAAAAAGGAGCGGATCGTAAATTTATACGGTGAAACAGGCGCGTCACCGGAAAAGCGGCTCAAGGAAAAAAATAAAACAAGAGCGATGAATTATAAGTATTATACAGACAGGACATGGGGGATGGCAGGGAATTACCACGTGTCGCTGGACAGCGGCTTACTGGGCGAGGAGCGGTGTGTAGACCTGATCGTAGGGCTTGCCATGAAGGACATAGGCACTGGAATGACGGCGGACACCATGAGGGACACGGGCACCGGGATGACAGCGGACACCATGAGGGACACGGGCACCGGAATGACGGTGGGTACCACGACGGTCACGGACACCATGGAGGCTCAAATGGGCATGGAGGACGATGACCATGTGGAAATATATCAGAAAGTATCTGTTTTTTGCCATTGCCGCAGGTCTGTTTATGACCGGCGAGGTGATGATGGATCTGCTGCAGCCGGGATTTATGAGCCGGATTGTGGATGACGGTGTCCTTGGCGTAAACAACGGAGGAAGTGCGGACCTGCATCTGATATGGATGCTGGGGCTGCAGATGATCGGTCTTGTTCTGCTGGGAGGACTTTGCGGTTCCCTTAATAATGTGTTCGTGCACATATCCAGCCAGAATATAGAAAATGAGATCCGGAAGGACTGCTTCAGAAGAATCATGGATTTTTCTTTCCCGCAGATGGAGCGCTTCGGCACAGGCTCTCTGGTGACAAGGGTGACTAATGACATCACCCAGGTGCAGAACTTCGTTTCGCTGTTTGTCAGGGGGCTGATCCGGACCACGCTTCTCACCTTCGGAAGCATGTATTTCATGTTTCGGCTGAATGCTGGCTTCGGGCTTATCGTACTGTGCGCTTTCCCGTTTCTGGTGGGCGTGATCGGGTTGTGCCTGTGGAGGGCAAATCCCCTGTTTTTCAGGCTGCAGGTGCATCTGGATGCTATCAATGAAATCATGCAGGAAGACGTGTCCGGCATCCGCATCATGAAAGCCTGCGTTCGGGAAGCCTATGAAAAAACGCGGTTTGGGAAGGCGAACGGCGAACTGGTGAGGACACAGCTGAAGACCCTTGTGATCTTTGCCTTTATGAATCCTCTTACGAATGCGATTATGTACATAGCTGTCACGGTCATTCTTCTGGCAGGCTCTTTTTCAGTGGGAAACGGCAGAGCCACACCGGGAGATGTCATGGCGGCGCTGACCTATACTACCCAGCTTCTGAACGGTGTTCTGATGTTGGTCATGCTGTTCCAGAATATTTCCAGGGGGCTCACCTCATGGAAACGGGTAAAAGAAGTGCTGGAAAGTGTGCCGGAACTGCTGAAACTGATGATCCGGTGGACGGTTATTGTGGGACTGGTCTGCACCGTCCTGTTTGAGGCTGTCCCCGGTGTATTCATCCGGATGTTCGGTTCCGCGGATGACCCTGTCTATTATGATTTTGCGGTACTCTGCCTGCGGATTTACCTTTCCCTTATCCTTGTCACCTGTGCCCAGAAGGTCTGCGCCATCTTCCTGCAGTCCATCGGCAAGGCAAAGGCAGCCGCGCCGTTGTCTGTCTTGCGGGATGTGCTGCTGGTTGTTTTTTCCCTTTTAATCCCTGTTTTTCTGGGTGTTACCGGTATTTTCTTGGCAGCCCCGGTTGCCGATGTGCTTGCCATTTTAGCTACGGTGGCAGTCATGGTACAGGTGTGGAAAGAAAAGTGAAGTGTCACTCTGCGCAATGCCGGTGCGGATTCTCCAATGCTTTGCAGGCGTGCTGCTTCTGTATCCATCCTCAACTTGACAAAAAGGGCAGGCATATTGTGATATAACGGTGTTATATGGAGGGCTGAAGAATGGATGAATCGGTAACATTACAAAAAATACTGGAAGCTGCGAGAGAAGAATTTCTTGCAAAAGGCTTTCCGTCCGCATCCCTGTGTAACATTGTAAAAACGGCGGGAGTCACAACAGGGGCTTTTTACGGATATTATAAGAGCAAAGAGGAACTGTTTGATGCCCTCGTAGGCGGACAGTATGAATATGTGATAAACCGGTACAAGGAAGCCCATGAGAGCTTTGCCAGACTGCCAATAGAGGAACAGCCTGCCCAACTGGGCAAACGGTCAGAAGGGTGCATGAATGACATACTCTTACATGCTTTTGAACATAAAGAGGAATACCGCCTGCTCCTGTAATGTTCCGAAGGCACCCGTTATTCACGCATGATTGATGATATGGTGGAGATTGAGGTGGAAGCGACACATAAGTTTTATAGAGTGCTTGAAAAACTGGGTTCCCCGGCTCCGAAGATTGACCGGAGGCTGGAACATATTCTTGCAACAGGGCTGTTAAACGCATATTTTGAGATGATAATACATGATATGCCGATTGAAGATGCAAAACTCTATTTTCAGGAGCTGTGTGATTTTTATACGGCAGGATGGGTGAAGATCATGGGGCAGTAATGTCCCGCTCCCAAAGTGGAAAGCGTAGGAAAAGGGTACCCTTTTCCGTAAATCTGCCCGTCCGCGCCATGGCTTGCCGGACAGATTTTGCTTGTTGGGAAGAATTCCAAACCCTCTTGAAAACCCTCTCACTACCTACAACACCGCACAGGGCGGTTTTGACGGAGTTTTGAGGAAAATTCTTCAAAAATATTTCTTTGTTTCTTAATACGGGGAAGTTTGGGAAATGCCAAATCCAGCCATATCCTTGACGAACTATCTAAAATTGCCGACACAATCGGAATTATTGACCACGGGGCTATGCTTGCGGAAGTATCAATGAAAGAACTCACAGCCAAAGGGATAGACCTTGAAACCTATTATTTAGGCCACTTATCAATGATTTTTGACGCAAAATGGCAAAATTTCTGCGTAAGAAAAATACCTATGCCAATGCTGGTATAAGCACAAGGTTTTTGACGGTAAGTCCTGCGGCAATGATTTCTTTGCCATAGGCTGTGGCCAAGTATTTGTAAGTGCCCTGCACCCTTTCGATGATTCCATGAAGACGGAGTCGTTTAAAAATCCTGGACATGGCTGACGGACTGATATTTTCAAGATGCTGGCGGATATCCTTTCCCTGCATCCCGAAAGTCATATACTCGCCCCGGCTGATAACTTCCAGCACCTGCAGGTCACGCTCCGCAAAAAAATTCAGCCTGCGGTAAGAGCGTCCCTTGTCCACAACGGAATCGCTAACCTTTGTAAGGTTTTCCTTCCCGCCGCTGTGCTCATCAAAGGATGAGATGAATTCCAGGTACCGGTAGTTTGCAGCTTTCATAATCGTGAACAGCTGGTAAAGGCTGTAAATGCTTTTTTTCAATGG
>VSOC01000182.1 GCA_009774615.1 Lachnospiraceae bacterium
TGCATTAGCAAAAGCAACAATATTTCCACTTGCTCTGATAAAACTCTCGGACGAAGAAATATCATGCTTCATAGCTCAATCAAAATTTCTGTTAATAATTGTTCACAAGGAATATCCTTCAATTGTTCCATATCGGTCACTTGCAATTCCTTAAGCGCAGAAGAAATTGATTCTGCTGAAAGATAATCCTCTGTTGTGCTACCGTAGTTAGTGAAATCCCACAGAAGTTCATTAAATACAATTTCTGAACTTTTACCAATCAGATCTTCTCTGCCAGCATCACGTAACGCCTGATTTAATCCACTTCTTGATACTGCATTAGCAAAAGCAACAATATTTCCACTTGCTCTGATAAAACTCTCGGACGAAGAAATATCATGCTTCATAGCTCCCACAAATTTATTTGCAGCATATGCTCTTGATCCACTATCTCCGTTATTTATATATGAAGTAACCGCTCTTTTAGCCTGTGACCAATGTGGTGTTGTTGGCGCAATATAACCTTTTGATGTTCCCATATTATTTTTTCACATCCTTTATTTTATCTACTATGGTTTGTGTAATCCGTTTATGTGACAAAAGCTTATCCAATAACTCTTCTATTATGCTTTTATCTGCAACATACATAGTTTTCAAGGAAGCCATCTGAGTTGGTCCTATTTTACTATCATCTTCTAATATACCATCCACTATTTCTCTTCTATAATCAACAAATTCTTTAAACAATAACGCATAGAAATAAGACTCTATATTCCCTTTCTGAATTCTTCTTACAATAATTATCATTACATCCTCTAAATCATGGGAATTCATTTGCTTCATATCATCAACTACCTTTGGTGCCAATGGAGCTGATAAATTACCTATACGTTCAAGCATCAATTTACTTGCTTCACTTAAATTAGATTCTAAATTGTCAACCTGATTTAAAATCTCCCTCGTCAAATAAAAATATCTGTCAAGATTTTCTTTTTCCAACTCAACAGGGGGACAATTTACCCAAGCCTTTATTCGTGGCTTATACCACTTTTGAAAATCGGAATTCAAATCGCCTTCTTCTATTCCTTGACGCATTATTTTATATTGTTCATTTCCAGCATCTGTTTCTTGGTCAAAGTTAGAATTCCACGCATTTAGCTGATCAAATAAATCTGGATTCAGTTTATGTAAGATTAGCAATTTAGCCATAATACCCATATCTAAATCATCCCCATAATAGAGTTTCGATAGCTTTCTCTTCGTAATGAATGTGTTTAAAAACCTTTTAACCTGTCTTGGGTTTCCTTTAAGAGTATGTGATGCAATCATTCTAATCTGTAAGATTACATCAACTACCTCTTTATATTCTTCTCTATTTTCAACAGAAACACTATCATTTATGCTTCCACATATTTCTTCCAGCTGATGCAGTTCAATCACTTCCGATTTGACCATCAATTTTTTCTCTTCTATTTTTGATACCAAAATTTCAAACTCTTTTGCCTTCATATACTTTTGCAGTACAAGTAATAGCAAATAATTTTGAACATCTTTTGATGATAATTCAGGAATATGGATAGGCACTTGTATCATTTTCTCAATATACTCCTTATCCAATTCAATATTAAAACCATCAATATTCGGATATTTCTTGTTAATGGCATACTGAATAACTTTTTCATCAGCAGCTATGATAAATGTTGTCTTTTTCACAGAAAGAAATAGTTTGATTGCCTCCAGAGTTTCAATAATTCTCTCTGGCTGACAACGATCCAAATCATCAATTAAGACAACTACTCTTTTTATGTCATCCGATTTAAGAGTTCTTTCAAACTCAGTTTTAAAATTCCTTACATTATTAACAACACTGTCACTGACTATTTCTTCATTTTTCAAGTAATCATCTTTTATTCCTTTTACAGTATCAGAAACATTTTTTATTGTTGTTTCGATTTCTTTTGTATTATTAGGCAAACTTAAAACTACTGGCAATGGATTCCCTGTCACAAGACTTGCTATAATAGGTGCTGTTGTGGATGCTATCTTTGTTCCAACTTTCAAAAAATCAATCTTCTTAATTAAGGATATAAATGATTTTTTCATTTTCTCAGGTACTTTCTCATTTTCCTCAAGTTCACGCAATAAAGCTTCTATAATCGCAGTTTTAGCATCTTCGTAGTCTTCAAACATCCATGCATTTATAGAAACACAAATAATACCATCCTTTTTCTCATAATTCGTACTTATCAAATTTAACAAAGTCGATTTACCTGCGCCCCATAATCCGAACACTCCCACTGTAAGTGGTTCTTCATCCATACTAATTGCTGTTTCTGAAACAATACTGGCGTATGGCTTATAAAAAAGCATATCTACTTTAGAAGCATTATCTGTCCACATAAAAATACCTCTCTCATCCTTAATAATCAATCACTTCTTATTTTAATCATCATCAATGGTGACTTAATTCCCTGAAATGTTTCCCATAATACTCATCCATATACATATTCAAAGCCCGCTCCAAAGTCGCTGTCTTCCCAAGACCGGAATCTTCGCAAAATTTTTCAAGCCGTTCAAACGTTTCTTTTTCTATTCTTGCCGATATTGGCACAGACTCTTTCTTCCTTCTTGGCATAGCTTACTCCTTATATATTTCATCCAGAAACTGTTCCAGTGTGCCATTCTTAGCATACACAAGAGCATCTGCCTGGCGGAAATTATGTTTGGCAATCACAACTTCTTCATCAAAACCAAGAATATAATTCGTTGCAATCTTATAAATAATTTCTGTAGGCGCCAGACCATATACCTGTTTTTCAAAGATATGTTTCAAGCGTTCCTCTTTCTCTGGAAACTGCTTTTTCATAACCTCGCTCTGATACAGCCTTTTGACGATTTCTGTTATGTACAGTCCAGACTTCATATATAAATCTACAAAAGTCTTATCTGCCATATCAAAACAGCCAGGATTCTCAAACTCTAACATATCAACCATTCTCTTAACTACCCATTTTGGCGTAAAAATTTGGTTTGTTTTCTGCGGTGGAATATAGTCAAAAATATCTTCTGTACTTTCTTCATCAAAATAATCTGCAAGTTCTTGCTTTAAGCGTAAAAATTCTTTTACAGAATCGTTAAAAACAACAGGGTCAAAAAGTTTACCTTTAAACTGTTCTTCTTCTCCTGTCTGCTCATTGATATACGAACCGCCGTCCCTCAAAAAACGGAACTGGTCAAGGGAGATACTTGTAACTTCCCTGAATACTTCATCTGGAATAATCGTATCAAAATTTTCAAGTGTGACATCTTCTGTTCCATATGCCATCAAAAAAGAGGGTATTGTCCTAGAAAATCCTCTTAGATGATCCCGCAGGTCATCTTCAATTCCATTCTTTTCCCGTTCCCTTTTATTCGTTTCTATTGTCCTTACCACATCTTCACTGGCAGATTTTACAAAATCAATAATTGACTCATGCAGTGTTTCCTGCAATTTGGAAGCTGCCTCTTCCTGACGTTTATCAAATTCCTGGTTGACCTGATGCTTGTATTCACTGCTTTCTCGCACACAATCATGAAGAGCATCCATGCGTTCCCTTTCAATCGTGTTTTTTTCAATCATATAATCGCCAAACGCCTTATTGATGATACGGTCTGACTCGTCTTTTAGCTTACGTTCAATTTGATTTCTGTCCGAAGCCTTCATATCAGAAGTATATTCTTCTTTTGCAGTATCCATAATGGTTTTCACTGCTTCTTTCTGAAATACCTCCTTTAACTGTACAGCAGGATCTGTTTTTCCTTCCTGTGCCGGATGGATATCTGCTATCACTTCTTTTACTTTATCAGGAATATCTTCGAAGATTTTCTTTCCAAATATCTCTGCCGATTTTCCGATTACATAACCTTCTTCCAAGGATACACCGCCACTTTCATCCAGGGAAAGAATTTCTGCTGTATCGGGCGCAATCTCTGCTTTTTTGCCTGGCTCAGAAACGGCAGTAAACGATGTAATAATGTCAATGACCTCTTGGGGAGCATGAAATACATGGGAAATATTCTGAAATAGAAAATCACTCATAAATCCACGGCGTACAACTTCCTGGGAACGGATTTTTCTTGGTATCGATAATACTTTTTCTGCGTCCAATTCCACCATTTCCCCATGCTCATCTTCCCCAATCACAGGAAAAAAGTTCAAAAGTTCCTTCACATTCTCCTTACGTGTTCCGGCATCGCCTCTTCCGTCAGAAGTTTTTGCGGATAAGTCATTGGCAAATTCCTCAAATATCATTAGGGTACGGGCAGGGTCAAAATCAAATACATATGCATTTTTCTTCCGATAAAACACTCCATGATTGGAAAAAAGGCATGGATTCTGTGCGCGGAATGCTGCCTGCATATATAATGATGGGCTTTTCATATTACTCAATATAAGAACGGCTGTCCATTCTGGAATTGTAATTCCCGTAGTTAATTGCCCAACAGAAAGTGTAATGGTTTTTTCATATTTTTTAATCGCTTCTGTTACTTTATCAAAAGATTTTTTACTTTCCTCTGCATCCTCCAGTTTTCCATCACCTGCCGCCAATATCATTTTATATTCCTGAAATACCGGATGCTGTTCCAGCTTTTTTGCAAGCGCTTTAGCACTATCCACACGGTCTAAAATCCAAAATGTATGCTTCAGCTCTTTGCGCAATTCATCTGTTGAAAAAGGGAACTTAGATTGTGTTGTCATAGCGTTCAAAAATTTATCTACTGCATCCTCATGTATAAATTTTCCATTTTTTGTTTCAAAGAAAATGTTTAAATCAAACGCATATTCTTCGGTTTCCCCCTGAATTTCAATTCCCTGCTCTAATTCGTCTTTAATGATTTCTGACATTTGATACGTAAACAAATTCAATCGGGGAAGTGTGGCATATGGATTTTCTTCTCCTGTTGAAGAATCCCAGCCATGTTTTGCTGACTGCTCATCTGCATAAGTCCAGTTGAATATCGCATTCTCTGGGAATTTATCATTTGCAAGAGCTTTAAATGGTGTACCTGATAGATGCAGAGTAAATTTACGATGGATATGGTCAAAAGCAACATCTGTCTTATAGGTATCAACACCTTCATGTGCCTCGTCAATGATCAGCAAATCCCAATTCATATCTGCAACTTCCCTCAGCTTGTCATATTCGCCGCCAAAATAAATAGACCCTTTCAAATCCTGCAAACTGACAAATTCAATGCAATGATAAGGATGAACTGACGCGGAATTTGCTTTTACATAATCTGTGCGGGAAAGCACATAGGTTTTTCCTTTTAATGAATCAACATTGCTGACAAACTGATATCCTGATTCTTTCCCTAAAAATTTTACATAATCAGAATACCATGAATTTGCAATCGCAGGTCGGTTTGTAACAATCAAAACATTTTGTGCTTCGATTCTCTTACATAACTCATAAACCGATAACGTCTTTCCAAACCTGGGTTTCGCATTCCATAAATATTCTTTTCCCAAACCAGATTTATAGTATTCTTCCGTCTGTGCTACAGCAAGAGATTGTTCTTTCCGCAGCTTATAAGGAATAACGGCATCTTCCGCTTTCATTATTCCACGATTGGAACGAAATTCAAAGAACCGTTTCTGTGAACCCTGCCCATCGATATGAAACCATTCATTTGCACGATTATTTTCAACGCCCAGTTTTCTTAAATAGGCATGAAAATCTCTATCGCTGAAAATTTCTCCCGAACCGTCATCATAGACAGCATTTCCTTTCCATTCTTCATGATAGATTACATCTATGGTATGCGCCTGCTGCTCAATACGCTTTTCTACTGACTGTTCCGTATATCCTATTTTTGTCCAGCCATTATGCCTTGATATTTCTGGAGTTGTATAGGCATAAATCATGGGAACAACACGTTTGGCTGTCTTGATTTTTATTTCTGCCATTACTCCATCTCCTTTACTTTGGTTTCAATAAAATTGATTTCTTCATCAGATAAGTTGTATTTTTTATAAAGCTGCTTATCTATGTTTGCTATGGGAACTGACCAATCGATGTCGGATGAATCAGTAAAATCTTGTAAGGGAATCATTCTCCAAGTATCCTTATTATTATCTTGAGTAATTCTCTGTCTGGTCAGCAAGAGTATCCATCTTTTTCTCCAAAACGCCTATCTTCTTCTCATACTTTGCCACGAGATGATTCCTTGATACTGCCTTGCTGAAAGCATCCAATATTTTATTCCAGTCGCTTTTCTTCACTTTTACATATTCCTCACTGCCAAAAAGATTTGTCACTAGTA
>VSOC01000183.1 GCA_009774615.1 Lachnospiraceae bacterium
TTAAAGGAGCGTATGCAGAGCCTTTTACAGAACGGCGAGAAGATAACGCCGAAACAGTGGAAAGCCGAGATACAGTCCTTACAATCCGAGTATGACAGTATCGGCAAGGAGCAGACCAAGACCGCCACAGAATTAGCGTATGCCGAGGTAATCAACTATAACAGGAAGAACCTTGAGAGGGAGCTTCAGAACGAGAGCCGACAGCATAATAAACAGCAAATCAAAACTAAGCGGAGGGAGGAAGAAATATAATGAAAAATTGATAGAAATGTGAGTGTGATTGTGGTATTCTATTAGCGATACAAATCGGAAAGGAGATAAGATAAAGATGAGCGAAATTGTGTTTTTAAGATGCAATGGGAATAATAAAGATTTTATAGAAAATTGCAGGTTACTTGACGAGGACTTAGATTTGCGAGTTGGAAAAATAATTAAACGAGATAAGTACGCTCAATATAACCTAATTGATAAAATAAATGAAGCGATAGTTGTTTATCAAGGCGATAATCCGATTGGTGGTGGTTCGATACGTCCTTATGATGAAAATACGGTAGAGTTAAAAAGAGTGTTTGTCATACCGGCTGAACAAGGAAAGGGCATAGGAACGGCGTTGGTTTCTAAACTAATAGAGTGGGCGAAGGAACTGGGATATAAGAAAATGATTTTAGAAACAGGAGAACTTTTAGCGGAGTCCTGCCATGTATATTCAAAATTAGGATTTAAGAAAATTCCTAATTACGGTGCGTATGTAGATATGCCAGAATCGCTCTGTATGGGAAAAGAATTGTAAATTGAAACAGACAAGTTTGGTTTTTGATCTAAACAACCATTACCATAATCACAACTGAATAAGTAACACAGCATTAGAGCGTATAGAACAAATCTATGCGCTCTATTTTATTGTAAAGGAGCAGATTTATGAGTAAAGACAGCAACACACAGCATAGAGCCAAGCGACAGCCGACCCCCACAAAAATAATTGTGGAAAGGCATTATGTAGGCACTGAAAAAATGGAAACAGTATTCAAGCGGATAGCCGAGGAACAAATAACAAAAAGGGTTAAGGAAATAGCGGAAAACAGCGTAAATTAGCACTGGAAACGGAAAAGGGAATATAGTATAATAGGAGTTGAGAGGAAGTCCCTTTTCATCAAGGAGGACAAAATGAAAAGGGCAAAACTGAATAACGACAAAATCACTGCTTTATATTGCAGGCTTTCCAAAGATGACGGCACGAACAATGAGAGCATGAGTATCAGCACACAGAAAACCATGCTGAAAGATTATGCAAAGCGCAACGGTTTTCTGAACTGCCAGTTCTACGTTGATGACGGTTACAGCGGTACAAACTACGACCGCCCCGCTTTCCGACAGCTTATCGAGGACATACAGGACGGGGAAGTGTCAACGCTCATCACAAAAGACCTGTCACGTTTGGGGAGGAATTATCTTGAAACGGGTACATATATCGAGGTGTTTTTCCCCAACCACAATGTACGTTACATTGCTATCAATGACGGCGTGGACTCCATAGACAACGCACAAATGGATATTACACCGTTCCGCAACATCATCAAAAGAATATAAAATACCCATATAGGAGGTTCGGCAGTCAGGAGCAATATAGCAAACAATGTAGAGACACCACCGGTAAACAAATCCGAGAGGATAATAACCTTTTTTCGGTCAAAACGATCTATCCAAACACCAGAAAGTGGCCCCAGTAATATTTGTGGCACATAAGCCGCCAATCCAGCATAGGCCAATACCATAGGTGATGCAGTCAAAGTTGACAGCCACCAGATTACCGAAAACTGGACAGCAGTGCTGCCAATAACAGAAATGCTTTGTCCAGTAATCAAAATGAAAAAGCGGTATTTCCATTTCTTGTTGGAATTTATATGCAGATGGTTCATATATGTCTCCTAATCAATAATACCCCTAATTTTATCAATGGAAGCAATATGATTCTCTGCCATATATTGCTGAATACCGTCTATTATTTCAACAGTAGCATATGGATTGTTGAAGGTTGCTGTACCTACAGCAATCGCAGTAGCCCCGGCCATAATAAATTCGAGCGCATCTTCAAAACTGGATATACCGCCCATTCCAATTACCGGCATATCCACCGCTTTACAAACCTCGTAAACCATTCGTACCGCAATCGGCATAATACCGGGGCCGGAATATCCTCCAATCTTATTGGCAAGAATTGCTTTCCGATTACGAATATCTATTTTCATTCCCCGTAATGTGTTGATTAAAGAAAGTGCATCAGCTCCGCCTGAAACAGCGGCCTTAGCAATTTCTGTTATATCAGTAACTTCAGGTGACAGCTTTACAATCAATGGTTGCTTTGCATAATGGCGCACAGCCTTTACCACACTCTCTACAACATGAGGTTTGGTTCCAAAACTTAACCCACCTTCCTCTACATTCGGACAGGAGATATTCAGTTCCAGCAAATCCACATCGCAATTTGAAAGCCTCTCCGCAACTGAGCAATACTGTGTTAGAGTGTGTCCGCAAATATTAACAATAATTTTTGTATCGTACTGCCGGAGAAATGGGATGTCATTGTCAATGAAATGTTTTACTCCTGGATTTTGAAGTCCAATGGAATTGAGCATTCCGCCTCTGGTTTCTGCGATTCTTGGAACAGGGTTGCCTTTCCATGGCTCATCCGAAATACCTTTTACCGTAATTCCGCCCAAACAGTTCAAATCAATATGCTCACTGTACTCCCTGCCAGATCCAAAAGTCCCGGATGCTGTTGTAACAGGATTTTTCAATGTTATTCCTGCGATTGAAACTTCCATATTGTTATTCATCCCAAATCACCTCCGCTCCCCAAAAGACAGGGCCATCTTTGCAAACTTTCAAATATTCCCAATCGTCTGCACCTTTTCTTTGTACTTTAACTACACATCCCAAACAAGCTCCCAGCCCACAGGCCATTCTTTCCTCCATGGAAAGCTGAGACGGGATACTATGCCGTCCGGCTCATTCTGACACAGAACGAAGCATAGGACGCGGGCCACAGGCAAAAATAATATCGCCGTCCGAGGCCGTATTTTCTAATAACTCCATAACATTTCCCCTATACCCATTACAACCATCTTGCGTTGCAACATAAACAGATGCACCCAATTGTTCAAAGTTCTCCGTAAGAAACGGCTTTTGGGAAAAGCCAAGAAAAGCATCGGTTTTACCCTTTAGTTGACGGACTAGCTCCAACAGTGGGGGAATGCCTAATCCACCGCCAATAACAATGCTGTGCTTTTGGACGTCTGGAAGCATAAAGCCATTACCCAACGGCCCCATAATTTTTATTTGTTCTCCACGGTGCAGAGCTGAAAACTGCTTTGTACCTTTTCCGACAATGCGGTAAATAATCTGTAATCTATCAGACAAAATAGCTGACAGACTCATAGGACGTGGAAGGAGCAGCGTATTGTCATCTGAATAAAGATTGATAAATTGCCCTGGAATGGCTTCAGCAGCTATTCGTGGTGCATATAACTCCATCTGCCAAATCCCGGAGACTATTTCCATATTATTGCATATCGTTGCGATTCCGTATGTACTCATTCTCCGCCTCCTTTTTGTTGAGCCTTAATGCTTCAATCATTTCATAGGTAATGCTGATGTCTGTCAATTCTCGTGGTAATTGAAAACGAGAATGCCATACTGCATCAGCAAGCTCTTTGTGATCCAAATGTATTGTGTCGGAACCATCGAGTTCTGCAATAAATCCCATAATCACAGAACCGGAAAATCCCCACGGCTGGCTGCCGAAATATTTCAAATTCTTAATCCTGATTCCCGTTTCCTCAAATACCTCTCTTTTGGCTGCATCTTCAATGGTTTCCCCAATCTCAACAAACCCGGCTATTAAAACCCATTGTGGAAGCAATCTGCCTGCATATTTGGTAAGTAGCAACTTATCATCATTGACAACAGCGATCATAACAACCGGAGCTATTTGCGGGTAAATTATACTTCCACAGTTGTTACAGATCATGGCTCTTTGCCCAGGTACATGTTCCATAACATCCCCGCATCTGCCGCAGTATGTATTTTGTGCATACCAGCAGCTTAAATGTGATGCGGTAATAGCAGCAAAATATAGCCATTCTTGTTTCACAAGTGCAAGCATATGAATAGGAGCATACTCTAATCTGTCACCGCTCAAATCTAAGACATTCTGACTTTTTACCAGATAAAGAGGGATGTCATCAATCGAAAACAGATATACTACCAAATCCGCTATGTCTGATAGGGTCTGCTGCAAATCCCGGAAGGTGGGGAGACAATACTCCCCATCCTGCCGGGAAAGCAGTAATATCTTTTGTTCCCTGAATGAAAAGAAGTAGTTTTCAGGAGCTGGTTCCTTTTTTTGAAATTCATTATGAAACCGATAAGGTGTTATGTCTTGTATCATTACGGTACACCTTACAGATGGGGCAGATTTTCGCGGTATCTTCTCAATTCCTTTTCATCCGCGGAAGAAATTACCTGATCCAGATACTTTATCATTTTTGCCTTATCTTTTGGCAGATTTCCTTCCACCCAAACACAGTTAGATGCTCCCATAGTTGCAAAATAGGTAGGAATTGTCAGTTCTTGAATCAGCACTTTCAGCTCCATAAGCTTTTCGATTTCTGTTTCTTCTTTCCAGTTGCCGCTCTGAATCTCCTGATACAGTTCAGAAGTAGGGTAGATCGTCAACATTGAGTTGATAATAATTTTAGGATTCAGCTGGTTGAAAACTACCGCCGTATTCTTTGCGCCGATTTCTCCACGTCCGCATCCATAAATTCCGGCAAGGTAGAAAAAGTTATACTCCATCCCAGCCTTATCCAACCGTTTACATTCACGAATAATTTCCTTTGTACCAAAACCCTTATGCATAAACGACAGCGCTTCATCATCTCCGGCTTCTACACCAATCGTAATGCTGTTATATCCCAGTCGGCGCAGTTCCTTCAGCTGCTCATCCGACTTAGGCGTAATATCCGTAATGCGGGCGAAACAACCGATGGACTCTGCCTTTGGATAATATTTTTTTACCAGCTCAGCCAATGCTTTCAGCTTGTCAAAACTTAAAACGAACGGGTTTGCCCCGGTAAAAAATACACGTTTCGCATTCCGGTAATAGCGGCTGATTTCCTTCAAATCTTCTTCCACCTCTGACAGAGGAGACATACGGAATTTGAACGGCACATCCTCATAAAGAGTGCAGAATTTACATTTGTGGTGCGTGCAGCCTGCCGTTACCTGAACCAGCGCACTATAAGCCTCATACGGCGGTCTCCAAATTGTTCCTGTGTAATGCATAAATCATTTCTCCTTTCATTTCTCCATCTTTACTAATTCGTTGTGAAGCACTGTGGCTTTATCTGTCCATTCCCACGGAAGCTGTATATCCTTTCGGCCAAAATGACCGTAGGCAGCCGTTTGTCTGTAAATAGGTTTCCTAAGCCCCAATCCTTTGATAATGGATGAGGGGCGCAGATCGAAGTGTTCTTCAATCAATTTTAGAATTTTTTCGTCTGAGATGGCTCCCGTTCCAAAAGTATTTATAGAAACAGAAACGGGCTGTGCAACTCCAATGGCATATGCAATCTGAATCTCGCAACGATGAGCAATTCCAGCGGCAACAATGTTTTTTGCCACATACCGGGCTGCGTAAGAGGCGCTGCGGTCAACCTTTGTCGGGTCTTTTCCAGAAAATGCGCCGCCTCCGTGTCTGGCGAATCCGCCATATGTATCTACTACAATCTTACGTCCGGTAAGCCCTGTATCTCCTTGTGGGCCACCAATTACAAACCGTCCGGTAGGATTGATAAGATATTTCGTTTGTTCATCAATGAGTGATTCCGGAATTACTGCTTGAATCACATACTCCATCATATCTTTTTCAATCGCATCATGTGTCGCCTCTGGTAAATGCTGTGTTGAAATAACTATGGTATCTACACGCACAGGTTTGTCGTCCTCATATTCCACGGAAACCTGTGCTTTTCCATCAGGCCCAAGATAAGGAACAATTCCGTTCTTTCGTACAAAAGCCAGCCTTTTTGTCAGAGCATGAGCCAGATGAATTGGCAGAGGCATCATTTCCTCCGTTTCATCGGAAGCATATCCGAACACCATTCCCTGATCTCCAGCTCCAAGTTCTTGTTTTTTACTTCCTCGTGCTTCTAATGCTTTTGTGACTCCTTGTGCAATAAACGGCGACGGTCCAAGAAATGAAGTGATGAATGAAACCGATTCCG
>VSOC01000184.1 GCA_009774615.1 Lachnospiraceae bacterium
ATTATGAATATTATGCTTGTATCCGTAACCGAGCGAACCAGGGAAATCGGCATCCGCAAAGCCCTTGGTGCGAAAACCCGCGACGTTCTTATTCAGTTTTTAACCGAATCCGCCATCCTTTCGGCGATGGGCGGAATCATCGGAATTATTATCGGAACCGGTTTAGTGTCCATCGGCGGCATGGCCCTTGGCGTACCTGTGGTAATCAAACCCTTAGTTGTCTTACTGGCGGTAGGCTTTTCTGCCATGGTGGGAATTTTCTTCGGGCTTTATCCGGCATCCAAGGCAGCAAAATCCGATCCCATCGACGCTCTGCGCTACGAGTAAAAAATACAAAAACTGTGCTGGAGCAGACCGGCAAAAAAATCCCCTTAAACAGGGGATTTTTTTTTTGGAATTTTTTTCATAATTTTTGAAATAACAGTTGACAGCCCATGAAAAACCTGCTATTATAAGGTTAAAGTTGTTGAAACAAAAGTAAAGTTGTTAATTCAACAGAAAAGGAGGACGCCGTATGATTTACACGGTAACACTTAACCCCGCACTGGATAAAACGGTGGAGATTTTATCGTTCACCGTAGACAGTGTAAACCGCATAACTGCAATGCGGACGGATCCCGGCGGAAAAGGAATCAATGTTTCAAAAGTCATTGACAAGCTGGGCAGCAGGAGCATTGCAGCAGGAATTCTTGGGGGAGGGACGGGAAAGGCGATTTTATCGGCCTTAGAAGCGATGAATCTTGCATCCTGCTTCCACTTTATCCCGGGAGAAACGCGCACGAACCTGAAAGTTGTAGACCCCGAACGTCATACCAACACAGATATCAATGAACCGGGGCTTACCGTAACCGAAGATATTTTAAATGATCTTTTACGGGAACTTTTAGGAAAGCTGTCAGAGGAGGATATCGTTGTTCTGTCCGGAAGCCTTCCCAAGGGAGCGCCGAAGGATACCTATGGAACCTGGGTAAAAGCCTGCAGGGAGAGCGGAGCCAAGGTCATCCTTGATGCTGACGGCGATTTGCTCGAAGCCGGATTAAAGGCGTCCCCTTATCTGATTAAACCCAATAACCATGAGATTTCCCGTCTGTTAAATGAAACCCTGAGCACACCGAAAGAATTAGAAGCAGCGGCAAAAAAACTGATGGCACAGTACGGCATAACCAAAATTGTAGTGTCCATGGGCAGTGAGGGAGCGCTCTATGTGACCAAAGACAGAACCGTCTATGCTGAGGGGCTGAAAGTTCCGGTGGGGAGCACCGTGGGCGCAGGCGACAGCGTTGTTGCAGCCCTTGCCGTAGCCGAAGAGTCCGGGATGAGCCTTGAGGAAGCGGTACGCCTCTCCACGGCAACCGGTGCGGCAAACGTTATGTGCAGCGGAACCCAGGCGGCAGAGTACGAGGTTATTAAAGAATTAATGCCGAAGGTTGTTTTTCATTCCTTATAACCTTCAGCCGAAGATTGACATTCTATTCATGAGCGGGAGTTTTCTATAAATCATAGAAGGAAAAAGAAAATAATTGTTGAAATAACAGAACATTTTAGGTTATGATAAGAAAGGAGTTTTATAATGAAAGCAAGGGGAGTAAGATTACATGGAGCAAACGATTTAAGACTGGAAGAATTTGAACTGCCGGAGATCACGGATGATGAGATTTTAGTCAAGGTAGTATCGGACAGCATCTGTATGTCAACCTACAAGTGCGCCATCCTTGGCGAAAAGCACAAACGTGTTCATGATGATGTAGCTGAACATCCGGCGATTATGGGCCATGAGTTTGCCGGTGATATTGTCAAGGTAGGGAAGAACCATCAGGAAACCTTTAAACCGGGAATGAAGTTCACCCTTCAGCCGGCATTAAACTATAAGGGAACCATGTGGAGCCCGGGCTATTCCTATGAATTTTTCGGCGGGGATGCGACCTACTGCATTATCCCGGCAGAGGTTATGGAACTGGGATGCCTTTTAGAGTACAAGGGACGTGCCTATTATGAGGCTTCTCTTGCAGAACCCATGTCCTGCAGCATCGGTGCATTTAACGCTGCCTATCATACGCAGATGGGTGTGTACACGCACCAGATGGGCATTAAAGAGAACGGAAAACTGGCAATTACGGCAGGAGCAGGCCCCATGGGTCTGGGTGCCTTAACCTACGCTCTTCATAGGGATGTGCGTCCTTCGATGGTGGTTGTAACCGATTTGGATCAGGATCGTCTGGATCGCGCAGCACAGCTTTTCCCGCCGCAGGAGTATGCCAAGGAAGGCATTGAAGTTCATTTTGTCAATACCGGAAAATTTGATGATCCGGTAGCTGAGCTTCTGCGGATTTCCGGCGGAACCGGTTATGATGATGTTCTCTGCTATGCGCCGGTAGCTGCGGTAGTAACCCAGTCCAGCGCGATTTTAGGACGTGACGGCTGTCTGAATTTCTTTGCCGGCCCGACCGACAGCAAGTTTTCTGCAACCATGAATTTTTACGATGTACATTATAATTCAACCCATGTTATGGGAACCACGGGCGGAAATACCGCAGATATGATTGAATCTCTGGAACTTACGGCCGCAAAGCGCATCAATCCGGCAGTTATGGTAACCCATATCGGCGGACTGGACGCTGCAGCCGAAACCACGCTGAACCTGCCGAAGATCCCCGGCGGAAAGAAATTAATCTATACCTGGCTTTCCATGCCGCTGACTGCTTTAACGGATCTGCGGGCAAAGGGCGAGGAGAATAAGGATCAGCGTCTGATTGCCTTAGCGGATATTGTAGACGCACATCAGGGCTTATGGTGTCCGGAGGCAGAAGAGTACCTGCTGGAAAACTTTATTGAAAAATAAAACGTGCCATCCTCCCGTCCGGGGCCCTGGCACAGACGGGAGGCTCTATTGGATTCTATGGAAATGCGCAGAAATGCGATTGTTGAACTGATTAATAAGAATGAAACGGTGAGTTTTTCTCAAATTAAGGAAGCTTTTCCGCAGGTATCGGAGATGACTCTGCGCACCGATTTGAAACTTTTAGACAATGCCAAGAGAATTGTGCGGATTCACGGAGGGGCAAAGTCGGTGCAGATGGTGATTGGGACGGACGACTATCTAAGCAAGCGCTCTGTCCGCAATATTCCGGAAAAACAGTTCATTGCCGAAAAAGCCCTTTCCCTGCTTCGGCCGGACACGACGATTTTTATCGATTCGGGAAGTACGACGACCATGCTGGCCCACCAGTTTCCCGATCAGTCAAACCTGATCTATACAACGGGTTTAAGCTGCGCCACGGAACTGGCCAGTCTTTCACGGCCCACGGTGATTCTTCCCGGCGGAAGGTTAAACCGCTACAGCCAGAGTGTGTACGGGATTTCGGCGGTAAAGGAATTGGAGCGGGTGAACTTTAACCAAACTTTTTTAGGAGTGACCAGCTACCATAAAATGACGGGTTTTACCTGTGGGAGCAATGACGAGGCGGTGCTTAAGCAGACCGCGATACGTCAGTCCGAACAGACCATTGTCCTGATTGACTCTTCAAAAATCGGAGAAAAGAGTACATTTAATATCTGCAGTCTGGCCGAGGTGGACATCGTTGTTTCGGACGGAAAATTGTCGGAAGACTTCTTAGAAGACTGCCGCAGGTTTCATGTAGAAGTTTTGTAGAGGTGCAGCGGGGAGAGGGAGCCCCGGATGTCAACACCTGTGTGAAGACGAACCTTTTTATCTAATCAGTTCTTCGACGCTTTCGCCCAGAACGAGGAGGAGTATCGTTGAAGAATAATGTACAGAAATTCGGCAAATTTTTATCGGCAATGGTTATGCCCAATATCGGTGCGCTGATTGCCTTTGGTTTTCTTGCCGCCCTGTTTATTGATACCGGGTGGATACCCAATAAAGGATTTAACAGCATGGTCGGCCCGATGCTGACCTATCTGATTCCTATTTTAATCGCTTCGACCGGAGGCCGGATGATCGGCGGCGACCGGGGCCGGGTGGTCGGCGCAATTGCCGTTATCGGCGCGATTATGAGCAACACGGACATTACGATGCTGATGGCTGCTATGGTTATGGGACCTCTGGCAGGCTTTTGCATTAAGAAATTTGACGAAGCCATGGAAGGCCGTATGCCGGCAGGCTTCGAGATGCTGATTAATAACTTTTCCGCCGGAATTATCGGTATGCTTCTGGCCATGCTCGGCTATATCGTGATCGGCCCGGTAATGAGCGGAATCCTTCAGGTTCTCTCCGGCGGTGTAAATGCCCTGGTAGAGCATGAGGTTCTTCCTCTGATTGCCGTGTTCATCGAACCGGCAAAGGTACTGTTTTTAAATAATGCCATCAACCACGGCATTTTTACCCCCATTGCCACGGCGCAGGCCGCCGAAACGGGAAAATCGATTATGTACATGCTGGAACCCAACCCCGGACCCGGCCTTGGCGTACTGTTAGCCTATATGTTTTTCTGTAAAGATAAGGCAACCAAAGACTCCGCTCCCGGTGCGGTAATTATCCATCTTCTGGGCGGAATCCATGAAATTTACTTCCCTTATATCCTGATGAATCCGCTGGTCATTATTGCCCCGATTCTGGGAAGTATCGTTGGTATTTTCTGGTTTAATATGACGGGCTGCGGTCTGTCCGGCCCGGCATCCCCCGGTTCCATCATCGCTTACCTGATGATGACACCCGGCCCGGATATGTTTAAGGTGATTATCGGTGTAATTATCTCAGCAGGTGTTTCTTTCGCCGCTGCCTCGGTGCTGGTAAAAATGGCCGGAGGAAAGAGCCTGGAAGAAGCCCAGAGCGAGATGGCAGCCATGAAAGCCCAGGCAAAGGGAGAAACTCCGTCTGTTCCCGGAACCATCGAAAACGCTGTCGGAATCAAGAAAATTATCTTTGCCTGTGATGCGGGTATGGGTTCGTCCGCTATGGGCGCAACAAAGTTCCGCAACTGCATCAAAGCCAACCGCCCGGATATCACCGTAACCAATACATCCGTAGATAATATCCCTTCCGACTGCGATATCGCCGTCGTACAGACAACCCTGGCCGACCGCGCCAAGAAATCCGCGCCTCAGGCCCAGCTCATCACCATCGGAAACTTCCTGGCCGACCCTGCCTTAGACGCTTTATACGTACAGCTGACCACCGGGGACGCCCCTGCCGTTTCCGAAACCGGAGAAAACACAGATATCGTTATTCCTGATGTCCCGGTAAAGAAGCAGGTTATCATCGCCAACGGCATTCATCTTGGCCAAACCCCGGTAAGCAAGGAAGAAGCCATCCAGGCCGCCGGAGAGATGCTCGTTAAACTTGGCTATGTCGATCACACCTACGTTGACGCCATGCAGGAACGGGAAAAACTGGTATCCACCTACATCGGCATGGGCGTAGCCATTCCCCACGGAACGACCCAGGCCAAAGGTACAGTAAAGAAAACCGGAATCGTATTCTTCCAGTATCCGGAAGGCGTAGATTTCGGCGCGGAAAAAGCCCAGCTCGTCTTCGGCATCGCCGGAATCGGTGACGAGCATCTGGATCTTTTAAGCAAACTCTGCACCCTGCTCGAAGACCAGGAACGTCTGGAAAAGCTGAAAACGACAGACGATGTAAATTGGGTGCTCGACCAGCTTTCCTAAGCAGCTATCCAAAAACATGCTGCAATAATACATTTTAAAGTTTTATTCAACATTCTCTTAAAAAAAACTGCCGCAAGCATTTCACGGCAGTTTTTTTAATGCTTTATGCCACCGTTGGCGGGAGAAGGAGGGGGACATGTTCCGTGAGGAATCCCCTCAAAAAACGCCGGCGCTTAACGAGGTCTTTTCGAGTTTAGCGTCCGCTGCGTTCTTTTGCGGAGCGAGAGCGTGGTGACGACGGAACATGTCCCCCTCCTTCTCCCCTTAGTTAGCGCCCTTCTTTACATGTTACTGTTCACACGTTCACAGCAACAGGCAAAAATCCATGAAAATCGCCTTCGTCGATGGGATTTTTGCTCACT
>VSOC01000185.1 GCA_009774615.1 Lachnospiraceae bacterium
TTTCTGGTATATGGAAAAAAGCAGATAAAATTACCAATGAAAATGGAACTAATAGCTTTAAATAAGAAGAAGAAAAAGAAAACTATTATTATACCGGTTATAAAATTCAAAATGGACAAAAGGTGAATGGAGGTATAAATAAAAATACTCCAGTTAGTACAGATAAAGCAAGGAAACTTTCTCTTGTAGAAGTTCCAGCAGAAGTTAAAACGAATGTATCAGATAATGATAAATTTGGAAAATATGGAACCAGTAAATTATATCCTGGATCAACTACTCTAAATGCAGAAAATCCATATGAAACAGTAAAAACAGAAATATATAGTGAAGATGTAGTTGAGTTGCCAAATGGAAGTGGTACAGGAGTCGGACGTGAAGTTATTGTAGAAAACTTTGCCAAAGCTGGAAATTATGAGGTGGATTATGTAAATGTAATAAACAGTAGTTATGGTTCAAATGGAAAACCATTTAGGCCCAATGGTTCACAACAAACTATTGAGTTGAAAGAAGAAGAAAATATAATAGAAATTTATTATGTTCCTAAAGATGGAACAAAAGAATATCCGGCAGAATTCCATGATTATAATGTTACCATTGCTGCAAATACAACTCCTCCAGCTGGAGAAGAGTATCTCAAGTCTGATAATGCAGACAAAGATAAAGATAAGCTTCACGTTGGTTTTAGAACAAGGCGGGTTGGTATGAATAACGTCAATTTGGTTGACGGAATTCAAAGAAAGCCTGGAGAGAACGACTATAAAGAAAATATTGGTGACACAAGCCAAAGATACAAACGAATTGGTGTTGGAATATGGAACGATGTAGAAGGTGATAGTGCAATTTGGCATCATTATTTAAATCAACATGGAGGTCCTGATCCTTTTACTAAGTATACAATACCCAATAAAACTCTTGGTAGTGAAACATATCCCGAAACTAATAAAAGTAAAATAGTTTTCAGTAATGATGATGTAAAGGTTGATCCTGGATTATTTATTCCAAGAAACATTCAAATAACAGAAAAATATTATGATACAAATGAAAACGAATATAAGACTACTGAGGAATATTTCGCCAAAAAGTATTTTTCGGATTTTAGCTTAACCTTTGATCGCAAGGGAGATCGTTATGTTTTAACTACAGTCAATCAAAATAATGAAAGTAAATTGAAAGACTTAGACAAACTTCAATTTACAGGTTTCAGTAGCAGCAAAAAAAAGCCTATGTATTCTAATTTATTTTGGCCATTAGATGATGTTGAATATGGAGTGGACAAAGTAACAAGAGATCCTCTTTTTGGCTCAAAAACAGGGGATGATATAGGGAACCGTGATAAATATGGTTTTAACCATAATGATGAAATAGCTTATAAAACACAAGCAGAAATAGATGAACATAAAACAAATTATGGTCATAACTGGTATTTTGGGATGCGCTATGATTTTACCTTCAATATAGGAGATTATACGGGTCCATTGAACTACTATTTCCGCGGAGATGACGACTTTTGGTTATATATTGATGGGAAGTTAGTAGAAGAAGTGGATATTGGAGGCGTTCATATAGCCAATGGAGCATTTGTTGATATCAGAAAATGGCTAAAAGAACATGGAGGAATTGATAAAAACAAAGATTATGATGTAAGTATTTTCTTCATGGAACGTGGAGGCACAGGCTCTTGTTGCTACTTAGCATTTACTCTTCCAAATGTGACTAGCTACGAAGGTTATCCTGAGAAAGATTTAACAACATATAGCGTTGAAAAAAAGTGGAAAGATGGAATAACTGAAAATGGAGAAGATACAATAGCTTCTAAACCTATAGGTAGTGTACGTCCTACAAAAATAATGGTTCAACTTTATCAGAATGGTTTAAAATTTGGCAAGAAGGTTGAATTAAATGAAAATAATAACTGGACATATGAGTGGGATCCTCTTCCAAAATATAGTGAGGTTGGCACTAATGTGCTTCATCAATATAGTGTGGGTGAAGTATCATATGGTGACGATGGAAAACCATTTGATGAAAACTATGTTAAAGAACCACATTACGATGAAACTGAAGCAGAGGGAGATACGCCTGGTTCCACAATCATTACTAACATCCGCCAGATAGATATTCCTGTTGAAAAGAAATGGATAGGTGATAATGAAGGAAATAGACCAAATAAAATTAAAGTAAACCTTTGGAAGAAACTCGTAGATATTCCAGAAAACTCAGGTGCAGATAAAGCTGCTGTTTTACAAAGATTAATGGAAGAAGATGTAGAAAGTAGCGATAATTTCGCTGAAGATGGAACTATCGAAGGCACGGATAACTCGAACGAAAATAGTTTTGATGAAGATGTTAAAGGTGAGAATATTCCGAACGAAGATAGTTCAAAAGATCCAAATCAAGAAACCACGACAGGTAATGGCAATAATACTTTTGTTGTTTTAGATAAAACAGATCCAAATTGGGAAAAAGATTGGAGTAAAGCAACAAGAGGATACGGAAATAACAAAGAAGACGTTCCACAGATTGTTTTATCAGCTGCAAACAATTGGGCAGATAATATAACTTGGGCAGATATGCCTCTTTATGAACTAGATGAAACCACTAAAACATGGAAAAAAGTTATCTATGCAGTAGAAGAAGTGAATGATGGGCAATTAACCCCTGAGCAAGAAGGAGGTTGGTACGAAGCAACATATGAATGTGACATCACAAATGGATTTACAATAACTAATAATTTTATAATTCCTGTGAATATACCTATCAGTAAACAATGTATCGCATTCAGTGACAAACAAGACTTCAAATTTAAAATTGAAGAAGTAAAGAGTGAAGACGATTGGAGTCTAAAACTAAATCCATCTTTCTCAGAAACAATATCGATTAATGTTTCTGATGGAACAGGAGAAGGTAAATTTGTTATTACTTATAAAATGAAAGATTTTATAGATGAAATTTCAAATTCACCTAATAGGGAAATAGAACGATGGTATAAAATTAGTGAAGACGAAAAAGATGGTACGAATGATTTCATTAATGACAAAACATTTTATATAGTGAAGGTAAAATTAAAAGATGAAAATGGCTCTTATTCTGCACAGTGGGATCCAACAAAAGTTTATAAAAATAGTACTTTATTGAAAGATAAAGAAGTAGACTTAAAATTTATAAACTATAAAAAAGTGGATTTGGAAATAAGCAAAAAGGTTGATAAGGGTTCAACAACAAAATCATTCGCGTTTACTGCTGAAATCACATTACCAGAGAATGGTGATATTACATCATTTAAGTTGCCGCCTTCAACACCTGGAATGGGAAAATACGTTGAAAATTCAGATGGATCGTTTAGTACAGGATATGCGGATGGTGAGATAATTACTAATAGTGATGGAAGCAAATTTATCAAAGTTTCCTTTGAACTAAAAGATAGTAGTAAAGTAATTATTCCGGTTCCTATAGGTGCATCGATTAAGATTCAAGAAACAGAACATGCTGGATATTATGTTTCATATGAAGGCTCAACAAATCTTACATTAATAAATGATGGAGAAGATGCAGTCAAATTCACTGTTGAGGGTTCTGGAAAAATATCAGTAAATTGCACAAATACCCCCGGTGCGGTTCTCCCGGACACCGGCGGCCCCGGGCTTCTGATGATGAGTCGTTTGGGATGGATGTTACTGCTGTTAGCCTTATTGATGGCAGGTATGGAAATCCAGTTCTACGGCGAACGAAGAAACCGGAAAGCAGTCAATATGCAAAGAGAAGACACCAGAGGTTTTGAACCAGATGATTATTGACGCACTTAACTAATGTAATGCATATCTGCGGAGCAGGGACATCCGGTTCCGCAGGTGTACATAAAGAACCGCAGACGTTGTACAGAGTAAACGATTCATCTACACATGTACACAGCTGAAAACGAATGAAGGGAGGCGGAGGGAAAAAGAGTATGAAAGAACATCCGAAAAGGATATTTGGATGTAAGGTAAGCAGTTAGAAGTAATTCATTTTACCCGGACAAAAGTCCAAACATCCCGAAAGGGAACACAGGTTATTGCGTGCTTGAAAAAGCATAATTAACAAATAAAAAAAGAAAGGAAAACAATTATGAAAAAGATGAAAAAATTAGCTAGCTTAATACTGGCAGTAGTCATGGTTTTATCTATGACGGTTGCGGCATTTGCTGATAACACCGTAGCGGGAAATGGTAATTTTTCAATTACATTAGACAGTAAGTCTGATCATATCTACAGAGCATATCAGATATTCACAGGTGACCTTTTAGAAGAAAATAGTACAAAGACACTTTCCAATGTTAAATGGGGTAATGGAATAGTGGAAAAAATTACAGAAGGTGAGCAAGAAAAAACATTAATTGGCGCTATCAAGGCTGTATTAGATGATGCCGAATATGGTAGTGATGAGAATCCCAAAAAAGTATTGACCGATACTGCAACTGCCCGTGATGTTGCCGAAGAATTGGCTAAGATGGGAAAAGACAGTAGTGTCTTGCAGGAATTTGCTAAGGCACTCACCCCTTTCCTTGATGCAACTGGCGCGAAAGAATCAACAGAAACTAAAAAGCTTACTGGTGAAGAACCAACCGGAGAGTCAACCTATGAAATTTCTAACCTGACAGCAGGATATTATTTGGTTGAGGATGTGGCTAGTGACACTGGAGTTACAGAAGGTGACGCATACAGCCGCTATATCATGGAAGTTGTTGCAGATGTAACAGCAGATGTAAAGGTAACGGCTCCAGAACTTACAAAGAAAATTGTAACAGATGCAGCTGATGGCAGAGCAGATTCTAATACGGCAGGTATTGGTCAGGTTGTTACTTATGAACTTAAAGGAAAGGTTCCGGATCATCAAAGTTATGATAAATACTTCTATGTAATTCATGATACTTTATCTGAGGGATTAACATTTAATAATGATATTACGGTAACTATTGGTGATATGACATTGACAAAGATTGAGAAATCTGAATCTGCAAGCGCCACCAAGGATAATTATTATGTGTATACGGACAAAAAAGATATTTCTGATGGTTGTACATTTGAAATTGCTTTTGCAAAAATTAAAGAGTGGGCGAAAGATAGTGAGATTGTTGTTACTTATTCTGCAACCGTAAATGCTAGTGCAGTGACAGGAGCAGATGGGAATCCAAATACTGTTAAATTAGAATATTCCAACAATCCAAATTTCAAGTATGAAGGTGAAAACGAAGGAAAGCCAGGAAAACCAGATCCAGATAAAAATATTCCTACAGGTAAGACACCAGATGATAAAGTCATTACTTACGTAGCTGAAATTGATATCACCAAGTATAAAGATAAAGTATCAGAAGATAATTATTTACCAGGCGCTGAATTTACATTAACTGGAACTTCCAATCAAGTTGTTTTAAAAAGTAAAGAGTGCTATGTACAGGATGGTAATGGAGAATATTATCTGCTGAAAGACGGCACATATACAAAGGAAGCGCCGACATTAGAGGATGTGAAAGATGATGAAGGAAATGTAACAACGAAAAATAACGTAGATTTGTATGTTAGCACTACTGTGAAATATACCTTAAAGACAGTAGAGGAAACGACAGTAGTTTCTACACCCGTAAAAATGGTTGTAACTTCTGGAAATGATGGTAAAGTTATCTTTAAGAGTTTAGGCGTAGGAGTTTATACAATTGAAGAAACTGGTGTTCCTGCTGGGTATAATAAAGCTGATGATGTTGTTGTTGAAATCGGTTGTAAAACACCAGAAGACATAAATATTAATGATAAAGCGACATGGAATATCGGAACTACTTCGACCAGAGATGTTGATGACAATTATATAGTTTCATTAGCAAATTTTACCATTGGAGTATATGCATTAAATATTATCAACAATGCAGGTTCCCTTCTTCCTTCCACCGGTGGCATCGGTACAACCATCTTCTACGCAGCCGGCATCATCTTAATGGCAGGTGCAGTATTCTT
>VSOC01000186.1 GCA_009774615.1 Lachnospiraceae bacterium
CCATTAGCCAATTTTGTCTATGCATAGTGTAACTTGTAAATTTACTGCATTTATTAAACTTTCCTGTAGTCTCCCTGTCAGCCTACCGTGACATAATAAGATTGTATTTTTCCGTTTCTATGAACAAATGTCAGCGCACCTATATTCCCCTCCATTTGTACGTTAAACACAGTAACCATTGCGTCCATGCCGGAAATATAAGCGGAATAAAAATCCTCCATTTTTTGATAGTTTTCCATGTTCATGTCATCAGTAACACTTACAAGCCCCTGTTCTCCCAACTGCTTTACCACATCTTTTCTCTGTTGATCTGAAAAGAACTCAATATGGGAATATTCTGTCGGTTCCTCCTCTTTTACCTCTTCCATGCTTTCCATTATGACTGGCGGTTCCCACACTTCCTCTGTGTTCTTTCCAGAACCTCTTTTCCTTAAAACAATATTGCCTGTTATAACAACCATTACCATCAACACAATAAAGAAAACATATTTTTTTAAATGCCATTTCACATCTACCACGATTCTGTTTCTCCTTATCATCCATAGTATTATATCCAGCAATTAGCCAACTGCCCTTTCCACTCCAAAAGATGATTGTTAAAACCATCAATATGAAAACCAAGGCATATTCCATCTATGATTATTCTCCTGTATCCTTTTGTCAATGCAGCTTTCTCCTGCCTGATTCCTTTAAGTATTTCTGAAACAAATTGATATGACTGCTTAACCTCTCTATTTGTTGCGCCAAATCATCTTTCCTGATAGCAATATGGCACACGCACAGACAGCCAATACAAAAATCACCAGCATCGGCAACAGATTTTCCAGCCCAAAAGTCCCCCCTGTCATCAGTCTGTATCCCCATGAAGCCGGGAACGCTTTCCCTATTGTTTCAAGCATTTGGGGGAGCATCTCAACCGGGAACATAATTCCAGAGAGCATGATTGAAGGCAGAAAAACAATAATGGAAAACATGGAGGTTTTCGTCTGGTCTTTTACCGCCAGGCCAATTATGCTGGCTATGCCGAGTGATACCGCAATAAAAATGGAAAGGGAGGCAAAGTATACGCCCGGATTTTCTGGTATCTTGGCATCAAAGGCAAGGGGAGCGGCAATATACAGGATAATGCTCATAATAAACAGGTGGATAAACGCCGAGATATTGGCCAATGCAATACCCAGATAGAAAGGAACACCGTTTGCCAGATAAACCTTCTTAATGTCGCTGCCATAAATTTCCACAAGGGAAGGCGGCAGACCGAGCAGAGCACCCATGGTCACGCCAAATACAGTCATGGATTGAATAAGTGTATCCCCTGCCCCCGGAATAACCGATGTAAATATCCCGCCCATAATTCCAAAGAACAACAGGGGAACGATATAGCAGGTGATGCGCAACGTCTTACTTCGTATATCTAATTTCCATTGTAAAGAAACCCCATATATAAAAGCTCCCATTTTTCAAACCCCCTTTGCAATTTTCATAAAGTGCTGCTCCAATGAACCGCGGCCTATCTGGATATCTAAGATGGTCTCCCCTTTTTCCCTGCACTGCACCAGCAGCGTAAGTAAAGTTTCCCCGATATTGTCAGACTCATATTTCCCTGTGCCGGTTTCCGTTTGAATAGTGATATTTAATCGACACCGCCCTCGGTCAAGGATGCAAGGATTTTGACAGCTTCCTCATTGCCATGAAAACGGCGGGAGCGGAGGTTAAGCGGGGCAAACATCTTGCGTTCAAAATCCCCAACGGCAAACGGTTCGTCCGCTGTAATTCCCTCGGTGACGATTACACTGAAGCGGCGATTATGGAGCGCATTTCCGGTAAACGGATTGTCGCTCCAAGGGCAAAGGCGGCGGCGAGGTCCAAGCCCAATTTGCTGATTGACATTCAAGCAAAAATGCAGCAGGCCAACTCTCCCGGATTCGAGCGGTGGGCAAAAATCTTCAACCTCAAAGAGATGGCAAAGACGGTCATCTACTTGCAGGAAAAGGGCCTGACTGATTTTGGAGAATTGGAGAAAACCTGTGATGCGGCGGTTCAAAAATTCAACGATTTAGCTGACCAGTCGAAAGCTGCCAGCGCAAGAATGAAAGACATTTCCGAACTGCAAAAGCACATCGGCGCTTACGGTAAAACACGGGAAATTTTCGCGCAGTACCGGAAATTGACGGGCAGGAAAAGGGAGAAATTTTATGAACAGCATAGCAGTGAAATCACGGCCTGTCAAGCGGCGAAGCGGTATTTTGATTCCCTCGGTTTGAAGAAACTGCCGTCCATACAATCGCTGAAACAGGAGTATGCCACCTTGTATGCCGAGAACAAAAAGCGGTATCCAGAATACAAGCAGGCCAAGGCAAAAATGATAGAACTTCTCACTGCCAAAAACAACGTGGAGAGGATTTTGGGCGTGACCGAAAAAGAGAAAAATCGCAACCGCCAGCAGGGGACGCGATGATGATTTTTCTCCCACTGTGGGTAACAGCAGACGCCGCTCACGTGAAAATTTCCGATAAAAATGAACTGCAAATTGCTTATATGGAAACCTGCAGCAAGTATTCCATGCTATGATAAACTGATTTCCTGTGCAGAAAATGGCATGAATCTATGACAATGCGCCAAAGTAACCAATCCTCCTTTAGAATTGATACTCTGAAAACAGACCGCAGCCGAATTACTATGAACACATTTTATCAGAAATTTTTATTCCTGCCAGTCCTATAGTTATAAGGCACGGTCAGTCAATAGCCACTTTTTTATCAGAAATCTATTGCGGCAATTCCCTTGTATTTCAACGGTTTGTATATCTTGAATCTGCTGCGGTCTGCTTCAATGACCCCTTGCCGACGCAGTTTTCCGATTTCCGCCGACAAACCACTGCGCTCTACTTCCAGATAATCCGCCAACTCCTGGCGATCATATGGTATTTCAAATTCCAGACTGCCAAATTGTTTAGCTTGAAGCATCAGATACGCCATCAGCTTTTCATGTGTCGTGCGCTTGGATGTGACCTCGATTTTTTGGTGAAACATCAAATTCTTTGCCGCAACAATTTGAAGAAGATTATAAATCATCTGTTGATGGAATTGACAAGCATTACTGCATGAATGACAAATTTTCAAACAGTCAATCAGCATAACCTCCGCAGCCTCCGATGCCAGCACAGAAACCGGGACTGCCTTTACTCCTGCACAAGCAAAGGATTCCCCAAATAATTCACCAGGAACAAGGTTGGCAATCATGCTTCGATTACCAAAGAAATCCGCCCGTACAATTTGAAAACTGCCCGTTAGGACAATTCCCACATATTTTGCTGGTTCACCCTCGTTCATCACGGCTTCTCCTTTTTCAAAGGAAGATACCCTGGCGTTGAGGCAACGTAGAGCCTTAGTCAGTTCCCAATGCGCCATATCCCGAAACAGCGGACACATGCACAATACTTCAAAATATTTTTCCATAGATTTGTTCCCTTTGTTGAAATTTCAACATACAAAACACGTAAATCATACTATACTGATTCCAAGATGTCAACAGGGATTCAAAGAATACAGTTGACCGGAAAGGAAAATTTTATGGTTCGCAAAATAATTCATATCGATGAAGAAAAGTGTAACGGATGCGGAGCCTGTGCCGCCGCCTGTCATGAGGGCGCTATTGAGATGGTAGACGGTAAGGCGAGGCTCACTCGTGAGGACTACTGCGATGGTCTGGGTGACTGCCTGCCCGCCTGCCCCACGGAGGCAATCAGCTTTGAGACGCGGGAAGCGCTCGCCTATGACCATGCGGCTGTGACGGCCGCTAAACAGAAGAGTGCGCCTCTGCCCTGCGGCTGTCTCGGAACAAATGCAAAGACGATTCACCGGGATCCTTGCATTGCCCCTGCCGCACAGACGCCTGCCGCCAGCCAGCTGACCCAATGGCCAGTACAGATTAAGCTGGTGCCGGTGAACGCCCCATACCTTAACGGTGCCAAGCTACTCATCGCTGCAGATTGTACCGCCTATGCCTATGGCAATTTCCACGATGCGTTTATCCGTAGCCATGTGACGCTCATCGGCTGCCCCAAGCTGGACGAGGGGGACTATGCTGAAAAGCTGACGCAAATCATTTCTGGAAATGACATCAAGAGCGTAACCATAGTACGAATGGAAGTTCCATGTTGCGGCGGAATCGAAAACGCGGTCAAACAGGCCTTACAGGAGAGCGGGAAGTTCATTCCGTGGAATGTGGTGACTATTTCTACGGACGGAAGAATTTTAGAATAATAATAGGAGGAAACAGTGATGGAACAGAAAATGTTTTGCTTCCAGTGTGAACAGACAGCGGGATGCAAAGGCTGTACTGGAAATTCTGGCGTATGCGGCAAGCAGGCCGGTATTGCTGAAATGCAGGATCAGCTTACCGGGAAATTGATTGGCCTTGCAAGGACCATAGACGGAAATGGGCATCTGATTAGCCATGCCGCCAATCAGGTTGTGCGGGAAGGGTTGTTTGCGACAATTACGAATGTGAATTTTGACAAGGAGGCCCTTTCTGCTCTGCTCCGGCGTGTGGATGAGGTAAAGCGGCAGATTGTTCCTCTCTGCTATGAGTGTACCTCAGCCTGCGGGAAGAACGATGACTATGACATGGAGCATCTGTGGACTGCTGGGGAGGATATTCGCTCTCTGAAGTCGCTGATTCTGTTTGGCATCCGGGGTATGGCCGCCTATGCGTATCACGCTGCTGTCCTGGGCTATACGGACCCGGAAGTAGACCGCTTTTTTTATAAGGCCCTCTTTGCTGTCGGTATGGAGGACTGGGGGATGGATGAACTTCTTCCTATTGTCCTGGAAGTCGGGGCGGTTAACCTGAAATGTATGGAACTGCTGGATAAGGCTAATACGGAAACCTATGGCAATCCCGTTCCAACAGAAGTAAGTTTGACTGTAGAGAAAGGACCGTTTATTATCATTTCCGGTCATGACCTCTTTGATTTGAAACAACTCTTGGAGCAGACCAAGGACAAGGGCATCAACATTTATACCCACGGTGAAATGCTCCCGGCTCACGGTTATCCGGAACTAAAAAAGTACCCCCATCTCAAAGGGAATTTCGGCACTGCCTGGCAGAATCAGCAAAAGGAATTTGCTTCTATCCCCGCTCCGGTCCTTTTTACAACAAACTGCCTCATGCCGCCGAAAACAAGCTATGCGGACCGGGTATTTACGACGGAAGCCGTCGCATATCCGGGGCTGGCCCACATTGGGCCGGAAAAGGACTTCTCGCCGGTAATCCAAAAAGCCTTGGAGCTGGGCGGCTACCCCAAAGCCATGCAGTTTACTGGTATCAATGGCGGAAGAACCGTCACAACCGGCTTTGGGCGTCACGCGGTCTTGTCCGTTGCGGACAAAGTGGTCAAAGCAGTCAAAAGCGGAGTGATCAAACATTTCTTCCTGGTTGGCGGCTGCGATGGAGCAAAGCCGGGACGCAGCTACTATACTGAGTTTGTAAAGCAGACACCTCCTGACAGTATCGTACTTACTCTTGCCTGTGGCAAGTACCGGTTCAATGACCTGGACCTTGGCACCGTTTCCGGACTTCCCCGCCTGATGGATATGGGACAGTGCAATGACGCATACAGTGCCATCCAGGTGGCTGTAGCCCTGGCAGAGGCTTTTGCATGTGGTGTAAACGATCTGCCGCTGTCAATGGTTCTTTCCTGGTATGAGCAGAAGGCTGTGTGTATCCTGCTGACGCTTTTGCACCTGGGAATCCAAAATATCCGCTTGGGGCCTACACTTCCGGCGTTCCTGTCGCCCAACGTGTTGCAGTATCTGGCTGAGCATTATCACATTGCCCCGATCACAACCCCGGAGAGTGATTTGGAGGTACTGCTGAAATAATGCTGATTATAACCGCCGCCCCTCTATATGAGTGGCGGCGGTTGCCTTTGAAGGAATAAAAAAGTAAAAGGTAAAAACTCAATCTTACATTTC
>VSOC01000187.1 GCA_009774615.1 Lachnospiraceae bacterium
AATCAATAATAAACTTTAATAATAACGGATGGAGCTTTACATTTAACTCATCTACAAAAATTAATCCATTCGATAAAATAGCTGCTTGTGTATAGATAAACAACAGAATACTTTTGATTGTGCCTTCAGATTCACTATATAAATTTAAGCAGTAAGCCTTACCATCTTTACCTTCATGTATGGTTATAAATTGCAGATTTTTACCATTTTCTTCATAATAAATATCCTTAATTCCTGTATCAATGGCACAAAGAAATTCAACAAGTTTTTCTTTATTATTATCAATCGTCCGCGGCAGAAGAGATTCAAGAATACTAGTATCTTCGCAAAAATTCGTTGGAACAACCATAGTATTTATAATTTCCATATAAACTTCATGAAATACATTTGTTTTTAATTTCAATTTTTTAAAAAAAGATAAGACCAATGTTTCTGCTGGAATCTGTTCTTTATAAATCTCACACTCTTTTCGCACTGCTGCTCCAAATTCCACAACATCTGTTGTACGTTCAAAAATAATGGAAGTTCTTTTGGTTTGTAAATTTTTTCGGTAAAGCCATTCCTGATCAATACATTCTGCATTATAAGAAAATCCATAGGTATATTCAAAATCGTCCATAATTTCAATAATCTGAAATTCTGAATTTTCAAGACTATCTTCAAACAAAAAAGGAACATAATATTCTTTAATGGCTGTACACTCCTCATTATCCGTATTATTTAACGATTCCATAATAATCCTTTTAAAATACATCATTGCCAAATATAAATTGGATTTTCCACTTGCATTAGCGCCATAAATCGCTGCAACCCTCAAAAATTTCTCTTTTCCGCCATAATCAATCAAATTGCACTCATGTTCTTTGTATGCAGGAATTGCGGTTATATCTAATATGGTTTCCTCTTTAAATGACAATACATTTTTCAGCTTAAACTGCACTAACATTACAAACCACCTCCTTATTTTATATAATATACTATTTTAAGATATTTATGTCAAGTTTTTGTGACTTTTTCACATTTTTGTTTTTATTATTTTTATTTTTCACGTATTTCACAACATAATTTTAAAAATATATTGATTGGTCAAAAAAGCACTTCTTCTGCCATCCATTTTACCACGTCTTTTCACGGCAGAGAAGTGCTTAATTTTTTATGCTAACTTTTCATTTCAGTTTTTCACGTTCTGATAGTTAATTTCGTTCATCCATCTATGCATCAACACTGTAGTTCGGTGCTTCCTTTGTGATATGGATATCGTGCGGGTGGCTTTCTTTCAGGGAGGCGGCGGAAATCTTTACAAATCTCCCGGTTTCCTGCAGTGTGGGAATATTCGCTGCCCCGCAGTAGCCCATCCCGGCACGCAGACCGCCGAGAAGCTGGAATACGGTATCTTCCACCATGCCCTTGTAGGCAACGCGGCCTTCCACGCCCTCGGGAACCAGTTTCTTTGCATCGGACTGGAAATAGCGGTCTTTGCTTCCGTTTTCCATCGCCGCGATAGAACCCATGCCGCGGTATACCTTATATTTTCTTCCCTGGTAGAGTTCAAAAGTTCCCGGGCTTTCGTCACAGCCGGCAAACAGGCTTCCCATCATGCAGACGCTTCCGCCTGCGGCGATTGCCTTAGTAATATCACCGGAGAATTTAATACCGCCGTCGGCAATAATCGGAACCCCGTACTCCTTGGCCACGGCATAGCAGTCCATAATCGCCGAAATCTGCGGAACGCCGATACCGGCAACCACGCGGGTCGTGCAGATAGAACCCGGGCCGATACCTACCTTTACGGCGTCGGTTCCGGCTTCGATTAACGCCCTGGTCGCCTCTCCCGTCGCTACGTTTCCGGCAATAACCTGTACTTCGGGATAAGTTTCTTTAATCATTTTTACGCAGCGGATAACATTTGCCGAATGACCATGTGCGGAGTCAAGGGCAATAATATCTACCTTGGCTTTTACCAGGGCTTCCACGCGCTCTAAGACATTGGCAGTAATCCCTATCGCAGCGCCGCAGAGCAGCCTTCCCTGTCCGTCCTTGGCGGACAGCGGATACTTAATCTGCTTTTCGATATCTTTAATGGTAATCAGACCCTTTAAGTTAAAGTCCGCATCAACGATGGGAAGCTTTTCTACGCGGGCTTTTGCTAAAATCTGCTTGGCTTCCAGCATGGTAATGCCTTCTCTGGCGGTTACAAGATTTTCGGAGGTCATGCACTCTTTGATTTTGCGGGAAAAATCTTCTTCAAATTTCAGGTCACGGTTCGTAATAATTCCCACAAGCTTCTTTCCCTCGGTTACAGGCACGCCGGAAATGCGGAACTTTGCCATCAGTTCGTCGGCGTCCTTTAAGGTGTGCTCGGGAGATAGGGAGAATGGGTCGGTAATCACGCCGTTTTCGGAACGTTTTACCTTGTCCACTTCCTCGGCCTGTGTTTCGATGGACATATTTTTATGGATAATTCCGATTCCTCCCTGCCTTGCCATGGCAATCGCCATACGGTGTTCGGTTACGGTGTCCATGCCGGCACTCATTAGCGGGATGTTCAGCTTGATTTTTTTGGTCAGATGTGTGGTTAAATCCACCTGGTTGGGAATTACCTCAGAATAAGACGGGACTAAGAGCACATCATCGAATGTAATGCCTTCCCCTATAATCGTACCCATGTTGTTTTCCTCTCTTTCTTTTTTAATTTCTTTTGATTGTTGTGATTCTTTTGCTTTTTGGGAACTTGTTTTTGCATAGATGGTTTGTGATTTTGTCCAATATTATCGTGCTGTTTTTGTTCGTTTCTGCTTATTAGTAGCTAATTCTAACAAACTTTTAAGTGCTTGTCAAATATTTGTGCGTGATGATTTATTCATTTTACTTATAAGGGAAAAGGAAATCGGCTAATATATCGATGTTTTTTGTGGAGATGGGGATAAAGTTAAGTTAAGGTAAGTTAAGGGGGATAGGAAGCATTAAGCCAGGATGTATTTTTTAGGGATACATTCTGGCTTGATTTTGATTTGCTTTTAGAGAGGAGTAATCGCCTATAGCACAACTTTTGATGGGGAGGTGTTGCGGTAGGCCTGGATGAGTTTATCGTTGGGTTCCAGCAAAAGTTTGATGTGCTGGGGGCCTTTTTTGTAGATAAATGTGTAAAGCTTTCTTCCTTTTTCTCCTGAGGAGCAGTCAATAAGCTTGCTGTCTTTGGTTTCGTAGTCTTTTAATACGAAGGAATCGGAGGGGGCAACGATAAGAAGGTCCTCTTTTGCACACTCGATAACCTTTTTTCTCCGGGCTTTTCCAAGGATTTTATCGATAGACAGGGTACCGTCTACAAAGAGATATTCGTATTCGATACTCAGGGTCTGGAAAAGGAAGAAGGTTCCTATACCTGCAGCAACTAAAAGCAGGATTCCCCATACCTGCGTGAGTGCCATCAGAAGAGAGAAAATACAGAGTATTCCCATAACAATGCGAACGGGCCATGCATAGGCGGGTTCTTTTCGCTTCACTAACCATTCTACATAAGTGTCCTGATTCATTTGTGTGATTCCTTTCGGTTTTTTTGGTGGTTTTGCTCGTCTGATGAACGGAAGCAGAGTTTGACTCGTGCAGGCAGGATCTGTAACTGCCTCTTTCTACGGCACAGAGTCAGAACACTTCGTGTACTTTTGCAACAGTAGTTCGAATCCGCTTCGCTTCTTCCCACTACCGTTGCTCGTTATATAAATAAAAGCAAAACCCGGCTCATGCAAGCATGGCCAGGTTTTGCTTTCATTTATCTGACTCTGCTTTCGCTTACATCATTCCTCCCATCCCTGCTCCGGCGGGCATGGCGGGGGTTTCTTCTTTAATATTAGCAACAACAGATTCAGTTGTCAATAAGGTAGAGGCAACGCTGGTTGCATTCTGCAGAGCGCTTCTGGTTACTTTTGCAGGGTCAAGGATGCCTGCTTTAATCATATCCACATACTCTTCTTTGTATGCATCAAAACCTGTTCCTACCTCAGACTCTTTTACTTTGTTAATGATAACAGAACCTTCCAGTCCTGCATTGGCTACGATGTGGTACAGCGGAGATTCCAGAGCTTTTAAGATAATCTTTGCGCCGGTCTTTTCATCGCCTTCTAATTCTTTAACAATATCTTTAATCTTCACTGCCGCATGAACGTAAGCGGAACCGCCGCCGGCGATAATGCCTTCTTCTACGGCTGCCTTGGTTGCTGCCAGAGCATCCTCCATGCGCAGTTTTGCTTCTTTCATCTCGGTTTCGGTTGCAGCACCTACGCGGATTACAGCTACACCGCCAGCCAGCTTCGCCAGTCTTTCCTGAAGCTTTTCTTTATCAAACTCAGAAGTGGTTTCGTCAATCTGTGCACGGATCTGGGAAACTCTTGCACTGATTTCATCCTTCTCGCCGTAACCGTCTACGATAATCGTGTTTTCCTTCTGAACTTTTACGGATTTTGCACGGCCTAACTGGCTCATATCGATATCTTTCAGATCCAGACCAAGTTCTTCGGAGATTACCTGTCCTCCGGTTAAGATAGAAATATCTTTTAACATCTCTTTTCTTCTGTCGCCGTAGCCCGGTGCCTTAACGGCTACAACATTAAAGGTTCCTCTTAATTTATTGACAATTAAGGTGGTCAGGGCCTCGCCTTCAACATCCTCGGCAATAATCAGAAGCTTTGCGCCGGTCTTAACAATCTGCTCTAACAGAGGAAGGATATCCTGGATATTGGAAATCTTCTTGTCGGTAATTAAGATGTACGGATCATCTAAAACAGCTTCCATCTTATCCATATCAGTTGCCATATAAGCGGATACATAGCCGCGGTCAAACTGCATACCTTCTACTAAATCCAGCTCGGTTTTCATGGTTTTGGACTCTTCGATGGTGATAACGCCGTCCTTGGAAACTTTTTCCATCGCATCGGCTACCATCTCGCCTACAGCATCGTCGGAAGCGGAAATTGCTGCTACTCTTGCAATCTGTGCCTTGCCCTCGATTGGCTTGGACATTTCCTTAATGCACTCTACGGCAGCTTCGGTTGCCTTCTTCATACCCTTTCTCAGAACGATGGGGTTTGCACCGGCAGCTAAGTTCTTCATTCCTTCATTAATCATCGCCTGGGCCAGAACCGTTGCGGTGGTGGTTCCGTCGCCGGCTACGTCGTTGGTCTTTGTGGCAACTTCCTTAACCAGCTGTGCGCCCATGTTTTCAAAGGCATCCTCCAACTCGATTTCCTTGGCAATGGTAACGCCGTCATTGGTAATCAGCGGAGCGCCAAAGGACTTATCCAAAACAACATTGCGTCCCTTCGGTCCTAAAGTAACTCTTACGGTATTGGCCAACTGGTTTACGCCGCTCTCTAATGCTTTTCTGGCATCAACGCCATATTTAATTTCTTTTGCCATGATTCATCAACCTCCAGATTTTTTAACATTCACTTTAAACAATTCCTATACATTTACTGTATCACATCATATTTTTATGCAGGGCTCTTCTTGTTTCTTTTCTCACCATTTATCCAAATGTTTAAGCAATTACTGCTAAAATATCGCTCTGCTTAACGATAACGTACTTCTCCTCGTCAACCTCCACATCGGTTCCGGCGTACTTGGAATAGATAACCTTATCGCCTTCCTTTACCTGCATCGTGATTTCCTTGCCGTCAACCACACCGCCGGGGCCTACAGCGATAACCTCTGCCTGCTGCGGCTTCTCCTTCGCCTGACCCGGTAAAACAATGCCTGATTTTGTGGTTTCTTCTGCAATTAACTGCTTTAACACAACTTTGTCAAATAAAGGTACTAACTTCATGTTCATTCCTCCTGTATTTAATCTTTTTTCATTCTGCTTTTTCATGCCTTTCGTTTACTACATGATAAGTTATATCACCAATTGTTAGCACTGTCAATAGGCGAGTGCTAATTTTTTATAAATTATTTGTAAACTGC
>VSOC01000188.1 GCA_009774615.1 Lachnospiraceae bacterium
GTTCTGCCGTTTCCGCACCTTTCCCGAAATAGGCACAAGGCTTAAATAACTTTTCATTCCCTGCACCTCCCTAAATCCGTAAGTTCTCCGTCTGACACCTGCAGAATACGGTCTGCCGTCTGTGCAATACTGCGGCTGTGTGTAATCATAATAATTGTCTGCGCATACTTTTTTGATGCTTCTTTTAACAGCGCAATAACTTCACTGGTATTCTGCGAGTCTAAATTTCCCGTCGGCTCATCTGCAAGTATTAAAGCCGGACGGGGAAACAAAGCACGCCCAATCGCCACTCTCTGCTGCTGTCCGCCAGACAACTGGCTGGGCAAATGATTCCGGCGTTCTTTCAGATTCAGCACCGAAAGCAGTTCTTCCAGATACTTTCTGTCCGGTTTCTGGTAATCAAGAAGTACCGGAAAAACAATATTCTGCTCTACGGTCAGTTCTGGAATCAGGTTGAACGCCTGAAAAATAAAACCAATATTTCTCCGTCTGAAAATGGTAAGTTTGCGGTCATTCATGGAAAAAATTTCATTTCCACTGATAACTACTTTGCCGGATGTGGGCGTATCAAGTGCGCCTATCATATTCAAGAGCGTACTTTTCCCGGAGCCGGATTCTCCGACAATCGCCACATACTCGCCTTTTGGAACAGAAAATGAAACTTTTTTTAATGCCTTTACGGCTGCTTCGCCGCTTCCGTATATCTTGCTGACATTACTGACTTCTAATAAATTCATTGTGTAAACGCCTCTTTCTGTTTTGATAACCCCAAATATAGCAGAGAAATCCTACTCCTATATTACAATTACCCTACAATTTTGTTGGAATTAAAAAATTCATCGTGAAAGAGGTTCCCCTGCCTAAAGCACTATCTACCTCAATCGTTCCGCTATGAGCTTCTACAATCGCTTTGGTCAGCGGCAGCCCAAGACCAATACCTTGCGTGTCTTTAGAATAACGGCTTCGGTAAAACCGTTTAAAAATATGGTGTAAATCCTCTGGATAGATGCCGCTGCCATTATCTTTTATGGTGATCTGGACAATAGAAGCGGATACCCGCCATTCCATGCGTATGCAGTCGCCTTCTCTGGTATGGTCAAGGGCATTTTTTACAAGGTTGCTGACTGCTTCAATCATCCATCTGCGATCACACAAAAATGCGGTTTCCCCACTGCCTGACAGGCAGATTTCTTTTCCTTCCTGACTTGCCCGGAACAGAAAGTGCTTTTTGACGCTTTCCGCAATCTCCGACACATTTTCCAATGATTTTTCCAACACAATCATGCCCGCATCCAGTTTTGTGATTTTCAAAAGGTTCTGCACCAGATCTTCTATCCTGTCAAGCTCCTGCTCGGAAAGCCGGGAAAATTCCTGAATCGTTGGCAGTTCCTCTGCCTCGTCCTGTATCAGCCCCATATAAATAGTAAGGGCTGCAAGGGGTGTCTTTAACTGATGCGAAATGTCAGATATTGTATTTTTCAAAAATTTCTTTGCATTTTTTTCATTCTCGGCATGGGCGTTCAAGATCGCAACCAGAGAGTTTACTTCATGGAACAGCCTGTATAATTCACCTTCATCATTACATTCAATTGTAACATCCTTGTTTCCAGATATATATTCTGTAATCTGTAATATAGCGTGTTCCATGATTTTATGCTGTTCCCTGAAATACTTATAACAGATTACCAGTATGGCAGCACTCATCAGTAAAAAACAGACTATTGTGTAAACTGCCGCATTTCTGACTTCAAATTCCATAAGCAAAACCGCAATAAATGTAAAGAATAAAACGCACAGCAGAATACCACAAAAGAGCCGTTTGATTTTCCGATTTACAAATATTTTCATCCTACGCCTCAATCCACAGTGCTCCATTTATATCCCATACCACGGACAGTGACAATCCGTTTCGGCTTTCCCGGATCATCCTCAATTTTTGTACGGAGCCTGCGGATATATACAGTAAGGGAATTGTTATCTACATAGCTTCCGCCCACATCCCACAATCTGCCCAAAATCTGCTCCTGAGAAAGTATCTGGTCAGGATTTTCCATAAACAGGCACAGCAGCTTATATTCACTTGCCGTTAGTTCAACAAGTTCTCCCCTTTTATATACTTCCCCTTTTAAAAGCCGGATACAGATACCGCCGGAACTTAATTCCGTAACAGCAGTGCCGAAATTTTCACTCCTGCGCAGCAGTGCATTAATCCTTGAAAAGAAAACTGCTAACGTAAACGGTTTTGTAATATAATCATCACCCCCGATGTCAAGCCCCATGATAATATCTGTTTCTTCATCAGCGGCAGTAAGAAACATAATGGGTATTTTTGAGGTTTGCCGTATCTTTTTACAGAAATCAAAGCCGGAGCCGTCAGGAAGCGATACATCCAAAACAGCCAGATCATATTCTCCTCTTTCCCATAATACATTCGCTTCCAAAGTGGTGCGGGCAACCGTTATTTCATAACCCTGCTTTTTTAAAGCAAAAGAAAGCCCGTTTATCAGGCTCAAATCGTCTTCCAGTAAAAACAGCTGTTTCATTTGCTATCCCCTTCTTTATATCAATCTGCCAAAACCCTCAAAATCCGGATCACGAAGCACATCCTGTATTTTAATAAGAATTTTGCTCCTATAACCTGCGTTATCAAAAATTTTATATTTCTTATTTATTATTCACTGAAACCTACATTATCCGGCTCCCACGTACTCCGTAACTGGTGCAGAAACGCTTTAGAAGCCTTTGAGAAAACCTGATACTTTTTCCACACCATACACAAATCAGCCTCTAAAGCAGGATATAATGGACGGAAGCACAGTTCGCTTTCTCCTGTTGTATTAATAAGTTTATCCAATGTAATCACATAGCCAATTCCTTTTTTTACAAAATGGGACGCATTATAAATCAGATCATATGTCATGGCGATATTCAGCTTTTTAACATCTGTTTTAAGCCATGACATCATATCATTGCTAATTGAGGTTTGATGAGATATAATCAATGGCTTATCCCACAAATCCTCAGCACGCACAACATTTTGCTGAGCCAATGAACTATCCTTTCGCATAAGAACGCCCCATGTATCGCGGATAGGCAGGCGCAGATAATTATACTTGCTTACATCGACCGGCCCTACTAAAAGTCCAAAATCAATCAAACCTTTATCCAATCAGATCAACCAATTCCTCCGCCCGCTTCCGCAGTAACATTCCATCCTCTGTAAGTGTAACCTTTTTGCTTCCACGAATAAGCAGTTTCTTCCCCAGTTCATCCTCTAATTCTTTCAGTTGATATCTTCATTCTTCTCTGAATTCCCTCTCAAACGCCCCAATACATTTCCCATTCGCTCGATCAAGCACGGCAAACACAATGGTTTCAAAACACCCACCAAAAAACTCTTCTAAAAGTTCCTTCCACCATCTGGCGATGTCGATGGGATCATTGCGGAAAACACCACATCCATAAGCCCCTAAGACCAGATGTCGGCAGCTTTGGTCGGCAAAAATAGAAAGCACCAGCTTCATCCGCTCCCGCATTACCCTTTTTGCTTCTTTTTCATCTTCTCCCTTTAACAACACCTGGCCCATATTCACTGCAGGGATGGTCAATACGGAGGCTGTTACTGGTTCTTCCATCAGTTTAAAGTGTTCACCCCGGAAAAATACGACATTGGGTGAGTAAATGGCATAATTGGTGTACATCATGCTTTTATATTCCCGGTTTTTCCTGTAATACTCTTCATGAACCGTCAATGTCCGGTAAAGCCCGCCGGAAACAGCCAGGCTTTCTTCCTGTGCATTTGCTCCATTGATAAATCCTCCACCAGGGTTTTTTGCACTGGCAAAGTTTAATACAGCAACTTCTTTTTTCTGTGCATGTAAACGTAGAATGGCATCCACCGTTGAACAGTTCCAAACCAAAATTTCTTCTCTGGATTCTCCGATATGTCCTTTGTTAAATTCTCCTTCCATGCACCGATTCAATAACGCATCTCCCTGCGTCGGCGTTAGTAAAAAACTCTTTTTCACGGAATCCTCATGAAGCCCCCAAATTTCAACACGCTTTTCGCCTGCATCATAATAACCATTTTTCATAATTTCCAGAGTTTCCCGTGCCATAGCTTTTCTGTCCATAATTTTCTTTTTATCTCCTTATTCTTCCCATTTTCTGCGAAATAGCCGTGAAGGACGATGTCCCTCATTTTCTGTATAATGATTAGTTTCTTCAACCAGCCCAGCGATTTTCCTGCGAAATGCCGGTTTTAACAGAGTTTTTCCTAAAATCACCTCATAAGCCTGCTGCAGTTGTGTTAAGGTAAATTCTTCCGGCATTAAATGCAGGGCAAGTCCTGTATATTCCACCTTTCCACGCAGCCGCTCGATGGCACAGACAATGATTTTGGCATGGTCAAAGGCCAAACCGTCATTTTCTAGCAAAGTATATTCCACTTTTTCCATCTCTTCCGTCTTTGTGACTGTTTTTTGTAAAATTGCCCGAAGAATAATCGTTTCCATGTCGGCATCATCATCCTTGCCTTCATTATCCTGCGGCGACAGTAAGAGTTCATACTGCTGTGTTTTTACGAGTAACCTACCGGCTTCTGGATAATCCTTTTTTTCGCTTAACAGACGGTAAGTTACCTTAAACCACTGTGCATTGTCTGCGTCATCTCCTGCCTGCAGCCTTATTTTGCTGCAATCAATCAGTGCCATGTACGAACAGCTTATTACCCAGGTTCTGGGATCACGCGCAGGTTCGGTAAATGTATATAATTGTTCCAGATATACCTGTGACAACCCGGTTTCTTCCTGTAATTCTCTTCTGGCCGCATGTTCTGCCGTTTCATCCGGACGAATAAACCCTCCGGGAAGTGCCCAGCAGCCTAAAAAAGGATGAATACCGCGCCGAATAAGAAGAACACTTAAATTTTTTTCCGAAAGCTTCCGGTAATTCTCTTCTTTTTCCTCTGTAATAGTAAAAATCACCATATCCGTTGCCACAGAAGGACGTACAAAATGATCGGCATCATAGGAAGCTAAAAACTCCTCTTCCGTAAGACCCTGTTTATCTCTTTTTTGATAGATGACCGTATTCCCATGCTCCCTCTTTTTTTTCTGTTCCGGTAAATCGCCCTGTTCCTGTTTTCCCTGCTCCGGCAAATTTCCATGCTCCCGCTGTTCTCTCTCCAGTAAAATATCCCTTACTTCCATCAGTGCAAAACCAAGAAGATTTCTGCCTCTCCATTTTACAGGATTTTGCGCATCGGGATTACTTGCACCCAAACCAATCCCCCATATACGGTCGCGGGGACTGGCTTCCACAAGGATTCTGTTTTTACTCTGTTTCAAATAATTCCATAATTCCGGATTTTGTGAAAATTTTGCAATATTTCCTTTTTTGACAATGGAATATGCCTTGGATTCCCAGACTTCATCATGAAAGTTCTGCACTGCCCTTCCATAAGCTTTCATTTCTTTTGGATAATTGGTATTCATAATCTTATCCAACATCGCTTCATCATGAAACAATCTGGCCTTCTCTGCCATCATATACTGTTCTGCGCAGGAATAGGTAACTCCGTCCACCGCAAATGGACACATCCACCATTGACCAAGACAGCTTTCTGTAATTTCTCCTTCAGTAATCGTGGGCTTCCAGAAAAAAAGATACTTAAATTTTTCACCGGCATAACATTTTTCGACCAAAGCTTCTCTCGTATATACCATAATCAACCTCCAATGCATTCATGATAAATTCAAATAATTAATATGAAATAAATAATATGAAAATGTTATTATCATTTTAGAATTAATAATTAATTTTGTCAAGAAAAAATCTATAATTTCTATCATTTATATATTAAATATTATT
>VSOC01000189.1 GCA_009774615.1 Lachnospiraceae bacterium
ATATTCAATTTAGATGCTAATTTATATATATTATATACTATTTGCCATGAAAGTGCAAGGGACGTATAATTAAGTCAGTTAAAATAGCAAAGCACTAGATGAAAGGAGATTATGGGATGAATCCTAAAACCAAATTTAAAGTAACCGATCACAGTTTGTGCGTAGATACCTCTGGCTTGCAGGAGATAACACAGTCTGGGAGAAAGACAGCAGTCGAAATTGGGATACAAGCAGGCGCACGTATCCAGATTGGGAGGCGTGTGTTGTGGAACGTGGAAAAAGTAAAGCGTTATATTGATGCTATCTCAACGGAGTGAACGCAAGTGAGTGTGGTTTTCAAAAAGATAAAGGAAAGCCTGATAATGAAGCAAGTGGCGGAGCATTTAGGATTTAAGCCAGACAGAGCCGGTTTTATCCATTCACCTTTCAAGGAAGAACGAACGGCTTCTTGCAAATTGTATAAACATTCGTTCTATGATTTTGCAACCAATACTGGCGGCGATTTGATAAAGTTTACTGCATTGGTTTTAGGCGTGAACAACTGGAAAGCTTCCCAGTACCTTATACAAGCCTTTTCCTTGCTTATATCCTTATCAGGTAGAACAGACCGCAAGGGAGAGATTGAGCGACGGCAGAGGGAGCAACAGCGGCGAGAAGAGCGGAAACAGGAGTTTAAGGCGGCTTTATTGGACGAAATAGACCGTTTAAAACGCTGGACTGATATTTAATAGAGCAGCCCTAGAAAAGCGGCTATATGAGCCATTTAGCGATACGTGGAGCCATTGCATCAACGAATTGCAAAAGGCGGAGTACAAACTTGATATTCTATGTGCTGCCGATCAGGGAGCGTATCGCCGGATGAAGCCGGATATGGCAGCAGGATTATCTTCTGACCGTCTGCAATGGACTTTGGATTGCTTGGCAATTCTGGCAGAGGATGGAGCATTCCTAGCAACAAAAAGCGAACTGGCAGAGATTAAGGCGCAGAAAAATTCGAGGGGGTGAGGAAAACGGAAACAAAAAAAACAGACCAAAAACAAAAAGGTGCTGGCCGTCCTGTTATTCCACAGGGGCAGCAGAACAGGCATTTAGAACAGGCGTTAAGAAATTTACACGCTGAACAGTATGAAACATCAGATAAAGGATTTGGGCGGCTGTTTGCGGATGTATTTAAGGACAAGCACAGATATAACCCCTCGCGAAAAGATTTTATGCGGTATGACGGCAAACGGTGGATTGATGATATTGAGGGTTTGAGCGCGAGGGCATCAGCAAAAGTCCTGTCAGATGCACTTGTAAGGTATGCAGTAAGCGTTGATACAGAGGGTAAATATCTTAAAGCTGTAACGCCATTATGCAATATCAGGAATCGAAATAATATGCTCCAAGACAGCAAGGACGTATATTTTTTTAATAACGAACAGTTAGATATTAATGATTATCTTTTAAATGTGCAAAACGGCACACTTGATTTGTCCGGGGATAAGCCTGTATTTTTGAGCCACAGCCCTGATATGCTTCTTTCAAAGATATGCAACACTGAATATAACCCTGCCGCCGATTGCAAGGAGTGGAAAAAGTTTTTATTGGAAATCATGCAGGGCGATACCGATAAAATATTGTATCTTCAGAAAATAGCAGGGCTTTCACTAACTGGAAATACGGAACAGGAAACTTGTTTTATTCTTTATGGGAGTACCACGCGAAACGGGAAAAGTACGTTTTGCGAAACACTGATACACTTATTGGGAGATTATGCAGTAACAATGAAGCCAGAGAGCCTGGCAGTAAGACAAAATCTTGACAGTAGACAGGCGAGCGGAGATATAGCAAGATTGGCAGGATGCAGATTTTGCAATGCGTCAGAGCCGCCAAAAAGAATGCTGTTTGACACAGCGTTATTAAAGTCCTTGTTGGGCAGAGACAGCATTACAGCAAGACATTTGTACCAACGAGAAACAACATTTATTCCAAAATTTAAGCTTGTAATAAATACGAATTTTCTGCCAACGATCACAGATGATACGGTTTTCAGTTCCGGCAGAATCAATGTTATCAGTTTTGACCGACATTTTGAGCCGCAGGAGCAGGACAAGGACTTAAAGAACCGTTTGAGGGATAAAACGGAACTATCCGGCATCCTGAACTGGTGCATTGAGGGGTTACGGCTATACCGCAAAGAGGGACTGGAGCCCCCGGCAGCAGTGCAGATTGCCACGGACACTTACAGGACAGACAGCGACAAGGTAGGTAATTTCATTAATGAATGTCTGGCTAAGACGGATAAAAACAGCAAGGCGAAAGATGTTTATGAAGCCTATACAAAGTGGTGTGATGATAATGGTTATGGTTGCGAGAACAAAGGAAATTTTTTCGCAGAACTTAAAGCAAAAGGACTGTTTATGAGTAGCGGAACGGTAGAGGGCAAAACAGTAAGAAATATCGTAAAGGGTTATACAGTGGAAACAGATTTTATTGATTGTAAAGGTTATCAAGATTTGCCTTTTAACTAAGAAAAACTAGGAATGTGTAAAAATATGCAAAGTAAATGTAAAGTCCCTATAAGGGCTTAACTTCAAAACATTACATATAAAATGCGTATTTTGCACAATCCCGGTAAAATCAAGGCTTTTTAAAGCAATGCCTGATAAAGCATAACAGGGGGTTACTCCTTATCAGGTTGTAAATTTGTAACGGATTTTTGTTGAAAGGGGGAGATTTATGGAACACAGTAAGTAATATGAAATGTATTTAAAAAGCGATGGATGGGAAAAGAAGAAACAAGAACGCTTAGCAATTGATGGTCATAAATGTGTGATGTGCGGTAGACCGGAAAACAGGTGTAGGAAAGGATTAAGTTGCCATCATATTTCTTATAAGAATTTAGGAAAAGAGGATGTATATAAGGATTTAGTAAGCTTATGTCCATCTTGCCATTTGAAAATCCATGCTTACTATAATCGGCAGCGGTAGGCAGTATGATTGATGGATTAGAGCAAAAATTAAAAGAAAAGGAGAAATCAAATGAATCATATGGAAAATAAAATTCGGGAACCTATCCCACTATCAGATGTTAAATGGTGTCCTATGGCTGCAAATTTTTATCACAAGTACCGAGCGAGGATTGCAGATATTAAAACACCAGTGGAAGGCAATCAAATCTTATCTGCTTTGTATATAGATTTGGAGCGATATTCACGAGCATATCCACAGGAAAATAAAGAGATTGAGGAAACTTATAGGCTATTAAACAAGAAATGCCTGGAAGCAATGGCTGAATGTGATTAATGGGAAAGTGACTTTATCAAACTATTAACATCAATAAAAAAGGAGTGATTTATTCATGGGAAAACAGCAATTTCCACAGCAGCAGATTGATGAGCTTGAACCTGATTTTGTTTCTAATGTGGTTGAAAGTCTACGAGAATTAAATGATTTAGGTAAGCCGATAACGGATGAAGAACTGGGAAATAGGATTAATGAATATTTCAAGTTTTGTCAAAGAACAGGCAATCGACCAGGAATAGAAACTTTATGTTTTGCACTGCATATCAGCAGAACAACGCTTTTTAATTGGAATGCTGGTTTGGGCTGTAGTGAGAACAGATGGGAATTAATAAACCGGGCTAAAGGGTTTATTGCGGCCTTTATGGAACAGGCCATGACAAGAGGAAAAATAAGCCCTCCGAGCGGAATTTTTTTGATGAAGAACTGGTTGAATTATAAAGATACGGTTTCTTTTGAAAATGTAGTTGATTTGAATGGTTCTGTAGGCCAAAACAATTTGACCAGAGAAGAGATAGCAGCCAGATTCCAGGCGTTTAAAGATGAACCAGGACAATTAAACTTAGACGATTGAAAGGGGATTGCTATGAGAAATAAAGCACCACCTTCATAGAAAAATTTTGTAAAATAGATTTAAAATAATTAATATTGCTAATCTCTAAAGGAGATGGAAAGAGGTAGAAATGTATAATTATGATGACAGACAGATCAGTCAATCAAGCCGTTATTTTAACAACATTAAATCTTGCCAGATAATAAAAATTGATAATGAATTTGGACTGGAATTTGGGCTTCCCTGGGGTGGGACAGCTAAAATTATGCCAAAAGATTTTGAGATTGCAGACTATCAGGAAGGACAGTGGATCGATTTGATTCTTAGCACTATTTCCCATCACAATTATCTGGAACTTAGATCAATACAGTTTATTGGCCGCACACCAAAAACGTTTCTTCCAAAAGAATAAGGTAATAGGCAGCAGGCGGCCAGGATTCATTAAATAATCACTCACGGGAATTTTTCCTTTAGTGATTCAATTAAAAGCCGTGAGAAGGATTCTAGCCGTCTGAAATAATTAAGCGATACTTTATTGTAATGGTGTTTTTAAGGCTGTAAATGCCGTTAAATAAGTATGCAGGCCACACCATGCAATAGGCCGGGTAGGGGTCAGGTACGACACACTGTCGAACCGGGGTAAAGTGCGGAAATCCCCGCCAAAAATAAAAAAAGTCCCCTCCTTGAAATTTCGCTAAAAATCAAAAAGGGGCTTCTTTCCTTATTAGGTGTTCCTCTGCCGGATGGTTTATTTACCTGATAAGACGAGATATAGGTAGTGGTTATTTCTGTTTTTTGGAATCATTATATACATGTTCTAAAAGCCTTATTTTCTTTTGTAACAGCACAGACGGTATTTTTTATCAGGCAAGGCAATACAAGCCCGATATGGGGCAGATAGAGCATTCTTCATGGATGAGGAATAGGGCGGTAAATTCCGCTATACTTCCCCCACAAGTTGGGGAATACTGATGGCGGCTATTCTTGCTTTTGGTTGTCATGTTCCATAGTTTCATCACATATTGAATAAGTCAGCGTGTGTTCCAGTACGGTCAAGATATATTTCGTTTCCATCTACCCGGTATATAAGTAGCCAGTCCGGGGATATGTGACATTCCCGTCGCCCGGTATAATTCCCCTTTAAAGAGTGGTCTTTATTTTTCGGGGGAAGTGCCGCCGGTATTCTTAATGTATTCACTATGGCATTTAACAGATTGATATTATAGCCTCGCTTCTTACATAGCTTTAAATCGTGCTTGAATTGTGTGGTAAGGTTTAATTTCAACATGGGCTATTCCTCCAAAATTTGGGAGAACAATTCTTCTGTTGTTCCCTCAAAATGCTGTCCATTTCCTGTCCGTATCATTTCGTCTGTTTCTGCCATTGCCGCCATTGTCGTTGCATTTGGTTTGAAATCTGGATACATGTCAAGCCCGGACATTTCCCCCAGACCTTCAAGCATAGTAATAACGAAAATCATTTTATCATCTGGTAATCGATCAATCATGCTTTTTGCTATTTCCTGATAACTCATAGTTTGCACTTCCTTTCGAGGATATTATATTTAGTTTTCATATACTTATTCGGTTTGATTGTCACGTTCCATAGTTTCTGATACAGAACGGACAATAAAGGCATTGACACTTTCATTTTGCTTTTTTGCATGTTCCCTCAATGCTTCCTTTTGCCCTTTAGGGAATGTTACGTTGATTCGGTCATAGTTGTTTTTGACATATTTATTAACGGCTTTTTGTTGGGCTTTACTTATTTTGCTATCCTCTGACATATTGACACCTTCTTTCTGTAAATTTGTTTTTTTGGTGGAGGATTATTTATAAAAATGCAGGAATCATCAGAACCATCACGGCATTGCTCAAAATAAAGCGTATTGTTGAAACAGCGAAA
>VSOC01000019.1 GCA_009774615.1 Lachnospiraceae bacterium
ATTGGGCCCCGGATTTTTTGGGGGGCGTGGTGGTGTGCCGGGTTTTTTGGGGGGTCGTGGGGCTGGACCGGGAGTATTGGGTGGTCTTGGGGGTGGGCCGGGCGGATAGGGGGGTCGTGGGCTTGGACCAGGCGGATAGGGTGGTCGTGGGCCTGGACCGGGCGGATAGGGCGGTCGTGGGCCTGGTTCGGGTGGGTAAGGCGGAGGGTTGGGATGTGCAGGAGGACGAAGGGTGCATGAACTGCAGATACCGCAGGGCTGCTTCCATTGGGAATGGAAAATTCGATCGGACATAGACTAGAAATTTCCTTTTTGTTTTATGATATGCACGAAAGGGAAGCGGGGTTCAGAAAAGACAGGTTAAAAAGAGTTGATCGGCGCAGCCGGTGTGAGGACTGCTGAGCAGGAACGAAAAAGACCTCATAAAAGGGAGGAAGCCGACAGCGGTAAGACTGTCGGCTGAATATTATGAAAAAAAGTTTATAAGCATTTGCTCTTTACATGTTATAGTATAGGCAGAAGATATGGAGAAAGTTTGAGGGATTTGTAACAATTATGTGAACAATTTTGGAGAAATATGAACACCGAAGGGAAATCCAGGGAAATATAAAGATAAAAGGGAAAGTTTGGAAATGATAAGAAGAAAAAAAGAAAAAAGTAAAAAAAAATGAACCAAACGGAAGTATTCCGACTCTTATTCTACAGATGCATCGAAAAAGGAAAGGAAGAGGACAATGGAAGAAGAGAAAATAATTTTCGTGCGCAGGATGATTGAAGGCGACGAAAAAGCATTTGATGAACTGTACCATGCCTATTCCAAAAAGCTGTACCGTATGGCGTATTTTATTACTGGAAATCACAGTGACAGTGAGGATATTCTGCAGGAAACCTTTGTCAAATGCTATTTGCACCGGAAAGAATTAAAAAATTTGGGGCGGTTTGAATCATGGATTTGCCAGATTCTTGTGCGTACAGCCTGGAAGACGGAAAAAAAGAAAAAGAGAGCCGGTGAAATTTCCTATGAAGAGATTTTGGAACAGGAAGAAGATTCCGGTTCAAGGATGGCCAGACAGATGCGGGAAGATTTATCTGCCGTAAATCCTCTGGATGCCTGTTTGCAAAAGGAGTCGTTTACCGAACTTGGAGAGATGGTAAAGCAGTTGGACATTAAGTACAGAACCGTGATTCTGCTTTATTATTATAATGATTATGGGACAAAAGAAATTGCCCGTATTATGGGAATTTTTGAGGGAACTGTAAAATCCAGGCTCAGCAGAGCAAGAACTCTTTTGCATCAGCAAATGGAACGAGATGCCAATGGTTCAATCCGAAAAAACTGGCAGAATAACAGGGTAAAGGGGGCAGTGTCATGAACAGCAGTTGGGAAGACAAGATCAAAACGCAGCTTGCAGAAGAAATTCATGCTGTAGATTTTTCTAAGGAAACACAGGATCGGATTTTAAATCGTGTACATGGGCAAATCAGAAAAAGGAGAATTGGGATGAAGATGAACAGGAAGTATACAGGTGTTATTTTAGCGGCAGCATTAGTGGTTATCGGCGGGATAACGGCGATTGGAGCAGGGAAAATTGCATTTACCAGCGGCGGTCACGCGGTGGATGAAGAGGTAGAAAACCTTGCCGAGCTTTCAGAAATGGCAAAAGAAAAACTTGGAGGAAGCGTTCGAATTCCGGAAAATCTTGCCGAAGGAATTACGTTTTCCAGCGGTGTTGTCAATGATACGGATGCCTGGGATGAGGAATATCAAAAACTGGGAAGCTTCCCGAAAGCTATGGCATTTTATAAAGACGGAAATGGAAAAAGTTATACGCTGACCATCTCAAAACCATTAGAGGGAATACAGGAGTATGCAGGCATCGTAACCCAGACTTATCAGGGCATGGAACTTTCCGGCAAAGTGGATCAATATCTTTTCCTTCCTCCGGATCAAAAACCTAGTGAGGAGGAAAGACAGTTAGAGGCAGAGGGGAAATTATTTATCAGCTATGGTTCAGACGAAGCAGAACATGAAACCTTTACCAGTGTTTCCTGGAATGAAGGCAGTTTTGTTTATCTGTTATCTACCTTTGAAAATGCAGAAGTCAGCGAAATGATGGAATGGGCAAAAACGGTCATTGATTCAGGCAATGAGTGATGTGCAGTATACGGAATAAAATATTTTTTAAACGGCTTAAAAGAAAATTAAAGGAATAAAGAAAAGAAATAAAAAAGCGGACATCGTGTCTTGAGCAGGCATGGGTGTCCGCTTTTTTATGTACGCAAAAAACAGTAAGAATGTTTAATAAACGATTATGGATAAAAAAGATAGATGAAGTTTCCCGGTAAATCGGGTATAATAGAAAAACTAGTTGCACAGAGAAGAAAGAAGGGGTGGATTATAAAAACTGGTCTTCATCGGAAGAAACATAAACCGCAATATCTTCAACTTTACAGTTTAAAACGCGGCACAGGTCATTCATTGTTGTTGTCGTAATGGCCTGATTTTTTCGCAGACGATCAATTGTTGAACTGGAAATGTGGTGCTTGTTAATCAGGGTGTATGTAGATTCATTGGAATTTTTTAATGTTTTCCAAAAAGGGTTGTAAGAAATCATAAGAATCACTTGTCCTTCTATAAAAATGGGGATAAAATGGAAATATGCTGTTACTGGGAACAGGAACCATGCATTAACTACCCTTATTTTAGGAGATGGTCACAAAGTTGACTATAGTCGGTATAGTAACTATAATAGAAGGCAAAATAAGAAAGAGGTGGCATCATGCAGTTTTCAAAAACGGAAAGACAGAATGAGGAAAAGTCGTGGGATAATCCATGGGATGAACAGGTAAGCCAGGAAATCTTAAAACGGGTGTCTGATTTTATGCGGGAGGATGACGAATCCTTTTTTCGCCGTACAATACAGGGACTTACACTGGCAGAGATTGAGGAGTTTTTAATCGAATGCCCGGAATTTCAAAAGTTTTGGGATAAGCAGAATTAAGAAATAGAGATAAGAAATACAGATACGAAATGAAAATAAAAAAACACTTCATCTAAGCCGTTTCAGACGGGGCAGGGGGCGCTCCGTCTGAATCATGGATAAGTGTTTTGCTGTATAGGGCAAAAGAACGAATTTCAGCGTTCTGTCCGTACCGGATGACTTAAGAAATCTTCATAGGCCAGGCGTATACCATCGGCTAACTCGGTCTTATAGCTCCATCCCATGTTCTCCAATTTGGAAACATCCAAAAGCTTTCTGGGAGTACCGTCAGGCTTTGTAAGATCCCAGCGAATCGCACCGGTGTAGCCGATAACTGCAGCGACCAGTGCGGTTAATTCCCGGATGGAAAGTTCTTTTCCTGTGCCGACATTTACGGTTTCATTGCCTGAATAATGATTCATTAAAAAAATGCAGGCATCTGCCAAATCATCTACATATAAAAACTCTCTTAAGGGAGTTCCGCTTCCCCAGCAGACCACTTCCTTAAGCCCGCCCGTTTTTGCTTCGTGGAAGCGTCGGATTAAGGCGGGGAGAACATGGCTGTGCGTGGGATGGTAGTTATCATTGGGGCCGTAAAGGTTTGTCGGCATGGCAGAAATATAGTCGGTGCCGTACTGGCGGTTTAAAAATTCACAGTATTTTAATCCGGAGATTTTTGCCAGAGCATAGGCTTCATTGGTTTTTTCCAGGGAAGAAGTCAGCAGGCAGCTTTCGGGCATGGGCTGAGGAGCCATCCGGGGATAGATGCAGGAGGAACCTAAAAATAGGAGTTTTCTGCATTGATTCTGCCATGCCGCATGGATGACATTCATCTCCAAAATAAGATTTTCATACATAAAATCAGCTAGGGCTTCCTGGTTGGCGACAATTCCGCCGACCTTAGCCGCCGCCAAAAAAACATAATCCGGTTTTTCACATGCAAAAAAATCTTCAACCTCCTTCTGGCGGCAGAGATTTAATTCCTGATGGGTGCGGGTGATCAGATGAGGATAACCCTGCCGGGTTAAAGCCCGGACAATGGCAGAACCCACCATTCCCCGATGTCCTGCCACATAAATTTTCGCTTCTTTTTCCATAGGATTCCCTTCTTTAAATTATTTTTTCAATCACTGCACAGACAGTCGGTTTTGTGCTTCTTTTTTTGCCAGGGTACGGTCGTGAGCAGCCATAATCCGTATTAATTCTTCATAGCCGGTTTTCTGCGGCTCCCAGTGAAGCTGTGTCTTTGCTTTTGTGGGATCGCCCAGGAGTGTTGTTACATCCGTGGGACGAAACCATCGGGGACTTACACAGACCAGGACGTTTCCTGTGGCTTTATCCACACCTTTTTCTTCCAGCCCCGTCCCTTCCCAGGAAAGTTCTATGCCGTTGGCACGAAATGCTTTTTCGGTAAAGTCCCGAACCGAATGCTGGCAGCCCGTAGCGATAACAAAATCTTCCGGACGGCTGTGCTGAAGCATAAGCCACATACATTCCACATAATCTTTTGCATAACCCCAGTCGCGCAGGGAATCTAAGTTTCCCAGTTCCAGATGTGTCTGCAGCCCTTCGGCAATCCGCCCGGCAGCCAGGGTGATCTTGCGGGTGACAAAGTTTTCCCCTCTGCGCTCCGATTCATGGTTGAATAAGATACCGTTGACCGCGAACATCCCGTAAGCTTCCCGGTATTCTTTGGTTATCCAGAAGCCGTACTGCTTGGCAATGGCATAGGGGCTGTAGGGATGAAAGGGTGTTTCTTCACTTTGCGGGATCTGCTCCACTTTTCCGTAAAGTTCCGAGGTAGATGCCTGATAAATTCTGGTTTTCTTTTCCAGCCCCAAAATCCTTACCGCTTCAAGGATGCGCAGAACACCGATAGCATCGACTTCGCCGGAATATTCCGGCACATCAAAGGAAACCTGAACGTGGGACTGTGCAGCCAGGTTGTAGAGTTCATCCGGACGAACCAGGCCGATAATACGGATCAGCGAGGAGGTGTCGGTTAAATCGCCTTCGTGCAGAGTGATCCGGTTTTGGGCCAGAAGATGGTCAATGCGGTCTGTACGTGAGAGGGAGGCACGGCGGATAATGCCGTGAACCTCATAGTTTTTTTCTAAGAGTAATTCTGCCAGAAAAGAACCGTCCTGTCCAGTAATTCCGGTAATTAATGCTGTTTTTTTCATCTATGGATTCTCCTTATGGGATTTTCGTTTATTTTGTCATGATTGTAGCGGAAGAGAAGAACGGAAAAAAGTGAGAATATTGGGGGAATATAGCATTATATTGACTTTGCTTTTTCTGAAAAATGTCATATCCTGTTGACTTTTGTCGGATGACATCTTATAATGAACTCAACACGTAGTTTTAAAAACTACATCAAGCAAAAAGGAGATTTAAGTATGGTGCAGATCATTACGGATTCATCCAGCCTTTATACAAAGGAGGAGGGACAAAAGCTGGGAATATGTGCAATCCCCTTATGCGTCAGCATCGGCGGGAAAAATTTTCGGGATCTGGAAATCCCGGTGGAGGAATTTATTGCCGATATCGATGCGGGAAATATTCCTTTTTCTTCGCAGCCGCCGCTGGGGGATGTTGTCGAGGCTTATGAAACTTATCGGGGAAAAGAGATGATTAATATCTCCATGGCAGACGGCCTTTCCGGCACCTACCAGACAGCCGTAAGTGCAAGAGATATGGCAGATAACCAAAAAGATATCACCGTGATCAATTCCCGCACCCTCTGCGGGCCGCACCGCTATCTTGTAGAATGTGCGGCAGCCATGGCCAGGGAGGATAAGACAAGAGGGGAAATTCTTGCCATGCTGGAAGAAAAGATGCGCCATACAAAATCTTATTTAATTCCTCAGGATTTTGATTATCTGCGGCGGGGTGGAAGGCTGTCCTCCACGGCCGCCTTTGTCGGTTCCGTGCTGAATTTAAAGCCCGTCCTGACCCCGAATAAAGAGTGCAGCAGGCTGGATAAGTTCGGCATTGGACGAACCATGAAGGGAGCGGTTAAAGCCGTATTTCGCCAGATGAAAAAAGATCAGGTTGGAAAAGAGGATATCCTGTATATTGCCCATGGAAATGTGCCGGAGGATGCCCTTGCGATTGAGGCGATGGCTAAAGAAGAATTTCCGGGCATCGATATCCGCATTCATCTGCTCAGCCATGTATTTATCACGCAGGGAGGGCCCGGATGTGTAGCCCTCCAGCATATCCGCAGGTAAATCTAGGGGAAGGGATATTTTTTCTTGTCGTCGATGCGGATATCCTTTCCCGTCTGTACCTCGATTGCCTGGAGCTCCGTGCGGGCAAGCAGTGCGTGGCAGCAGCCCGCGGGCACGGTGATCACACAGCCGGGAAAGACATCCTGCCATACACCGTCGATAATCGCCCTTCCTTCGCCCAGGATAATGGTCCAGACTTCGTCCCTTCGCTCGTGGCTGTGGTAATTCATCCGGTGTCCGGGATTTAAGGTGACTTTTATGGTCAGGCTGGTTTCGCCCGCATCCATTACCCGGAAGCTTCCCCAGGATTTTTCGGCAAATCGAATCTGCTGACAGAATTGATCCACGAAGGGTTTAATGTAGCTGGACTGTTCTTTGTCCGAAACCAGGATTCCCTCGGGGCTTGCCGAAACAACCACATTGTTTAATCCCATACATAAGACAGGAACATCCAGTTCATTTAGGATATGGACATTTTTACAGGTTTCATTTAAGATTCCTTTTCCCACGACCTGTTCGGTCATCACTTCGGTTAATGTATTCCACGTTCCTAAATCCTTCCACGGACCGCAAAAACGCATAACGGAAATCCTTTCTTCTTTTTCTGCCACGGCATAGTCAAAACTGATTTTAGGCAGGGAAGCATAGTTTTTCAGGAGGGCGGCGTAATCGGCAAAGCCTGTCTGTTCATGTACCTTTTCCAGCAGATAGTTTAAGCGAAAGGCAAATACTCCGCCGTTCCATAAGGCACCCTGCCGGATATAGTCCCGGGCCAAGTCCTTGTCCGGCTTTTCCTTAAAGGTTTTCACACGGCTGATGGTTTCCTGATTTTCCGGAAGAATATAGCCGTATTTTTCGCTTGGGTAGGTCGGCTCGATGCCCATGAGCGCAAGATTTGCCGTGCCGGACTCTGCCAGGGCATCAAGATGTTTAAGCGCCTCAAAATAACCGGTTTCCACAAAGGGGTCTACCGGACAGACCACGACCGTTTCTTCTTTTGGTACGCCCTGTACATCGTGAAGGTAAGCGCAGGCTAAGGCAATGGCGGGGAAGGTATCCTTTCTTAAAGGTTCCACACAGATATTTACCTGGCTTCCCAGTTGGTTGCAGATCGAAGAAACCTGTGATTTTGCGGTGGCAATGGTGATAACGGCGTCTTTATCCACGGAGCGGATCTGCTGATAAACCCGCTGTACCATGGAAGAATATACCCCTTCGCCGGTTTTGAAAATTTTGATAAACTGTTTGGAGCGGACATCATTGGAAAGAGGCCACAGGCGCTTTCCTGACCCGCCTGAGAGCAAAATAATATTCATGTTATCCTCCCTGTGTTTTTTATTTATCCGTAAAAATTCTTTTGACGTTTCTATTCGTATCATGTGGATTTATTGTACTTGCAGGAAAAGGATTTTTTTAGGGAGGATCTTGGAAAAAACTAGCATTATATTGACTTTTGTGCTATGATGGTTAGGAAAGAACATGCGCAGACCTGCATGAACAGCAGAACCGGCTGCACGGAAAGGAAAGCTTACGATGGATACTTCTTTTTTTTATGGAGATGTTGTGGAGTCAAAGCGGATTTTATACACACCTTCACCTTTTGCAAGGACGAATTTAATTCATCTGCAGGAGATTGGACAACTGACTGCACATCAGCCTCACACCAGCAGAAGAAAAAATCTGTCCTCTTTTTTGTTTTTTACCATTATGTCCGGTTCAGGGAGGCTGGAGTACGGAGGGTGCAGTTATGCATTAAGCGCCGGGGACTGTGTGTTTTTGGACTGCAGAAAAGCTTATGCGCATTATACCGGGGAGGATTTGTGGACGCTGATGTGGGTTCATTTTTATGGCCCCAATGTTAAAAATATCTATGAAAAATACACCGAACGGGGCGGAGGGCCCTTTTTTCATCCGCAGAATACAAAAGGGTTTGAACAGCTTCTCGGTGAACTTTACCGGATTGCAGAGTCTGCGGACTATCTTCGGGATATGAAAATCATGGAAAAGCTGACCTCGCTTCTGGTTTTGCTGATGGAAGAGAGCTGGCACCCGGAGAAGAGGAAGGAGGCTTCAAAAAAGCAAAACCTCCTGGAAGTCAAAGAGTATCTTGATCAGCACTATACCGAAGCGATTTCCCTGGATTTGCTGGCAAAACAGTTTTATATTAACAAATTTTATCTGACACGTATTTTTAAGGAACAGTTTGGTACATCCATAAATCATTATCTTATGGAAGTAAGGATTACCCATGCCAAGCAGCTTCTCCGCTTTACGGATATGACCGTGGAAGCTGTGGGCGCGGAGTGCGGGATGGAGGATGCCAATTATTTTTCCCGGCTGTTTAAGAAGCTGGAGGGAATTTCCCCGGGAGAATTCCGGAAGATGTGGTAAACGGTCTTTTTCGGACAAAGAAAGAAAATAAAAGTGTAAAAGCACCGGAAAAGCCGTCGGCGCATAAGTTATAATTAAGTATATGCAGTCAGGTGGCTTTCTTTGAAAACTTTTCCCAAACCGTTATCTGCAAGTGAAGAAAAGGAGTACCTAAAACGTTGCAAAGAGGGTGACGAGGAAGCAAAAAATATATTAATTCTGCGGAATATGCGCCTGGTCGCCCATGTGGTAAAAAAGTATCAGAACGTTGACTATGATATGGAAGATCTGATCAGTGTGGGAAGTATCGGACTGATTAAAGCGATTAATACCTTTAATATAGATAAGGGTTCCCGTCTGGCAACCTATGCGGCAAAATGCGTGGAGAACGAGCTTTTAATGCTTCTGCGTGCCGGGAAGAAATACAGCAGAGAGGTTTCTCTTTTTGAGCCTATCGGGGTAGACAAGGACGGAGAAACGGTAAGTCTGGTCGATGTGATAGAGATGGATAATAAAGAAACCATTGAGGACATTATTTTTGAGCAGGATGTGCGGGATCTCTACGCATCCTATGAAAAATGCCTGAAGGGAACGGAAAAAACCGTGGTGGGTATGCGCTATGGGCTGTACGGGAAGAAAGAACACACCCAGAGGGAGATTGCACAGGTGCTGGGGATTTCGCGTTCCTATGTGTCAAGAATAGAAAAAAAAGCACTGGGAAAGCTAAAAAAGGAAATGGAAAGTCTGTCTTAGAAAATCTGTTTCTAGATGAAGAAGAAAGGTTACTGTTCACCTAGGTCTTGGCACTGGCTATGTGTGAACAGTAACAAAGAAAGAGTCTGGTCCGCCGGGCTTTTTCGCCGGTATACGGGGAAGAGAAAAGAAAATCGTAAAAATTATCTTATTTTTTCAACAATTTTACATTGAAATCCTGGCCATATTTTTGTATGATAAAAGTACAGCTTTTGACGTGTGTTTCCGTCACAGTAAACATTTTGTTTAAGGAGGATTTGCTAATGTCCATTTTAGTTGCCGGCGGTGCCGGTTATATCGGAAGCCATACCTGTGTGGAACTTTTAAATGCGGGTTATGAGGTTGTTGTTGTTGATAATCTGTATAATTCCAGTGAAGAAGCATTAAAGAGGGTGGAAACAATTACAGGAAAGGCCGTGACCTTTTATCAGGTGGATTTGCTGGACAAGCCCGCTCTGGATGATGTCTTTAAGAAGGAAAGTATTTCATCGGTCATTAATTTTGCCGGACTGAAGGCTGTAGGCGAATCGGTGAGAAAGCCCCTGGAATATTATCATAATAATATTACGGGAACCTTAAACCTCTGTGATGTGATGAGAAACCATGGGGTGAAGAATATTATTTTCAGTTCTTCGGCTACGGTTTACGGCGATCCTGCATTTGTACCGATTACGGAAGAGTGTCCCAAGGGTCAGATTACCAATCCTTACGGACAGACCAAGGGGATGTTAGAGCAGATTTTAACGGATCTTCACGTAGCTGATCCGGAGTGGAATGTGGTGCTGCTGCGCTATTTTAATCCTATCGGAGCGCATGAGAGCGGTTTGATTGGCGAAGATCCCAAGGGAATTCCGAATAACTTGGTTCCCTATATTGCCCAGGTGGCTGTAGGAAAATTAGAGCGTCTGGGTGTATTTGGCAATGATTATCCGACCCATGACGGCACGGGAGTAAGAGATTATATCCATGTAGTGGATCTGGCCAAGGGCCATGTTAAAGCCTTAAAGAAGCTGACACCCGGAAGCGGAGTGAGCATTTACAACCTGGGAACAGGAAACGGCTACAGTGTGTTGGACGTACTTCATGCCTATGAGAAAGCCTGCGGGAAAGAGCTTCCCTACGAAATCAAAGAGCGGCGTGCAGGAGATATTGCAACCTGTTACTGTGATGCCACAAAGGCAAAGAACGAGCTGGGCTGGGTTGCCGAAAAGGGAATCGAAGATATGTGTGCGGATTCCTGGAGATGGCAGTCTTCTAATCCGGACGGTTACCGCTAAGTACCGGTCAGGATGTGTGCACATCCACGGTGAAAAAATTTAGGGTTTTGCAAATAATTTACAAACAAACGTTCGGAAATCTATTGAAATTCCAGCGGACATGTGATAGAATAGGGTGGAACAAGTGTTCTGCCCTGTTTTTTTCTGCAGGTAAAATACGATGAACAGCATTTCATCCGTTTTGCAGACGGGCAGAGGAAAGGATGAATTTTGTTAATTCAGGATAATCTCAGCGTACAGGAAAAGTTAAAGATTTTAACCGCAGCCGCGAAGTATGATGTGTCCTGCACTTCCAGCGGGGTGAACCGAAAGGGAAAGGCAGGGAGTATGGGGAACGCTTCGGAGATGGGGATCTGCCACAGTTTTTCCGCAGACGGGCGGTGCATCTCTCTGCTTAAGATATTATTTACCAACCAGTGTATTTATGACTGCAAGTACTGTATTAACCGCTGTTCTAATGATGTGGTGCGTACTTCGTTTACCCCGGAGGAGATATGCCGGCTTACGATGGAGTTTTACAGCCGCAATTATATTGAAGGATTATTTTTAAGTTCAGGGATTTTGCACAGCGCGGATTATACGATGGAATTGCTGGTGAAGACCCTTTGGATTCTGCGGAAAAAGATGGGTTTTGGCGGTTATATCCATGTTAAGGCTATTCCCGGGGCCTCGCCGTCGTTAATCGAGCAGGCGGGTTTCCTTGCCGATCGGATGAGTGTAAATCTGGAACTGCCCACCGCGGATGGGCTGAAAAACCTAGCGCCGGGAAAGACCAGGGATAAGATATTGACGCCGATGCGCCAGATTCAGCGCGGGATTGCCGGGCAGATGATTAAAGAGGGAATGAGCCTTCCGGACTATGGCAGTTATCCTGCGGGCGGCAGAGAGATAGAAAAAGGTTCGGTGAAAAAGGGTTCGGCAGAAAAAAAATCCGAAGAAAAAGCGGTGGTTTCGGTAAAGCAAAGAACGGGGCCGAAGCAGCAGCTTGGACGTTCGCGGTATGGGAATTTTGGCCTGCGCCAGGTGGCAAATCATAGGGATTACTTTGTCCCGGCAGGACAGTCCACGCAGATCATCGTGGGGGCTACTCCGGAGAGCGATTATCAGATGCTTATGGTGACAGAGGCGCTGTATCAGCGGTTTGGACTTAAGCGGGTGTTTTATTCTGCCTATGTTTCGGTGAATGAAGACAGTGCCCTGCCTGTGCTTCCCGGCGGGCCGCCCCTGCTTCGGGAGCACAGGCTTTATCAGGCCGACTGGCTGATGCGCTATTACGGGTTTGATGCCGGAGAACTTCTCTCCGAGAAGCAGCCGAATTTTAACGTCTTCCTGGATCCCAAGTGCGACTGGGCGCTGCGCCATCTGGAACATTTTCCGGTAGAGGTAAACCAGGCCGGCTATGAGATGCTGCTTCGGGTTCCGGGGATGGGCATAAAGTCGGTAAAGCGGATTATTGCTGCCAGGAAATCGGCTGTACTGCGCTTTGAAGATTTAAAAAAGATGGGGGTTGTGCTGAAGCGGGCACAGTACTTTATTACCTGTTCGGGAAAGCTGCTTTACCCGATAAAAGTAGAACAGGATTATATCACCAGCCAGCTTTTGGGCGATGAGCGAAGGAAGCGATGGGATATCGAACATAAAGACAGTTATCAGCAGCTTTCGCTATTTGATACTTCAGTCATATTATAAGGTTGTCCTCTGGTCAACTGTTGCAAATAATGATTGATTATCCTCAGGGACTGGGCTATAATAGCAGGAAAGGACAGGAAGATGACCGTATATATGTGTGTGGGTTCCTTCGAGGGGATTCTTTGTGGAGTTTATGACGCCTGGATGAGCAAAAAAGGACATGAGCATGTGCGCCTGGAACTGGAAGGCTATGGGGATATGGAACTGTTCTGCACCTATGAATCCGTAGTTCCCGAAGTCCAAAAGGCAGAAAAGGTTATCTCATCCATCCGGAAAAAATTATCCGAACAGGTGTACGAGCAGGTGTATTTTGCCTCGTTAAGTCACCGAGAGGATCGGGCGGACAGGATTTACCGTTTTCTGGTGGATGCTTTTCGGTATGGAAAGCCGATTCTGTCGATGCTTCATCTGCCTTCCGTTTTCGGTTTGTTTGAACTTTGTCGGTTTGTCGAGCATGAAAATCATCAGCTCACGGGTTTTCTCCGTTTTTCGCGGACAGAACAGGGAGTCCTTATCAGCCGGATAGGGCCAAAAAGCGATGTGCTTCCGTTGCTGGCCGTACATTTTTCGGATCGGCTGCCCTCGGAACACTGGCTGATCTATGATGAAAAACGAAAGTATGCCGTGATTCATCCGGCAGATAAGGCATGGTATATTTTGCGGGAAGACGAGGAACGATGGCTTGAAAATCTGGAGTGGAAGACGGACGAAGAAGAATATGCCGCACTCTGGAAGCTTTTTCACCAGAACATTGCCATACCGGAACGGATAAACCGCAGGTGCCAGATGAACCATCTTCCCGTGCGTTACCGGCCATATATGACCGAGTTTTCATGAATAGGGTTTGTATGAAGGCAGTGCGATAGAAGTAATGATAAACGGGTAAAGAAATGATAGACAAGTAAAGGAATGATAAAACGATAGTGGGAAATTTTGGAAATTTATGAAAAAGGAAAATTCATAGAAGGGAATTTGGGATAATGGGAAAAATTACAGAACAGCAGATTTTGTCCATGGCTCCAAATAGTACGGCTGTGGCAAATGCCAGGAAGATTTCGTCCAAGGGCGGATTTGTTTCCCTGGCAAAGACGGAAGATGAAACATTTTACATGGGAGAGTGTAAGGGGAGCGGGAAGAGTAATTATACGGTTTCCGTTGATTTTATTGAACCGGAAAATCCTGTCTGCCGCTGCAGCTGCCCCAGCCGGCAGTTCCCCTGTAAGCACGGCCTGGCGCTTTTATTTGAAATCGTGCAGGGAAAAGATTTTTCTCTGTGTGAACTTCCGGAATCCATTCGGGAAAAGCGGGAGAAGAAGGAAAAGAAGGCGGCAAAGGCTGCAGAGGAGAAGGACAGCGATGCCGCTAAAGCCCCGGCAAAACCTAAGAAAACCAGTAAAGCTGCCCGGATCAAGAAGATGAAAAAGCAGATTGAAGGTCTTGCCGTGTTAAGAAAGCTTGTGGATCGTCTGCTGGAATCCGGTTTGGGAACACTGACCGGGCAGTCCCTGAAAACTTATCGGGATCTGGCAAAGCAGTTTGGTGACTACTACCTTCCCGGTCCACAGATCCTGTTAAATCACCTGATCGCGGAAGGCGAGGCTTATCAAAAGGATGGGGATAATGCTCACCATGAGGAAATTATGCAGATTTTAGTCCGCCTGAATGCGCTGATGAAAAAGTCCCAGACCTATCTGACCGAAAAGATTGAAAAAGATGACGGGGAGGATGACGACAGTATCCTCTATGAAGAACTTGGCGGAATCTGGACGATAGAAAGGCTTAAACAGCTTGGCCGGAGTAAGGAAAATGTGGATCTGGTTCAGCTTGCCTTCTATGTCTATTATGATGATGCAAGAAAAGAGTGGATCGATAAAGGCTACTATGTGGATGTTCAGACCGGAGAGATTACGGCCACGCTTAATTACTGCCCGGTAAAGGCGATGAGTCATATCAAGCGGCAGGATTCTGTATTTGGGGAAATTCATATTCCGCAGCTGATCTATTATCCGGGAAATGTCAATCCCAGGGTGCGCTGGGACTGGGCAGAGTACGGATCTCTTTTGCCCGAAACTCTGGAAAAGATCCGTGAACTGGCACCGAAAGACCTTTCGGCGGTGATCAAAGAAGTAAAGAATGTGATTAAAAACCCGTTAGACCCGGATGAGTCCGCGGTGATGATTGCCTATAAGCAGATAGGAAGGCTGGAAGGAAAGCGGGGACTCTATGTACTGGAGGATGCCCAGGGAAACCGAATCCGGCTGAAGAATACCGAACCAGGAGAGGATACTATAGCTGTGTTAAAACTTCTTCCGGAACCGGAGTTATTTGCGGATCAGGTTCTTTTTGGAAGGATGTTTTATCACCGTGTGGATCACAGGATGTACATACAGCCTTTAAGCATTATTACAAAACAGAACGTTATCCGGCTGGCTTATTAGGATAGGAGAGGAGTGAGTATTTTGAATTTACAGCCATTTTATGATTTAAGAGAACGGCTTTTGGTTTCTGCAGCAGCAGGAACGCAGTTTGTGCAGGAAGATTTCCGTCTGCGGGAAGCCGTAAAAAAGATGGAAGTTTTTGCTAAAGCTTCTCCCGTATTTGCCAGGATGAGCCAGATGTTAGCACAGCTTTTGGACGGGGAAAAGGAAAAAAAGACGGAAACCCTTTTGGATGTCTTAGGGCTTTTGGATGCATTTTTAACAACGCAGGGGGTCAGCCAGATGGAAGGAAACCTTCTGCCCGCAGTTGAGGAAGGAAGGGCGGGGCTGCCGCTTGGCGATGAACAGTCTTCTTATCAGGAAATTCCTTACAGCCGCTTACAGCCCATCAAGTGGGCGCTCACCGAAACCGGAAGCAGCCGCCAGTCAACCCTGGAGGAAAATTATAAGCTGCAGCCGGAACTGTTCATGGATTTTCGTATCTGCCCGCTGATGATTCAGGCCCTGAACGATCCTTACGCGGAAATCGGGGAGATGGTCTGCGGCTGGCTGATTAAGATAGGAGAACCGGTAATTCCCCTGTTAAAAGAAGGTTTTAATCCCAAAGGAAAAAAGGAGATGGTGCGCAGGGTAAGGGCAATCAGCGAGATTGCAGGTGCCGCGGAGAACGATTTTTACTGTGCACAGATTCCGGAGAGCGAAAAAGAAGTGAAAGAGGCTCTGATCCGTGCCCTCCGCTACAGTCAGGAGAATCAGCCCTTTTTGTTTGAACTGCTGAAAACAGAGAGAGGAAAGATGAAAACAACGGTGCAGTGGGTTTTAGGCTTTATGGAAGGGGAGGAAGTGTCCGGATACTGGAAAAAGCGTGCTTCGGCGGCTCCTGTCGAAACCGCTGACCTGCTTCGCTATGCCAAAACCTCCTATGCCCCGGCGATCCTTGCCGAAATTGTAAGAACGAACGCAGAAGATCTGATCCGGGAGAATGAAGAGCGGGCAAAGCAGAATAAAGAAGAGAAGAAGAGCAAGACCAATAAGCAGGAGGAAGAAAAGCTTAGGGCAAGGAGTGACCAGTTAGTAAAGCTGATTTACGGCTGCACGGGGAAGACCGGAAGAGAAATCGAAGAGATGCTGGAGTGGGCAGCTGCGCAGGAAGGGTTAAAGAGCCACTATGTTATATTTGCCACGATGATGGCGGATACGATATTGAAAAACCCGCTCGCCAGTAAGGAAGCAGAGGATTACTGCCGGTTAGCCGAAAGGTTTTTTGCGCAGTATGGACGGGAGTATGCGCGTCCGGCCTTTGCCGCCAGTCTGCTGATGAAATCATCCGAGGAAACCTACGACCGTTTCAGCGGCAGTATAACATCCATGGGCTACAGTATTTTCCGGGTGCTGCAGACGATTCGCTATCAGGAGGATATCGGGTATTTTGTCTACACCGAGGCCGTGCTGGACGACCGGGGAACGGAGATTATTCCGGAACAAATCCATGTGCTGGAACAGGGACTGGATTTGCGCTGGTATCCGCTGATTATGGAAAACCGGAAACACTGTCCTGACGATTATTTTGAAGTGGGAACGTCCTTTCAGGGCGCGAATGCTGTGCTTTACCGGTTGTTCCGCAAGGATATTCCGCAGTTATGCCAGCAGTACGGCGAATATTTTTACCATCTGGCCATTACGGCGGAGCCGAATGTCGGCTACACCGAACTTTTAGTGCGCTGCGGCTGGACGAAGTTTGACGGAATCCTGTTCCAGGCAGCAAAGAAGAATGCCTGGGTGTATCAGCTTCGTATGCTGATCAATGTGCTTCCGATTTCCCGGGAACAGCTGACGAAAGAACTGGAGATGATTCAAAAACTGTGGGAGGACGAAAGCCAGAAAAAGACAAAGCCGAGGAATGTTTCTTCTGCTCTGCCGACCGTGAAAAAGTGGCTGGAAATCCTGCACAACGGAGGAACGGTTTACGAACTGGTTTAGTGCTGTTTGAATAGGTTTTTGTATCTTAATCATTCAGAGGAAATATAAGCAGGTAATGAAAAAAGAGGAGTTAAAGAGGAGTTTTATGCTATGGAAAAAGGACAAAATGTGCTTCGTCTTCCGGCGGAGCAGTTATATCAGGAAGAGATTGATGCATTGATTCAGGCGGAAACCGACGCCGTTCCCCAGGGATGGAAGATGTCGCCCCGTTCGGTGCTGACCTATATCACGGGAGGAAAAGCGGGAAACACGACGATTAGCCCCAAGTACATCGGTCATCAGCGGCTGGTGGAAATTGCGATTGCTACACTGGTTACGGATCGGGCGCTTTTGCTTATCGGAGAACCAGGTACGGCAAAGTCCTGGCTGTCCGAGCATCTGACGGCGGCGATTAACGGGGACTCCTCCAAGGTTATCCAGGGAACGGCAGGGACGACGGAGGAACAGATCCGCTATTCCTGGAACTATGCCATGCTGATTGCCGAGGGTCCGTCGAACCAGGCTTTAATTAAAAGTCCGCTCTACCGCGCCATGGAAACCGGGACGATTGCCCGGGTGGAGGAGATTTCCCGCTGCGCGTCCGAGGTTCAGGACGCCATGATTTCGATTTTATCCGAGAAGCGGATTTCCGTGCCGGAGCTGGGCGTGGAGGTGCCCGCACAGAAGGGCTTCTCCGTAATTGCCACGGCAAATACCCGGGATAAAGGGGTGAATGAGATGTCAGCAGCCTTGAAGCGTCGTTTTAATATTGTGGTTCTTCCCTCGCCGGAAAACATCCAGGAAGAAATGGATATTGTAAAATCCAGGGTAGCGCAGCTTTCGGCCAGCCTCGACTTAAATGCCCGGCTTCCCGAGGAAGAGGTTATCGAGAAGGTCTGCACAATCTTTCGGGAACTTCGCCGCGGCGTGACTCTGGACGGAAAGCAGAAGCTGAAAACACCGGGAGGCGTTCTTTCGACCGCCGAGGCGATTTCCCTTTTAACCAACAGCATGGCTTTAGCCGGAAGCTTTGGCAACGGGGAGATTACCGATTATGATTTAGCCGCGGGTCTTCAGGGTGCCGTGGTTAAGGAAGAGGTCAAGGACGGGAAGGTCTGGGAAGAGTATCTGGAAAACATCATGAAAAAACGCGGTTCAAAATGGGTCGGTTTATATAAGGAGTGTAGGGAATTAAATGGCTGATAAAAAAAAGGCAAATATTTTTGGTATTCGCCACCTGTCACCGGCAGGAGCCTTTTATGTAAGAGAATTTCTCGATCGGATTAAGCCGGAACTGGTGCTTATCGAAGGACCCTCCGATTTTGACGATATGCTTATGCCTCTGACTGCGCCCAAGGTAAAGCCGCCGGTTGCCATCATGGCCTATACGAAGGAGGCTCCGGTCAGGACGATCCTCTATCCCTTTGCCGTCTATTCCCCGGAATACCAGGCCGCACTCTGGGCCAGGGAAAATCACTGTCCCTGCCGTTTTATGGATCTGCCTTCCGGGGTAATCCTTGCTCTGGAAGAAGCCGAGAGGGAAGAAGAACTGCAGAGGATGGCCGCCAGGTTCGAAGAGGAGGAAAACGAAGAGCCAGAGGCAGCTTCTGAACATGCACAGGAGGAAGAAGAATCCGAAGAAAGCGATGAAGAACCGGCATTGCCGGATTTATACGAACGTCTGGATCGGGTATCCGGTGAGGACAGCCACGAAACTTTCTGGGAGCATGTGCTGGAACAGGCGGAGAATGAAGAGGCTTACCGGAAGGGCGCTGCATTATTCGGCGAAAATATCCGCAGTCTGTCCGAAAATCCCTGCGGGGATTCAGCAGAGAGCTTAGGGGGACAGGGGGCGAAAAAACGTACCTCGGCGAAAGAAGCATTGACGGCGAGAACAAACCGCAACCATCTTCGGGAAGCCTATATGAAGAGAAAGATCCAGGAAGCGGTGGACTCCGGGATTTCTCCGGAAAAGATTGCGGCGATAACCGGAGCCTACCATGTGAAGGGGCTTGAAGAGGGAAAGGCCCTGACGGATAAGGAGATAAAGGCTCTTCCGTGTATGGAGTCCTTGCAGACGCTTATGCCCTATTCTTACTATCGGCTGTCGATGCGTGCCGGATATGGGGCAGGAAACCAGGCACCGGCTTACTATGAACTTTTGTGGAAGGGCTTTTGCAGAAACCGGCCGGAGTATGCCGTTTACCAGTATGTTATCCGCATGGCAGCCTTTCTCAGAAAATCCGGGAATCCGGTTTCTACGGCTTCCGTTATCGAAAGCGTCCGGCTTTCGGCGGCTTTATCGCAGCTTCACGGCTATCAGATTCCTTCGTTAAGGGATTTGCGGGACGGGGCGACGACCTGTATCGGTCACGGCGAATTTTCACAGATTGCTCTGGGCGCAGCCGATACGGAAACCGGAACGAAGATTGGTTCCCTTCCCGAGGGGATGAGCCAGACGTCCATTCAAAATGATTTTTACCAAAAACTGGAAGAACTTCGTCTTACCAAATACCGATCGGTTATTGCCCAGGACTTGCCGCTGGATCTGCGGGAAAAGCTGAATGTTAAGTCCAGAAAATCGGCGTTTATGGATTTAAACCGTTCTTTTTTCCTGCATCAGCTTCGTATACTTGGAATTAACTTTGCAAAGCAAATCCACAGCAGTCAGGAAAAGGCAACTTGGGCAGAGTACTGGCAGCTTCAGTGGAGTCCGGAATCGGAAATCCAGCTGGTGGAATCCGTGTTAAAAGGGGATACGGTAGAACAGGCCGCTTCCTTTGTGCTGAAGGAACAGGCGGAGAGCAGCGAGAAGATCAGCCAGGTTGCCCATATGATCGAAGAAGCTTACTGCTGCGGTATGCCAAAAGCAGCTCAGTACGGCACCGAAACTCTGCAGGGAATGGCCGTGGAAGCTGCTTCAATCGAAGAAATCGGTCAGGCGGCGGAAAGTCTTTCGCTATCGGTAAGCTACGGGGATATCCGCCATCAGGACGCCCGTCCGCTGATTCCCGTGCTGGAACAGCTTTTCCTCCGGGCCTGTCTGATTCTGCCGGAAAGCTGTTCCTGCGATGACGACGGGGCAAAAAACGTTATCGTCGGCATCGAAGCATTAAACCGCCTGGTGCGGGATCAGGATTTTATCGACGAAGAGCGCTGGATTGCAGCATTGATGGAAGTTGCCCGACGTGACGATTTGAATACAAAACTTTCCGGGCTTGCCGCTGCGGTTCTTCTGGAGTGGGGGCGGCTGGATAACGAAACGCTGGGCACGGAAGTTGAGCGCCGTCTTTCCCGCGGTATGCCCGCCGAACTTGGCGCAGGCTGGTTTGAAGGTCTGGCGATGAAGAATCATTTTGCGCTGATTGCCCGGATGTCTTTGTGGGAAAAACTCAGCGAATATATTGATACCCTGGACGATGAGGATTTTAAGCGGGCCGTTGTGTTTCTGCGCAGAGCCTTTGCCGATTTTACTTCCGGGGAAAAAGACAGCATTGCCGAAAATCTGGGTGAACTGTGGAAGGTCAACCCGCAGCAGGTCAGCGAGATTTTAAATGCCGACCTCACCGCGGAGGAGATGGATTTTGTGGCAGATTTGGGCGATTTTGACTTTGATTTATAGGAGAAATGTTCATGGAAACAGCAGAGCGATTAAAACGATGGCGGCTGATCCTCGGTGCAGAAAGCGAAGATCGTTTTTCTAAGATGCAGGGTTCGGACGGGGGCGGTCTGGGACTGAGCGCCGAAGAACTGATGATGGATCAGGCGCTGGCTGCCATTTACAACCAGACATCGAGCGGCGGCTTTGGCAATGGGCCGGGCGGCAGAGGGGCCGGACGCGGACCGTCCAATCCGCAGATTACCCGGTGGCTGGGCGATGTGCGAACCTTATTTGAACAGGATATGATTAAAATTATCCAGGCGGACGCGGTGGAGCGCTGCGGGTTAAAGCAGCTTCTTTTAGAACCGGAGATGTTAGAGCAGATGGAACCCGATGTAGGGATGGCAAGCACGATCTTAATGTTAAAAGATCAGATTCCCAAGGCTTCCAAAGAAAGTGTGCGAGGGTTTATAAGAAAGATTGTCGAAGAGTTAAACAGGCTTCTGGCTGACGATATCCGCCGGGCCGTTACCGCCGCCATTAACCGCCGCCAGCACTCCCCGATCCCTTCGGCCTCTGCACTGGATTTTGACAATACGATTAAAAACGGGCTGAAAAATTACAATCCCCAGTTAAAGAAGATTATTCCGGATCATTATTATTTCTTTGACCGGACAACCACCTCCGCAGCGAATAAATACACGATTATCCTGGATGTGGATCAGAGCGGTTCTATGGGGGAATCTGTGATTTACTCCTCGGTTATCAGCTGTGTGCTGGCCAGCATGGCTTCGCTAAAGACCAGGATCGTTGCTTTTGATACGAAGGTGGTTGATTTAACGGAAAAATGCGACGATCCGGTGGATCTCCTCTTTGGGTTTCAGTTAGGCGGCGGGACGGATATTAATCAGTCCGTTGCCTACTGCCAGCAGTTTATTGAAAAACCCCAGAAGACTCTGTTCTTTTTGGTCAGCGATTTGTACGAGGGCGGAAACCGGGCAGCCCTCCTTCGCCGTATGGAAGAGATGAAGGCTTCCGGCGTCCAGGTGGTCAGCCTGCTGGCGATTGCCGACGGCGGAAGGCCCTATTACGATACAACGGTTGCCGGGAGGCTGGCAGCCCTGGGAATTCCGTGTTTTGCCTGCAATCCGCAGATGCTCCCGGAACTCTTAAAGCGGACGCTGAAAGGCGAAGACTTAACCCAGTTCCAGAAAGAACTGGAAAAGGGAAATAAATAGGAGAATTGATGGTGATTATCAAAAAAGCCGAACTAGAAACCGTTTGCGGCATAACCAGCAAGCTTCCGGAACATATTCTTCCGGAATATGCATTTGCCGGAAAATCCAATGTAGGGAAGTCCTCCCTGATTAATGCACTGATGAACCGAAAATCCCTGGCCAGGACATCTTCCCAGCCGGGGAAGACACAGACCATAAACTTTTATAATATTAATGACCAGCTGTACTTTGTCGATCTTCCCGGCTACGGTTACGCCAAGGTGTCGCTTGAGGCAAAAGCGAAGTGGGGAAAGATGATCGAGCGCTATCTGAAAAAATCATCCGTCTTAAAGCGGGTTTTCCTCCTGGTTGATATCCGCCACGAACCGTCGGAAAACGATAAGACGATGTATGACTGGATTATCTACCAGGGCTATCAGCCGGTAGTGATTGCGACAAAACTGGATAAATTAAAGCGCAGCCAGGTAGCCAGGCAGGTGAAAATCCTGCGCGAAGGACTGGGCATGGCAAAAGAAGATGTGCTGATTCCGTTCTCCGCAGAAACCAAGCAGGGAAGGGAAGAGATCTGGAAGCTGATGGAAGAGGAGAATAAATAAGAGGGAAGAATGGTTGTTGCTGTTCATACATTTACAACAATGGATAGCTTTCCCTCTTAGTCCTCATTATTATTCCTCTTCCTTGATAAACGGAGATGGTGCATTTGTTCCCATCTCCCAGAGTTTTATGCGGACATAGGCTTTTACCGCCCGGATAATTAAAGCAACCAGAAATACCGGAAAAACTACCATAATATAGAACCGGCGTTTCCAGTGTTTTCGGCGCTTGTTCCACTTGTCGATATTAAACTGCACAGTGTAAATGGCTCCTTCTAACGGAGATAACTCCTTTTTCTTTTTTCTTGACATCTTTACCCCCTTGTTTGTCCGACGGCGGTCGAAATTTCGGCTTTTTTGCCCCGGTATGTTTCTGTTTTTTGTCCCCGGTATGTTTCTGTTTTTTGTCCCCGGTATGTTTCTGTTTTTTGTCCCTGATATTCTTCTAGTCCTTTTCGTCCCCGCACATCAGCGTTCTCATGGCAAAAGCGTAGATTTCCTGGCTTTTTCTCCGCCACTTGCTGCACATATGTTCTGCCTGCTGCTTGTCCGGCACAGCCAGGTTCAGTTCGATTAACGGGGTCTTTCCCTCCCGAACCTCACAGTGAACGATAAAATCCTGTCCCGTAGATTTATAAAAATCCGAAATTACGCCGACCTCATCGCGAAGGCGGAATTTATTTTCTTTTAAATACTTATCCATATCTTCAACAATGGCAGGGGAAATCTTGTTTCCAAAAAAATCCAGAGTATCTAAGCCCTCTTTGGTGATCTCATAGCGGCTGCTGTTGCGGATCGTTTCTTTTTTTACCAAGCCTGCGTCCAGTAATTCATTCAATGCCTGCTGCAGCGTAAAGTAGGTTGTGTAATCATTTTCCAGGAAAAAATTGGAAAGCTGGGCGTTCGTTAAAGGAAAACTTACCTGCTTGAGCATATAGAGATTCATCAGTTTGTATAACGTCATAGGTTCTGACAGCATGATCGTTTACCCGTATTTTCTTAGTTTTCAAACACTGTGGCTTTTTTTGCGAAAAGTGTTCTTTTATACTATACCAACTTAAGTCTTTGAAATCAAGTGGAAATCATGAAGAAAATGACTTGTTGTGCAGGGCAAAAAAAGATATAATAAAAAAGGTTATGCGATTTAGCGCTTTTAAATTTAGTCTAACTATGTTAGAATATACTATTATGGAAAAATCTTGGGTGACGATAGATGAAAGAACGAATTAACCGACTGGCCAGAGGTATGCTGGATATGGATGTTCCGCAGATTACAGGGCTTCCGGAGAAAATTATTGAAACCGTTTCGGCGGGAAAAAGGGAAACCAGGGAATTTTTTGTCAGCAGTGCAAACAATCTTCATATTAAGGGCCTGGTTTATACCAATCATACCAGAGTAATGGTAGAAAATGTTTCCTTCGGGGGGCTGCGCAACCGGATTTCCTATCTGGTGGATGCAAGCTTCTTAGAAGACGGCGATGTGATCAGCGGAGCTTTTGAACTGGTGACGAATGGCGGAGAGATTACCCTGCCTTTTATTTTTACTGCCCGCTTAGGGGCTTCGGGGCAGACACTTGCAGGCTTAAAAACCGTGCGGGACTTTGCCGTTATGGCAAGAAAACAGCCGGAAACAGCACTCAGGCTGTTTAATTATCAGGATTTTACGGAAACGCTTTTTATGCAGGATATCCATATCCGCACCATTTATGACGGATTAAAGGGTCATGGGGACCGGGAAAACCAGCTGGAGGAATTTCTGGTTGCCCTGGGGGAGAAGCGTCCGACCGCGATTTCTATAAAAAAAGAACACCGAAAATATACCTATACAAAAGAAACCATTTGCGATGAACTTGAACTAAAGAAAAACTTCTGGGGCTATGTATCTCTGACGGCAAAGGCTGACACAAGCTTCTTGGAATTGCCGAAAAAGCAGTTTAACAGTGCGGATTTTCAGGACGGCATTTGCAGGATTCCCTATCGGATTCTTGGCGAAAGGCTTCATCAGGGAAAAAATCTGGGAAGCATTCTTATACACACGCCCAGAGAGTCTTTTCTTGTTTCGTTTGAAGTGGATACGGAAAATACGGGGGATAACGGCAGAGAGAGCCGCCATCGCTTCAAAAAATCTCTGGGACAGTTTATGGCCCTGCGCCTGGAGGCTGCCTGCGGCTTAAAAACCATGGGTTCCCTCCGGCGGAGGATGATCAAAGAGCTGGATGTGATGAAGAGCGAACCGTGGGATCAGGATCTGGCCTCGCTTTGGATGGCAGAGATTTTGCTTTCAGGCGGAAAGAAGGAACAGGCGGCGTTGGAACTGGAGATGCGGCGGGAAGAAATCTTTATGGGTCGCCGCGATCACCTGGAGTATTACTGCTTTTTCCAGTACATCACGCAGAAGCTTCAGAAAAATCTGACGAAAAAAGAATCCCTGCTTCGCCTTGTCCGCAAATGCCTGATGGACAGGGAACATCCTTTTTTGTTTTTCCTGCGGATGGAATTAGACGACGAGGCCATGGAAACGCCGCTCACTCTTTTTAACGAGATGAAACGGCTCTATGACGATGGGCTTCACAGCCCGTTCCTGTATCTGCAGGCTCTGAAACTATTACAGCAGCACATCGGGCTTTTGCAGAAGATGGATTCTTTTATGATGCAGGTTCTGTATTTCGGAGCCAGAAAAGGGATAATCGGGGAGGAGATGGCACTTGCTGTTGCTTGGGTTGCCAAAGAAGAGCGGCAGTACCTTCGTCTTCTTCACCGAACGCTTGTACTGCTGTACAAACAATATCCGCAAAAGGATATACTTGAGGCGGTCTGCGGACTGATGATTAAGGGCGATTGCAGAAAAGCATCGGATTTTGCATGGTATGAACGGGCTTTGGAAGCGGAAATCACGCTGACCAGACTGTATGAATATTATCTGTATTCCCTTCCCCAGGATTATCATCACCTGCTGCCGAAGGAAGTTTTGCTTTATTTTTCTTATGGACGCGACCTGGATCGCCGAAGTAAAGCTGTGTTGTATAAAAATATGCTTCTCTATCTTGAACCATCTTCCAGGATTTACCAGGAGTATGAGAAGGACATGGAACAGTTTGCCATGGAACAGCTGTTCTGCGGCCAGGTGGATAATCCGACGGCAGTGCTTTACAGCCGCATGATTTACCGGGATATGATCGACGACCGGGTAGCCAGGGTTCTGCCCTCGATTCTGCGCACATGCCGGATTTCCTGTACAAATGCGCAAATAAACAGCGTGGTTGTCCGCTATGAGGAGTTTCTGGAAGAGGAAATCTATCCGATTGTGGATGGGGAAGCCTACGTCCCGCTGTTTTCCGACCGGGCCGTGCTTTTATTCCAGGATGCTTTTGGCAATCGCTACATGAATATTGCCTATACCAAAACGCCGATTATGGATCAGCCGGAACTGGAGGAGCGGTGCTTTGCCATCTACCCCGGACATCCCATGCTCTGTATGGCAGCCTGCCGGGCGATTGCCGCAGCCGAGGAGATGAACGAGGCCGGGGTGGAGATTCTGGAACGCTCCTTAACCGAACTTCCCTTGAACTTTCTCTATCGGAAAATCCTGCTTTCCAGGGTGATACGCTATTACCAGAAGCAGGCGGAAGATCTTGACCGGGTTTTAGCCGAGGGGAAACGGCCGGGCGGCACGGAAAATCCATGCACCTACCTGCTGACCCTGGATATTGCGGCACTTAACCGTCAGGAAAGGCTTTCGGTCTGCAGCACGCTGATTTGTCAGGATTATCTGGAAGAAGCTTACCTTCGCTTAAAAACCTACGGCTGGGAGGGGATGGAGTGGAAGCGTCTGGAAAAACTCTGCAGCAAGACGATTTTGGCCAATCTCTTTGATCAGGATTATTTTCTTTTAAACCTGTCCTATCAGGTTTTTGCCCAGAACCGTGCTGACCGTGTTATCTTAGACTATCTGTGTGAACATTACAACGGAAACTCGATACAGATGTATAAGCTTTTAACCCAGTCTATTTCCGCGCAGGTAGAAACCTATGATTTAGAGGAACGGCTGCTCTGCCAGATGATGTTTTCCGGCAAAACCAACCACCTGGACAAGACCTTTAACTTTTACAAGAACCGGAAGAAGATGAGCGATCCGGTGAAGGCTGCCTATTTTACCACGAAGTCGATCGGCTATTTTCTTATGCACCAGACGGCAAATGAGGAGGTTTTTTCATTTCTGGAATCGGTTATGGGCCGTTCGGAAAATATGGAAAAATTCCCCATCATCTATCTCCTGGCATTGACCCGGTATTATTCGGAGTGCCGGATGCTGGATGATAACCAGAAAAAGCTTTGTCAGAGGATGAATGAACATCTGATAGAGAAAGGGCTGGTCTTTCCTTATACTAAGAAGCTTTCCAGGTTTATTCCGGTTCCGCAGGAAATTATGGACAAGGCCATGGTTGCCTATGAGGGGAACAGGGAAGATCGGCTTTCCCTCATGGTTCGTATCCTTCCGGATGAAAGGGACTTTCACCGGGAGGAAATGCGGCGGGTTTATCAGGGGATGTTTATCTGCCAGAAGGTACTCTTTGAGGGCGAAACCATGGAATATCAGATTTACCGTCGAAAAGCAAACGAAACCATGGAAAAGGTAAAGGAGGGGAGCATTCACTGTGAGCTGGCACCGGGAAGCTTAAAGGAAAGTCGTTTTGCCAGCTTAAATGAGATGGGGCTGTGTCTGAGTATGAAAGAGGAAGCAGGACTGAAAAAGAGCATGAAGGATTATTTAATTAAGAATGCTGCATTAGAGGAACTGTTTCCTGTGATCGAATAAGCAAGGGGGAATGTCGATGGATGGACTGATCGTCGGGATGGATTTATGCGGTGCCTACACCCAGGTCAGTTGTCTGGGAAGGGATAAGGTCTGGTCTTTTCCTACACAGATTTGTAAAAAGAAGCAGGAAAATCTGTGGTTTATCGGAGCGAAAGCCCATGAACTTATGCTGTCCGGGAAAGGCGTGATGGCCGATAAGCTGCTTAGCCAGGCAAGGCGGGAGCGCTCCGTGGTGATTGACGGGGAAATGTTAAAAGGACGGGAACTGCTGCAGAAGTTTTTAAAGCTGGTTCTGGAGCAGGTGCAGAGAGAATGTAATAACAGCCGTATCCAGCAGCTGGTGATTACCCTGCCAAGTATAGACAGTCTGATTATGGATCGTCTGCTCTACTGCGCGGATTATCTGGGGGTATCCCGGGGACGTTTTCATGTGATCAGCCATGGAGAAAGTTTTCTCTACTATGTTTTAAATCAAAAGAAAGAAATCTGGTCCAGCTATGTCGGCCTGTTTACCCTTTCCCAGAACGGTCTTCGCTATGACGAGATGAAGGTACAGAAGGGAATAAGGCAGACGACAGTGATTTCCGATTATGAAAACCTGGACGAACATTTTGATTTGAATTTACTGGAAACGGATTCCGGGATCAGGAAAGCCGATCGTATGCTGTGCACATTTGCCGAGCGCTTACTGGCGAAAAAATTATTTTCGGCAGTACTGCTGACCGGAATAGGATTTGAAAAGCAGGAATGGGCATCCGATTTTATGGCTGTGATCTGTAAGCGGCGGAAGGTTTACGGTGAAAGCTATCTCTTTGCCAAAGGAGCCGCCTACCGGGCCATGGATTATCTGCACATTTCCAGCGAATTTCCCTATGTGATGATCTGTGAAGGGCGCTTAAAGGCTTCCGTTTCTATGGAAGTAATGCACAAAGAAAAGCTTACGCCCCTGGTGATTGCCGCTCCGGGAGATACCTGGTACGAAGTCCGGAGCACGCTGGAATTTATTCTGAATAATCAGAAAGAACTTGTTTTTCATATTCAGCACCTGGATTCACGCAGGAAAAATGAAGTTACGATTCCTTTGGATGAATTTCCGTCCCGTCCCAACCGGACGACCCGGGTACAGATGCGGGTTGCCTTCTTAGATGAGCGGACGATGGTGGTTATCGTCCAGGACAAGGGCTTTGGCGAACTGTTTCCGGCTTCTAATGTTGTGATACGCAAGGAGATTTCATTATGAGTTTACTGTTATGCCGACTTGAACCGGTAAAGCACCCGTTTGTCGTTGCAGAACTGGGTGTTCGTCTGTTCTCTTCTCAGGAATTATGCTATGTCATCTATGAAAATCCTCTGCTGGTGATGGAAGATTTTGTCGATGAACGGCTGATTCAGTTCATTCGGGAAGACCTGGATATGGATTTTTTAGCAGGAAAGCTGGAGAACTGGAAGAAAAGCGGAGAAGACCCCGACAATATGCTTCTGCTGATTCTGGCCGAGTGTTCCTATTACACGTCGGGAGAGGTCAATCGCTACCGTCAGACCCTGATTCAGCTTCGGAAAAAACATCCGGCGGAGTTTGGAAAAATCCGGGCGGACTATCTGTTCGGCAAGCGTCAGTACGGCAGAGGAATTGCGCTGTACGAAAAACTCCTGGAATTTCCCAAGGACAATGTTGTCAATGATTTGTTTTTCAGCCGTGTCTGGTGCTGCCTGGGAGCCTGCCATGCGCGGATGTTTCAGGCTGAAAAAGCTTATCGGGCCTATGAAAAGGCATATTTTTATGATAACCGCAACGAAAAGATTCTGGAACAGATTTACTATTTAAAAGCAATGTTTCCCAATATCTCTATTGCTCCGCGGATGCAGTCCATGCTTAAACTGATTCGCAAAGAGGACTGGAACCTGCATATTGACCAGGCCAGGAAAAAAGGGGAAGAGTCAGGGGCAGTGAAAGAACTTGATAAGCTGTTCCTAAAGGATGAGACCCAGTGTCTGGACGGCGCGTCGAAGCTGGTACAGCAGTGGAAGCAGGAATACCGGGGGATGATGTAGGAGGAAACGAAAAATGAAGTATACTTATTGTCCGCAGTGCGGAAAAAAACTGGGGGCGAAGGTTCTCGGAGATGAGGGAGAGGTTCCCTTTTGTGAAGCCTGTAACCGTCCATGGTTCGACAGCTTTGCAACATGTACAATTACCTTAGTAATTAATGAGTATGATGAGGTAGCTTTGCTTCGCCAGGGCTATGTTTCGCAGGATTTTTATGTCTGCGTTGCCGGCTATATCAAGTGTGGGGAAAATGCGGAGGAAACGGCAAAGAGGGAGGTTTTTGAAGAACTTGGCCTTCATGCAGAAGAAATCCGCTATACAGGAAGCTATTTTATGGAAAAAAAAGATTTGCTGATGCTGGCTTTTGAAGCCCGGGTGAAGAAAGCTGCATTTAAGCTTTCTCAGGAAGTTGACCGGGCAGACTGGATGACCCCAGAAGAGGCTCATGGAAAAATGCGGCCCGGGAGCATAGCCATTCAGCTGTTAGAGCGTTATCTTTCCGAAAAAAGCACTATAGAATCGTAACCGCGCAAAGACGCGAAACGATTACAGAGAAAAATTACATAAGGGAGAGTGGATAATGAAGCAGAAAATTGCTGCATTTTTGGTTGTTTGTATGCTGCTGCAGATGCCGGGGGGTGCGCTGACGGCACAGGGAAGCATGAATCATCCGGCAGGTGCTAAACAAATCGTTGCCGTATCTGCGGACAATGAAGAGATTGAAGAGCGATTAAATGCTGCGGGCGGACTTCAGTTAAAGATTAAAAATCTTCTGGGAACGCCGGAATGTAAATTTCATATCTGGCTGGAGCCAAAGGGAAAAGCGGCACAGCAGATGGAGGAAACAGAATGGCTGGACGAAGAGTTTGATGCCGGATGGGTTAAAGACCAGGAAGGCAGGATAAATATTGATGCTGTCTTTGAAGATCAGGAGATTCCAGCCGGGAAGTATGTACTTCACTTAGAAGGCGTAGGCCCTGCGGGATTTTACCTTCCCTATCAGCAGGACATTACCATCGAGGCCGGACAGACCTTAAAGCTTTTGCTGGCGAATGATTATCCGGAACGTTACGACTTTGAGAGCGAGAAGGACAGCAGTAAGCGCAAAATGGGTATTTTGGTTCCCGGAAACTTCCGCGCAGAGGAAAACGAAGATAAAGAAGAACTGTCCGAAGAAGATTTGAACGGGCTTTTAAGCTTGATTAACGGCAAGGAAGCTCAGGAAGAATTAAAGGTGTACTATGACTTAAATGGTGATGGAGAGGTTGATCTTCGGGATCTGGAGTATTTTGTACGGTTTTACCATAACAAGGACAGGCGTCTGGCAAAAGCGGTGACAGCGCCGTTAATTTTGTTTGAAATGGTACAGCCGGTAGATCCGGACAATGGAAATTCTATTTCCAACAAGAAGATTCAGGAATTATTTTCCGGAACCAGAGAAAACGAGGAGGATAAGGGGAAACCGCTGACTTTCTACGGTGCGCTGGACGATCATGCTATTGCCGTGGGAAATCCGGTAGAAATTGCCGCGAATTTTACCCGCCCGGCGACGATTGAAGGTTTTGTGATTTATCCGCAGACCGGTTCGTTAAGTGCTATGCAGGATGGAGAGGTTGTTTTTGAAGGAGAAGACGGCACAATCTACACTGTAACCGTTAAAGACGGAAAACAGGTTGGTGAACCGAAAAAAGACAATTCACGGAAAACAACGCAGAGCACCACATCGTCAAAGAACAGTTCCGTGAGCAAGGCAACATCATCTACGGCGGCATCCTCATCTTCATCCCGCCGCGTTTCCGCGAACAAGACCCTGCAGAAATCATCGGCAGTCCGGGCAAAGGCTTATGCCACAGAGCAGACTGAGCCTCAGGAAAATAAAGCTAAGGCCAATGAAGCGGATGAAGATAAGGCGATACAGGCCAAACCCGTGCTGATTAACTTGGGCAGCCAGATTCCGGTAAAGCACATTACCATCCGTATCACAAAGACAATGAAGCAAAGCAGTTTAGTAGACATTGCCCGCGTGGAATTTTTAAACGATATGGAAGATCATATTCCGGAGCCGGATCTTTCTATCCCGGACAGACTGAACGGAATTCCCGGAGATGCCAAGTTTACGGTCAACTGGCGCAATCAGCCGAATGTTACCGGTTATGAGGTTGTTGTTTATGGTAAGACCATGAAGAGCGACGATACTGAATTGGAAGAAAAGTTTCCTGAGCAGATCATGAATACGCTTACTGTTTCCAGTCTGGAAGGCGGGGAACTGGTCAACAATGAGATTTATAAGGTGAAGGTTCGTTCGCTCAACGGCGAATGGAAAAGTCCTTACAGTGAACTTATCGAAGTAAGGACGGAGGCGACAAAACGCCCCGAACCGCCGGAGCAGATCTCCATTACAGGCGGTTCCCAGAAGCTTACCGTCAAATGGAAAAAGATGAAGAGTACAGATTCCTATAATCTGTATTACCGGGAAAAGACAGGGAAAGAAACAGAGTTTTCAGCACTTACGGGAATCACAGGAACCTCAACGGAAATTACCGGTTTAAAAGATACCACGACTTATGAGCTGTATATGACCGGTCAGAATCAAATCGGGGTCAGCGATCCTTCGGAGCGCTATGAGGGGAAAACCATTGTTGTCGTGCCGCCAGTAACACCGAACTTTAAGCTTTTAAACGTTCCCAAGAAAGGCGGAGGGGCATCGGAAAAGATTGTCAGTGTAAATAATCACGGCAACAGCGTGGCCTGTGATGAGTTTGCCACCGTGGACGGAATCTTTGAAACCTCCTGGATCAGAAATGACTGGGATGCAGGATGTGTTTACTTTGACAACAATAAGTCCCCGATCATTACCTTCGACCAGGCGTATAAGATGGATACCGTGGTGATTATTCCGGATTATGAGCAGAAATTCAATTATTCGGGATGTAAGCTTGTTTACTGGGATGAACAGGATAAGCAGGGGATTGCAGAAGGAAGGCTTACCCGTCTGCTGGATAAGGACGGAATTCCATACTATGAATTTATTGCCAGAGAACCGTTTACGGCCAAGAAGGTTCGTGTAGCGGTAACGACGGGCTATAACCGCCGGATTAGTTTTGCCGAATTAAAGTTCTACGAGTATTATTCTCTGGAAGATGAAATCTTTGACATGTACACGGATACCCTTCATATTATGCTTAGAGATGATGTTACCGAGGATAAGATCAAGGGATTTTATGAGCGTCTGGAGTATGTCGATCCGGTATCCGGTGAGAAAACACCGCGCTATACTTTCTTAAAGCAGGAGCTGGATAATGCCATGGATCTTCTGCACAATAAGGGCAGCATCGGCCGGGTGCTCTATCTGGATGACAAGCTGACCAAGCGCAGTGACGGCCATATTAACTTTGGCGGCGGGTTAAATACCTGGCAGCCTCTTGGCGTTACCGGTCTTGCCGGCGATAAGGTCATTCTGTATGTCGGCGGCGACGGAAAGATCGAAGGCGACAGTACAAGTTTAAGTGTTATTGCCACACAGTACTTTGGTGAAAGCTCCACGGTATTTAAGTCCGTGACCGGATTGAAGGTCGGCTTAAATGAGATTACAATTCCAAGGATAACGAATCTTTCCAGTGCGGAAGCCGGGGGACAGCTCTATGTTCAGTATGGCGGAACTTCCGGTGCAGAAAAGTATGCTGTCCGTGTAACCATTCCTGACGCGGAAGATGGAAGGTCAAAGGCAGCACTGATTCCCATGATCAATCTTTACAATGATCTGGACAAGAGCACGCAGCAGGAGAGAATTGCAGCTTATCTTGAAGAATTAGACAACATCGACCCACAGGCCCTGCATAATGAATGCCACGGTTCGATTGAACATGCATATGATCCGCAGACCTGTGTGTTCGGTGCGACGGATATTGCAGGAAAACGTGTAATGTTCTCCCTGCCTTCGGAACAGATTAAAAAGGGTCTGGGCAGCGGTGAAGCCCGTGCACAGAAATTAACCAATACAGTCGAAGCTATGGATCAGCTTCTTACGCTCTGCTACCAGCATAAAGGCGTGAGCGATGACGAAACGCTGGTAAACAACAAGAAGGCAAATGCAGGAAACGAGATGCCGGTGAGCCGGATCAACATCCGTTACCAGCGAATGTTTGAAGGTGCCTTTATGTATGCCGGCGGAGCCCACATCGGTATCGGCTGGGGATCTTCTGCCGGCATGATGGCAGGAGTACCGGTAAAAACGGACGCTAAAGGCAAATACCAGTCCGGAAGTCTGTTTGGCTGGGGCATTGCCCATGAAATCGGCCATGAGATTAACGAAGGCGCATACGCTGTAGCTGAAGTGACCAATAACTACTATGCACAGCTGGCAAAATCAAGGGATACGGATGCAACCACACGTTGGGGTGATTATTCCAAGGTTTACGAGAAAGTAACCTCCGGCGCAAAAGGACCGGCTTCCAACGGTGCCGTTCAGCTGGCAATGTACTGGCAGCTGCATCTGGCCTATGATAAGGATTATAACTTTAAGATTTATGATCGTTATCAGGAGCAGTTTGACAGCCTGTTCTTTGCACGTATGGATTCCTATGCAAGAGGCTCGGTAAAAGCACCTGCACCAAAGGGTGTTGCCTTAAAGGTCGATGGCGATAAGGACAATAATTTAATGCGTCTGGCCTGTGCCGCGGCACAAAAGGATGTTTTGGAATTCTTTGTGCGCTGGGGAATGGAGCCGGATGCCCTGACCAAAGCCTATGCTGCACAGTTCCCGAAAGAAACCAGGGCAATCTGGCTGGCAAGCGATGATAAGCGTGTGAGGGTGCTGGAGGCCGGAAAAGATCCGGGAAGCGAAAGCTACAGTGCCGTGGTCGACGGAAGTGTTTCCTATGACGAAAACGACGATAACAATACGGTTCATATTGAACTGACAACCAGTGATTCTTCGGATAAGTTCATCGGCTATGAAATTTTCCGCATTGAACAAAAAGGAAAAGAAACCATTCGTACAGCGGTAAAATTTGTTCCGGCAGACGGAACAGGTACGGCAGTGACAGAGGATGTAATAGCCACGATTAATAACCGTGCATTTACCTACGAGGTGGTCGGCTATAATCTCTGGCTGCAGCCGACAAAGCCGGTAAATATTGGCCAGGCCAGGGTATCCCACAGCGGAAACATGGATCAAACCAACTGGTCGGCAGTCACAAATATGCTCTCCGATAATCCGCCGTTACCTGGTGAGGGTGAGGACGAAGAACCGGATGCCGTAAGGGATGATGCTATTTTATGTGTAATTGACGGTGATAACGGAACTACCTTTACCGGAAAGACCACGGAAACCTTTAATGCGGACGGAACCAAAACACCGGCTGCCGATCCGGAAGTAGTGATTTACTTAAACGGTGAAGAAACCCTGACTGCACTGGAATATCAGCTGGCCGACGGCAAAAGCGGGGCGATCGGGAAATTTACGATTGAAGTCAGCGCCGACGGTACGACCTGGACGAAGGTTCCGACCGAAAAGGATGTCTTTAATCTTTCCGGGACAACCGATAGCGGAGCAAAAGTGCAGAAGGTTGTATTCAGCAAAAAGAATGCAGTCAGCGGAAAGTATGAACTTTGTACTTACGATGCATCGATGGTGAAATTAACGGCTGTAGGCCAGGCAGGAAAGACGATTTCGATTTCGGAGATTGTGCTTTTCGGTCAGACCGGAGATCGGATTGACTGGGTTAGTAACGGTGTCGGATACCTGAAGGAAGACTATGTAAATCCCAAGAATCCAGCCGAAAAACTAATTTCCAAAGGCTCTCTGATTTTCACCGGAGAATATGCCGGAAATCCTGCCTATAATGTTGTTCTTCTCTGGGATGAGAATAATAAGGTTGTCGGCGGAAAGAACGGCGAAGAGATTAAAGCCGGACAGCTGATTTTCGCTCCTGATCCGGGAGAAGGTGATTTAACCAGAGTTGAAAAAGGAAAATGGGTATATTACATTGATGCGGCAGATTTAGGCGGAGTAAATCTCCCTGCAAAAGTCCGGGCAGAGCTTTATCGTGTGGATAATGCCCTTACCAATGAGGGGCAGCGTCTGGTAAGTTCGACCGTATTTATCGATATGCCGAAAACGATTCTTGAAATTTTATTAGAGGGAACGGATTTATCCCAAGCTTCCGTTAAAAAGGCAGCAGAAAAAGGAGAAACACCATAATGAAAAGAAACATTATCGCCCCAAGACGGGGAAAACACAAGGTTTTTCGTGCAGCAGCCAGCTTAACGGCTGCTGCGGCAGTGCTTTTTTTCAATGTTGTCAATGTCTGGGCGGCAGATGATTTTATTACGCTGAGAGATGCGGGCAGGGTTGACGAGAAAAAAGCTGTGGGCATTACGCTTCAATTAACCGATGGCGAGCATTTTGACGAGAGTGCAACTTTTCAGGTAACTTTCTCTCTGAAAACCAGGGACGGAAACGCAGTTTCTAAAGAAGACTGCAGTTTTGTCTTTGATTCCGGGCTGAGCAGTACGGACGGAGATGCCGTGGTTCAGGATTTTACTTATCTGGAAGACGGAAAAGTCCGGATGATTGTTTCCGGAAGGAAAAACGCGGACGGAAGCGGGGGAATATTAAATAAGAAGCTTCCGCTTCCCCTGGGAAAGCTTGCAGTGACGGTAAGAAATCAGGATGTGATGATTACCCCGGTTACCGAAGAATGTAAAGCTGTTGACGAGCACGGCCTTCTTGTTGCCATATCTGATTTTGGCAGCCGGGATGCCTATGTACTGAAAGCCGCAGGCCAGACGTCCGGAGGCAGTTCCGGCGGTGGCGGCGGTGGCGGCAGCCGAAGAGTCGGCGGAGGCTCGGGAGCGAGCAGCCGTGGTCCTGTGGAAACCAAGGGCGTATGGCAGCAGGGTGCAAACGGTACCTGGCTCTTCCTTGCCGACAGCGGCTACTATGCCGTAGATACATGGATTTATGTTCAGGGAAAATGGTATCGGATGGGTGCAGACGGCGTTATGCTGACCGGATGGTATGAAGAAAACGGCGTGTGCTACTTCCTCAATGCCAACGGTGCCATGGAAACCGGCTGGCAGCTTCTCGACTCGTTCTGGTATCTGTTCGGCGACGACGGAGCTATGAAAACCGGCTGGCAGAAGGTGAATGAAAAGTGGTATTACCTTAATCCTGTCCGCCCTGTGCCGCAGCTTGTTCTTGACAGGGCTACCGGCGTAGTGCTTACCGACCCTGTAACCTTTGCACCGATTACGACAACGGAAGGGCAGATGAGTTACGGCGAGATGTACCGGAATACAGTAACTCCCGATGGCTACCGTGTAGATGATACCGGGGTATGGGTGAACTAATCCATACCATTGGCCAATAAGCAAATAGGTAAAAAAGCAGAAGAATAAAGAAACTGCTTATCACCGGGTGCTGTGCTGTACAGATAAAGTTTGCTGTGCAGTACAGCACTTTTTATATCTTATCGTTGCTAAATTTACAGTTGCAATTCTTCTGACAATGCATTATAATCGAGTACATCCTTGTATTCATTTTTAAAGTAAATTATAGTAAGTAAAGGAAGTGGCAGCACATGGTATTTAGTTCGATCCTTTTTTTATGGGCATTGTTCCCGGTGATTTTAGTTACTTATTATCTTCCCCTGCCCCGGAGCAAAGCTGAACATCGCCTGAAGTTTCAGAATTTTATGCTGGTGGTATTCAGCTTGTTTTTTTATGCCTGGGGGGAACCGAAATATATCTTTCTGATGCTGTTTTCTGTACTGATTAATTTCAGCTTTGGACTGCTGATTGAACAGAAAAAGCAGAAATCCCTGCTGCTGGCATTCTGTGTGGCGGCAAACCTTCTGCTCCTGGGCTATTTTAAATACTTTAACTTTTTTGTGGAAATCTGGAATCAGCTTGCGGGGAGTACAGCGCAGCTTTCGGTCAAAACCGTAGCTCTTCCTATCGGTATTTCCTTTTACACCTTCCAGGCGCTTTCCTATGTGGTGGACGTGTACCGGGGAGAGAACCGGGCACAGAAAAGCTTTCTCTACATGATGCTGTATATTTCTTTCTTTCCCCAGCTGATTGCCGGGCCTATTGTAAAATACCATGATATTGAACGTCAGATTGAAGATCGCAGGGTGACGCTGGATGATTTTTGCTATGGAATTAAGCGCTTTATCTTTGGTCTGGGAAAAAAGGTGATTTTATCCAATACCTTTGCGGAAGTGGTTGATCTTGCATTTGCCTACCATCCGGCAAATCTTTCCCGACGCCTGCTCTGGGGCACGGCCATTCTCTATATGCTGCAGATTTATTTTGATTTTTCCGGCTACTCGGATATGGCTATTGGACTGGGAAAGATGTTCGGCTTTTCGTTCCAGGAAAATTTCCTCCTTCCCTATACGGCGACTTCCATCCGGGATTTCTGGAGGAAATGGCATGTTTCTCTTTCAAGCTGGTTTCGTGAGTATGTCTACATCCCCCTGGGCGGGAACCGGAAGGGAACGGTGCGCACCTATATTAACCTGATTGCTGTATTTTTCCTTACCGGGATCTGGCACGGTGCCGGGTGGACGTTTATTATCTGGGGATTTTACCACGGATTTTTTAATATTTTAGAGCGCTGTTTTCTGGGAAAATGGATGGGGAAGGGACGATGGAATATCCTGGAGCATATCTACACCCTGTTTGTGGTGCTGATTGGCTGGGTGATCTTCCGTGCGCCCACGTTTTCCTATGCTCTGGACTATATTCGCTACATGTTTGTTCCCCATGAATGTATGCTGCAGGCGGAGCGCTTCTTTAGTACAAAGGTGACTCTGTACATGATTATAGGTATTTTGGGAAGCGGGATTGTGCAGAGCCTGCTCAGGCAGAAAAACTTCCGCTTTGCAGCAGACAGCAGGATTTCCCTGGCGGGAATGGCTGGCTATATGGCTGTGATGTGGTTATCGCTCATGCTTTTGGTGAATAACACCTATAATCCATTTATTTATTTTCGGTTTTAACCTATCAAGGAAGTTGAAGTACCTGCACTTAAACCACCTGTTTTGCGGTGGACTTTTATCGTAAGTAAAGAGGAAAAGTTATGAAGCAAAAGCTGTTTATTGCACTGTTTATTTTAAGCCTTATCGGGCCGCCTGTAAGCTTTATGCTGGTGAAGGATTTTATTGATACAGAAAATTATGAAAACAGGACACTGGCTTCCTTTCCCCGGCTGGCCTGGGATAATGTTGAACAGATCCCGGGGGAATTTGAGGCATTTCTCAATGACCATGCGCCTTATAAAAACTTTTTTGTCAACCTGAATACTCGTCTGGAAACCAGGTTTTTCGGTGCTGCTTCCGTGGCACCGATTACTGTAGGAACGGATAACTGGCTGTTTTATACTGTAGATGCAGAAGGAGAGGATGCTCTGTCGGATTATCAGCATGTCAATCTGTATACGACAGATGAGCAGGAGGAAATCGCCGGGAAAATTCAGGGTGTTGTCGAGGAGATGGCAGAGCAGGGAATCTGTTTTTATGTATTTGAGGCACCGAATAAAGAGCGCATTTACGGAAAATACATGCCCAAGAGTATTCGCGTCTATGGGCCGAAATCCCGTTTGGACGCCATTATCCCCGAGCTGCAGAATAAGGGGCTTCCGGTGTATGACCTGGCAGATTCCTTACGCAAATATGCCGAGGATTATCAGGTTTTCTGTAAATACGATACACACTGGAATCTGGTTGGCTCCTTTCTTGCCAGCCAGCAGATTTCCCAGGTTGTTTTTGGAAACAGTGTTCCCTTAGAAGAAATAACCATTGTGCCGGGAGATGAAACTTCAGGGGACATGGCTTCTATGCTGAACATGGTAAATGAATTTCATGATGATGTAAGCTTTAGTATTGAGGGCTATCTTCCGGAGATTACAGCAGAAAAGGCAGAACCCAGTGAGCATGAAGGCATTACGGTATTCCATTCCGATTCGCCGAATGAACAGACCCTGCTTGTGATTGCCGATTCCTTTGGCGAGGCGTTAATGCCTTTTTTGCCCAAGCTTTACCAGACCGCCGTTTTTTCTACCTTTACCTCCTATACCCCGGAGCTGTTTTCCTGGTATGATGTGGATGATGTGATTTACTTAAATGTCGAGCGGAACCAGCGCTATTTTGAACGCATCCCTGAGGTGGTAAACGGAACCTATGCAGGAATCGCAGGGGAAGAAGAGAGTGCCGCAGGAGTACAAAATTAGAATTAGTCAGGTTTAGAGTAAAGTTTTGCTGAAAACTACCGATATATTATCCATAAGCTTGAAAGACTGAAAATTTATGGTAAAGGAGGCTCTGAACTATGCGTATAGGCGAAAATACGACACAAAATTACCAATCCATTCTGCAGATGTTAAAGAATCTGAATAAAAATACAAGGAATGATCCCTTGGGAATTTTTCATTCAAATTTCGGCATGAACCAGACGGGCCAGGGAAGCCGTCCGGATATGGTAGAAGTTGTGCCGGGGTATTATTGTAAAAACGATCCCAGAATTATTGCAAATTTCCGGAAAAACTTTGATGAGGATGGGGATTTAATTAACTCTCACGGGGTGGCTGGTATGGACATTACAGGAAAAGACCCGTCCGAGTGGCATAAGATTGTTGAGGTATCCGAGGAAGGCCGGCAGAGTATGTTTGATATGGTCAAGCGGGAGTTTATTCAGGAACAGGGGATTGCAAACGGGGATACGACGCAGAGAAGCGAAGTATTTGCTGCCTATCAGAAAAGCATTCCCAAGGCAGATCGCCTGACAGCAACCTGGACACTGGGACAGTACGAACGGCAGTATAACAAAGCCATGTATGAGGCCGTCCGGGCAAGCAATCCGACCTGGGAACCGGGGCAGTATTTTGATCCTGCTATCTTACAGGGAATAACCCGGGAATCCGTGGAAGCAAGGATTGTACAGACAGGAACGGATTCTCTGGGCTTAAAGTCCATTGACTGCCTGGCATAGAAGACGTGAGCAAAAGATTAGGATTCATAGAAAGCCAAAACCTGAGAAAAAGCAAGGGTTTTGGCTTTCTGTCGTTTATTATGTTTTTTGTTCGTTTTTTATGCGTTTTTTATGCGGTTCACAGAACAGAAATTCATGAAAACCGCACAGCCTTCATCGTTTTTGCAAAATAAATCATCTCTGCAATCCCCGTAATTGTCCAGGAAAAAACGTAGAGGAGATAGAGAGATTCTATCGTCCGGTAATGGGCAAAAACGGTCCATATCCACAACAGCCGAAATACCGTTGACCCGGCGGTTACGATAAACATGGGAACAATCGTTCGCCCCAGCCCTCTTGAGGCGGCAATGCTGCAGTCCATAAAGGCGCTGACACAGTAGGACAGAGCCATTACGGACAGCCTGCGGATTCCTGCATGCACAACCGCCTTCTCGCTGGTAAACATAGATAAAAACGGATAGCGCAGCAGGTAAATCCCAACGCCTAAAAACAATCCCAGGCCAAAGGAATACACCATACAGATAAAGTAACTCTTCCGGATTCTCTCCCGCTTTTTCGCCCCCATATTCTGTGCGATAAAGCTTGTACAGGCGGTATAAAAAGCTGCCATCATATCATAGACCAGGGGATCGGCATTGGCTGCGGCAGAATTTCCCTCCACCATCACATGGTCAAAGTAATTCACACTGGTCTGGACAAAGAGGTTAGCAAGGGCAAACAGGGCATACTGAAGCGCCGAGGGAATACCGATTCTTAAGACCCGCCGCAAAATCAGTCGGTCAATGTGCAGATTTTCTTTTCTAAGGGCAAAGGATTCTTCACTGCAAAGCAAAAGCCGCAGAACCAAAGCCGCGGAAATATACTGGGAGATAATGCTGGCAATGGCTACGCCGCTCACCCCCATCTTACATATAAGGACAAAAAACAGATTTAACAGTACATTTACCACACCGGCAAAGGTCAGGTAATACAGGGGACGCTTCGTATCTCCTGCGGCACTTAACACGGCATTGCCGAAATTAAACATGGCAAGTGCCGGCGTTCCCAGGAGATAAATCCGCAGATAGAGGGAAGCACCGCCAATCAGTTCATCTTTGGTGTGCATTGCCGTAAGAATCAACCCGGCAAAGACAATCCCCAAGAGCATAATGGCAATACCGGAAAACGCCAGCAGAAGCGCCGAGGTATGTACCGTCTTTTTTATGCTGTTTTTATCTTTTGCACCGATGTAGAGCGCCGTCAGTGCGCTGACACCGCTGGAAAGCCCCAGAAGAATCCCGGTGGATAAGGTAAGCAGGATACTTGTCGAACCCACCGCTCCCAGGGCAATCGAACCGGCAAATTTTCCTACGACGGCTACATCCGAAATATTAAAAACAATCTGCAGTATATTGGAAAACATCAGCGGCACGCTGAAAACCATAATCTTTTTCCACAAAGATCCCGTGCACATATCCATCTCATGGCTTTTCATCTTTCTTTATCTCCCGATTTTATTTCCTGCCCTGTGCATTTGGCAAAAGAAGTTTGCGGCTTAGAAGCAGAGGACTTCCCTGACAGAGTCAAATGCAGGCATTTTTCCGGACAGGCTTCTATGCATTTTTTGCACCTTATACATTCGGGTGACGTTGATATCTCTTTAACGGAGAGGGCCAGAGGGCAGGCTTTTTCACAGGTTCTGCACATTATGCAGCTTTCCTCTTCCCAGTGCACCTGCACCAGACTGAAACGGTTAAACCAACCGTAGATTGCCCCAAGCGGACAAAGGTACTGACAAAACGGGCGGTACACTTTTACCGAAAGAATAAGGATGGTAAACAGCAGGCTAAGCTTCCAGAAAAAAAGCCCTCCGGCCTGACTGCGGAGCAGCGGGTTTGCGGCAAGAAGAGGCACGGCCCCAAGCAGGGTTCCCGAGGGACACAGGTATTTACAAAACGCCGGAACCTTGGCAAAACCTTTCCATAAAAACATCGAACCAAGACCAACGAACAGGGCAAGGCTGATGTATTTCCCGAATTTAAGCTGCTGATGAAAAGGAAGGCGCTTTCGTTTGGAAAAAAGAGGGATTTTATACAAAAGATCCTGCACAAGACCAAAAGGGCAGAGCCATCCGCAGACAAAACGCCCCAAAAGACTCCCAAACAAAAAGAAAACGCCGAGTACGGCAAAGGGAACCTGAAATCCCTGCTGGTTGAAAAGTGCCTGCAGTGCCCCGAGAGGGCAGGAGCCAATCGCCCCGGGACAGGAATAACAGTTCAGTCCCGGGACACAGGCATATTTTAAGCTTCCCTGATAGATTTTTCCGTGCAGGAAGCCATAAGCATATCCATTCGTAGCGATGGTAAAAGCAATCTGTACCATCCTTCGCAGCTTTTTCATCATATCACCCGATTCCTATACATTCCATGCAAATCATTACAGCCTTTCGCCAGAGCACGTCAAACTGCCCGTAAAAAGATCCAAGGACAAGGAAAAACAGTCCAAGAACCGTTCCCCAAAGCCAGGCAGGCAGCTTGCCAAACAGCTTCAAAGGCAGCTTACAGGTTTTCCAAAAGTGCATTGATTTCTTCCTCCCATGATGCTTTATCCATGGAGCCAACGATGGTATTTAAAAGATTTCCTTCACTGTCGAAGAAAAACGTGGTCGGAACTGCCGACACCTCCGTAAGAAGCGAAAAATACAGGGATTCATTAAGCAGAAGATGTGTATAATCCGCCCCCGTTTTGGCAACCAGGTCCGCCGCGTAATCCTTCATCTTTTCCTCGGAGCCTTCCTCTACATCGCTGATAACCCCGATAATCTGAAATTCCTCCGGGGAATAATCCGCAGCCAGTTCCCCCAGCTCCGGCATCTCACGCAGGCAGGGGTTACAGTAGGTCGCCCAGACATTAATCATGGTCAGCTTTGAGGAGGAAAGAATCTCCGAAGAAACGGTATTTCCTTCCAGATCCTGTCCGCTAAAGGCAATCTTTACCGAAGTTGTTTCCCCCTCTGCGTCTGTTTTTTCATCGGTTTCGGTTAATCCTTCTGCACTGCCTGTTTCTTTTTGCTCTTCTTTGGAAGTTTCGGTATTCTCATTTTGTACATTATTTTCTAAATTATTTTTATTCCCGCTTTTCTGACTGCACCCGCCAAGCAAAACCGCCGCGATAGCAAGCAGAAGAAGCGTTTTTTTTGCTGTTTTTGGCATGATATTTCTCCTTTATTTTAGATCTTATTCATGATATGCGCACCGATACTCTTTGCTTTTTATCCCTGCTTTTTCTTCCTGCGGCACATAGCATCAAGCTTTCTATTCCTGAAGATTTCCCCTTCGGATATGCTCCTGAATGATTTTATCGGTTACTTCAAACAGTTTTTCCGATCCCAGCTTTGTCTTTGTCTGCCGTCCGTACACCTGCCGGGCGGATACCTGATGCTCCTTCCAGTCGCCCCCATTATTGCTGTGATTTAACAGTAAAGGCTGCAAATTATCCATGGCGTGAGCAAACTTTGCCTCGGCGGTCTGGTATTCTTCAAACTCGTCAAACAGCGCTGTCAATTCCTGCTTTTGATCTTCCGGCAAAAGAGAGTACAGCTTTTCCTTTGCGGCATCTTCCCTGGCTTTCTGGCTCTTCTTGCCTTCGGTATCATAAGCATAGGTATCCCCGGCTTCGATTTCCACAATATCATGAATTAAGCACATCAGCATCACCCGGGCAATATCCACCTCTTCATTGGCATACTCGCGGAGAAGATAGGCCATAATCGCCATGTGCCAGGCATGTTCTGCATCGTTTTCATTCCTCCCGTGCCCGGACAAATGGGTCTGGCGGAAGATATTCTTCTCTTTATCGATTTCCAAAGAAAATGCAAGTTGTTTCTTTAACCGTTCATCCATCCTGCTTACCACCCTTCATTGATTGTCAGTAGCATTATAGCACAATCTTTTTCTGTGTCAAAGATTTATTTCCAAAAAAACTTTATCTTTATCGTCCTGGTCAATAGACAGGTAGCGCTTGGTTATATCCAGGGAAGAATGGTTGTAAATGGTCATAATTACTGCAGGCGGTGTTCCCTTCTTCCATGCATGATAACCAAAGGTTTTCCGCAGAGAGTGACAGCTGATGATTCCTTCGATATGTAATTCATCCGCAGCCTTTTTGATAATGCGGAAAGCCTGGGTGCGGCTGATGGGACGATTTCTGCCTTCCCGGCTTTGAAACAGATAGTCGTCGGATGATAGGTGAGGAAGTGTTTTTTTTAATTGCTTCAATGCCTGGAGAACCTCTTTATTCAGGGCAATCTTTGTGGTTTTTCCGGTCTTTTGTTCAAGAATATCGATGTGATGAAAGTAACATTTGTTGCAGAAATTATAGACGTTTTCCCACTTTAACAGCAGGAGATCACTGATTCTCAGTGAAGTGTTCATGCCAAGGGTAACCAGGGCATAATTGCGTATCTGATGGCGGTCAAGATAGTACTGTTTTAGTTTCCGGATGTCCTTTAAGCTTTTAATCGGCTGTGTTGTCTGCATGTCCATATGCCTCCGTAATTATATTTGGAAATGGTTTCCATAGCTTTATCATAGCAGTATTTAGGACTGAATTTGCAGATTGGCGGAAAAAATTTACAAACCTTATTTGCAGCCTTGGAAGGATAAAATAAATAAATTATCTGCCTTCCCTTGCTTTTATCCTGCCTGCCATGTTATAATAAATTTAACAAAAACAGGACTTAAGCTCTGTAGGGTAATGTTTATCCATGCAGGCGGTTCCTGGTTTTTCCATATTTTGGCTTAGTATCATGGAAGAAAGAACAGGCAGCAGAGGATTGCCTGATAAAATAATTCAGGAAGAGGAGCATAGACATGGAAAAAATATTGATTGTTGATGATAGTCCCACACAGGCAGCCCAGTTAAAGTCAATCTTGGATATGGATTATGATGTTACGGTTGCACAGACAGCGACAGAAGGGCTTTCTCACGCAAGTTCAGGGAAATTTACCCTGGTTCTTCTGGACGTGGTTATGCCGGGGATGGATGGCTTTACGCTGCTGAAAAAACTGCAGGAAGAAATTGTAACCCAGAGTATTCCTGTGATATTGATTACCAGCCTTTCCGATATCGAACATGAGCAGCTGGGACTTACCCTGGGTGCAGTTGACTACATATCCAAGCCGTTTCATCCCTTAATCGTAAAAGCCAGGGTGAATACGCATATTAAGCTGTACCGCTACCGCAAGCAGATAGAATACCAGTCTATGACGGATCAGCTGACCGGGATTGCCAACCGCAGACAGCACGATATTTTCAGTATTATTAAATGGAACGAGGCCACACGCCTTAAAGTTCCGTTTTCTATCTGTATGTTCGATATCGATTACTTTAAATCCTATAACGATACCTTTGGACATCCTGCCGGAGATAAGGTTATTGCTACGGTTGCCAAGGTGATTTCGTCCCATTTGCAGCGCAGCACGGACTTTGTGGCCCGCTATGGGGGAGAGGAATTTGTAGCCTTCTTTATGGGCGGTATGGCAGAACAGGCTTATGAATATCTGAAGAAAATCCGCAAGTCGGTGGAGGAATGCCATATCCCGCACGATCCTGCGACGGCAAAATGGGTAACGATCAGCGCCGGAGGCGTTACATTGATTCCACAGAAAGAAAATTCATATGAGGTTTATCTGAAAATCGCCGACACCATGCTCTACGACGCCAAGCGCATGGGCCGTAATCGGGTGGTTTGGGCGAATGAGAAGATGGAACAGTGGTATGAGGAATAAGAACAGGAATAAAAAAGAGTTCGGACGGTTCAGGGTTCCGGACTCTTTTTTCTGTGCATGGTTTTGTTTATTTTTGTTGTTGCATGGTTTTGTTTATTTTTGTCGTTGCATGGTTTTGGCTATTTTTATCGTTTAGAAACGAACAGACGGCTTCGATCAGGATTTTGTCACCCAGCCGGATTTCTTTTACGCCAATTGTTTTCTTCTGATTAAAATCAAAGCTGAGCATATAGCCTTTGTCCAGATGATAGTGATTCAGATATTCGGTCAACTGTTTTTCGCCCCGGGTGTGGTAGGCATTTCCCCGCCATATTTTTATTTCAATGACAAATTGTTCTCCCTGATAATCAATAATGACATCCGTTCGTTCCAGGTTGCGGGTTCTTGTTTCGATATAGTAATTCCCGCTTCCATTCAGTATCGGCTTTAAATAAAGAAGAAAATAGCGCCTCCCGTCTTCTCCAACAAATTGCTGTTTTCGATCCCCATAGACATCATCAAAATGCGTTACAAATTTCTGCAAAAGCAAATCCATGCGCAGATGACCGGCCTGAATAAACTGGTTTTTATTTTGAAGGGCAGATTTGTAGGTTGCATTTTCCTGCATTTATGTTGAAGATTTTCTTTCTAGTATAACTCGATTTAAATAACCTTACAATTTAAGCATTGGTAGCAGTCTGATTTCTTGGCTTACGTGTCGGCGG
>VSOC01000190.1 GCA_009774615.1 Lachnospiraceae bacterium
GCCGCGTGCGCGCCCTACCCCCGGCCGCGGCCACGCCCCCGCCGGTGGGGAGGAGAATATAAGGGCATAAGATGAATGGAGGGTGAAACATGGCAGGAAGAAAAGAACAGTTCATTATTGTCCGGGGCGGCGGGGATATCGCTACAGGGACGATTCACAAGCTTCATCGGTGCGGTTATCCGGTGCTGATTCTGGAAACGGGGTTTCCCTCGGCGATCCGCCGCCAGGTGGCATTTTCCGAGGCCGTGTATGACGGGAGCAGCGAGGTCGAAGGGGTGAACTGTATCCGGGCAAAGGATGCTGAGGAAGCGAAAGCGATTCTGGCAGGGGGAGATGTGGCGCTTTTGGTGGACCCGGAGGCAGAGGTGTTAAAGCAGGTTAAGCCGTGGGCACTGGTGGACGGGATTCTTGCCAAGAAGAATCTGGGAACCAACCGGGGGATGGCAGAGAAAACGATAGGTCTGGGGCCGGGATTCTGTGCAGGAAAAGATGTGGATCTGGTAATTGAAACCATGCGCGGCCACAATCTTGGGCGAATTATCGGCAGCGGATGTGCGCTTGCCAATACCGGGGTTCCCGGGATAATCGGCGGTTTTGGAAAAGAGCGGGTGATTCATTCTCCAGCCAGGGGGATTTTGACGACAAGGTGCAGGATTGGGGATAAGGTAAAGAAGGGACAGGTCATAGCCGTGGTTGTGACCGGACACGGAGAAGTGGAGGTTTTTGCTTCTCTGGATGGTCTGGTTCGCGGCATGATCAGGTCGGGTTATCCGGTGGAAGAAGGATTAAAAATCGCCGATATTGACCCGAGGGAAGGGGAGTTTGAAAATTGCTTTACCATTTCCGATAAGGCAAGATGTATCGCAGGAGCGGTGCTGGAGGGACTTTTATATCTGGAGGAGAAGCAGGGCAGGTAAAACGGGGAAATGTCTGTACACCAGAGGAGTAAAGACAGGATAAGTAAAGACAGGATAAATAAAGCTTGGAAAAAGAAGTAAAAATTTGGAAAATAAAAACAAATATTAGAAAAGAGAAATACTAGAAAAGAGAAATAAATATTATGGAAAGGATATATTTTGACAGCGCGGCAACCAGCTATTACCGTCCGCGCCAGGTAGCCGAGGCGGTTGTCGGGGCAATGGATGCTATGGGAAATTCTTCCCGGGGAACGCATGAAACCGCGCTTGCCGGTGCCAGAATTATTGCCGGGGCAAGGCAGCTGGTGAATGAATTTTTTGACGGATATGGAGCGGAACAGACGGCGTTTACGGCAAATTCTACCGAAAGCTTGAATATGGCACTGAAAGGATTATTAAAGCCGGGGGATAAAGTGGTTACTACGGTGATGGAACACAACAGTGTACTGCGGCCGCTTTATCAGCTGGAAGCGCTGGGCGTGGAAGTCGTGCGTGTCGGATGCCTGAATGGGGAATTGAAAAAAGAAGAGTGCGGCGACGGGCAGCGGAGAGATAAAGGGCAGCAGGAAGAGATGGGGCAGGAAGGGCAGCGGAGAGATAAAGGGCAGCAGGAAGAGAGGGGCCAGGAAGGGCAGCAACAGGATATACAGCAGATGGGGCTTTTGGATATGGACAAGCTTTTTGCGGAAATTCGTTCGGGCGTCAAGGCGGTGGTCTGTACCCATGCCTCGAATTTGACGGGAAATGTTTTGGATATCCGAAGGATTGGAAGGGCTTGCCGGGAGGCGGGAACTGTATTTATCGTGGATGCCTCGCAGACGGCGGGTGTACTTCCCATTTCGATGAAAGAGGATTTTATTGATATTCTCTGCTTTACCGGCCATAAAGGGCTGATGGGTCCGCAGGGGACGGGCGGGATCTGTCTTCGCAAAGGGATTGTCCTGGAACCATTGCTTACCGGCGGCAGCGGGATTTTGACCTATTCTAAATATCATCCGCAGCAGATGCCCACGGCGCTGGAAGCGGGAACGCTGAACGGGCATGGGATTGCAGGGCTTCGGGCTGCCCTTTTGTGGATCAAAGAACATGGTGGGACAGAAGCGGTTTTTCAGAAGGAAGATGCATTGGCTAAAGCTTTTTATCAGGAGGCAAAGGAGGTTCCGGGGATTTGCTTTTATGGAGATTATCGAAGCTATGAGGATAACCGGAATGATGAACATGGTCAGAGGAGTGTAAATAGCTGCGGCTGTGAGCGTCCAAAAGAGAACTGTTTTTTGGGCAGAGGATGTGTCCGTGCGCCGATGGTGACGCTGAATTTGATGGATGAGGATTCTGGGGAGGTCAGTGACTGGCTGGCAGAGGAATGGGGGATAGATACCCGTTCCGGCGGTCATTGCGCGCCGTTGATGCACGGGGCATTAGGAACCCGAAAACAGGGGGCTGTCCGCTTTAGTTTTTCGCATTTTAACACAATGGAACAGGTGAAAAAAGCAGTGCAGGCACTGAGGGAGTATTGAGGTTTTTTATTCCCTCGGTGTTTTTTTGCTTTACTTTTTCACTCCGCAGGTTATAATAAAGGATAGTTTTGCCTGCTTATCAAAGACAATATAGATAAGGGCACAGACGATTATATTACACAGAGAACGGAGAAAAAGCAAATGGAAGTTTCCAACAAGCAGACAGTTAAGCAGACCGTGCAGAGGGATGGCTTTCGGCATAAATGGGGGTTTATTCTTGCCTGTATCGGATCGGCAGTGGGGATGGGGAATATCTGGAGGTTTCCTATTCTTGTCACAAAATACGGGGGGATGACGTTTCTTGTCCCCTATCTTATTTTTGTCGCACTGGTAGGGTCTACCGGGATTATCGGCGAATTTGCCCTGGGAAGGGCGGCGCAGGCGGGACCTGTCGGTGCGTTTGGGCAATGTACCGAAGCAGGAGGAAGAGGCAGGAAAACCGGCGAGAGGATTGGCTGGATTCCTCTTTTCGGGTCGATGGGGCTGGCGATAGGCTACAGTGTGGTGTTAAGCTGGATTTTTAACTATACGCTGATGGCTGTTTCTGGAGGCATGTTCGCCATGGGGACAGATATGGAAGAAATCGGAAATACCTTCGGCTATATTTCCGTTCACAATGCACCCTGGATAGTGATTACGCTTCTGGCAACACTGGTGATTATGGGCCTTGGTGTGGCAAGAGGGATTGAACGGGCGAATAAGGTGATGATGCCTGCCTTGTTCATCCTGTTTTTAATGCTGGGTGTCTATATTTTTATGATTCCCGGTTCCCGTGAGGGATATCGTTTCATCCTTACCTTGAAGCCGGAAGGGCTGGCAGACCCGGAGGTTTGGATTTTTGCTTTTGGGCAGGCGTTCTTTTCCCTGTCAGTTGCGGGCAATGGCTCAGTTATCTATGGTTCCTACCTTTCCCGCGACGAGGATATCCCGTCCTCTGCCCGCCGTGTGGCTTTTTTTGATACGCTGGCCTCGCTTCTGGCTGCCTTTGTTATCGTTCCTGCCATTGCCGCCAGCGGGATAGCCATGAGCGAAGTCAGCAGCGGTCCCGGTTTAATGTTTATTTACCTGGTCAATGTGATGAACGCCATGCCCGGCGGACGGATAATCGGCATGATTTTCTATATCTGCGTACTTTTTGCCGGTGTTTCCTCCGTGATCAATATGTATGAGGCTCCCGCCGCCATGCTTCAGGAGAAATTCGGCATCGAGCGGTTTACCGCTGTAGCTGTAGTGCTGGTGTTTGGCTGCATCGCGGCAGTTCTTATCCAGCCCATCACTTCTCAGTGGATGGACGGTATTTGCATTTACATCTGCCCTTTGGGTGCCTTTTTCGCCGCTTTTGTCTTTTTCTGGGTTGCCGGAAAAGACTATGTGCTTGCGGCAGTCAACCAGGGGGCGAAAAAACCCATCGGGCAGTGGTTTTATCCGCTGTCAAAATATGTGTACTGCAGCTTTGCCGTTATCGCCCTGATTGCGGGGGCTTTGTTGGGCGGAATCGGCTGATCTGCCGCTGAGAACGTGTAAACAGTAACCGATAGCGCAAATCTTTTTGACAGGGACGCAAGGAAAGCAGGATGGAAGGGCAGTACAGGATGGGATCAGGACTGACGGCTGCGGTATTCCAGATAATCTTTTTGTCCCTGCACATACAGGTTATTGCCCTGGCTGTCGATAATGACAACTAAAGGCATATCCACCACGGTCAGTTTCCGCAGGGCTTCTGCGCCCAGATCTTCGTAGGCTATCAGTTCCGACGCTGTGATGGATTTGGCTAACAAAGCGCCTGCGCCTCCGACAGCGCCGAAGTATACGCCGTCATAGGTTTTCATGGCTTCAATAACCTCCGGCAGACGGGCACCCTTTCCGATCATCCCTCTTGCGCCGACTGCCATCAGGGTTGGGGCGTAGGCATCCATCCTTCCGCTGGTGGTCGGGCCTGCCGAACCGATAACCTGTCCGGGTTTTGCGGGAGTGGGACCGACGTAGTAGATGGTTGCATTTTCCGGGTCAAAGGGAAGGGATTCTCCACGGGCAAGCGTTTCACACATCCTTTTATGCCCAGCGTCACGGGAAGTATAGATGGTTCCGCTTAATAAAACTTCGTCCCCGGCGCGGAGGGTTTTTGCCAGTTCTCTGGTTAAGGGGAGCTGTATTTTTCGTTTCATCTTAAATCACCTCCGTTTTATGTCTTGTAACATGGCAGTTAATATTAATGGCACAGGGCATTCCGGCAATATGGGTGGGCATGGTTTCGATGTTCAGCCCGATTGCCGTTGTTCTGCCCCCGAACCCCTGCGGCCCGATGCCCAGGGCATTTACTTTTTCCAGCATTTCTTTTTCCAGCTTGGCATAGTACGGGTCGGGGTGATGACTTCCCAAATCCCGGAGCAGGGCCTTCTTTGCCAGCAGGGCCGCTTTATCAAAGGTTCCCCCGATGCCCACGCCGATAACGATGGGCGGGCAGGGATTGGGTCCTGCAGCTTCCACCGTTTCCAGGATAAATTCCTTGATTCCCTCGATTCCCGCCGAGGGTTTAAACATGCGGACGGCACTCATATTTTCACTGCCGAAGCCCTTGGGCGCAACGGTGATTTTTACCTGGTCGCCGGGGACGATTTCGGTGTAGAGCATTGCCGGTGTATTGTCCCCGGTATTTCCCCGGCGGACAGGATCTTTAACTACGGACTTTCGCAGGTAGCCGTTTGCATAGCCGCGGCGCACGCCTTCATTCACGGCTTCGGTTAAATTTCCGCCGGTGAAGTGGACGTCCTGTCCGATTTCTAAAAACACACAGGCCATTCCGGTATCCTGGCAGATGGGCATCTTCTTTTCCTCGGCAAGGCGGTAGTTTTCGATAATATCATCCAAAATCCCGCGTGCAATCGCCCAGTCTTCACATGCCCGGCACCATGCAATCGCCTCTTTTACATCTTTGGGCAAAAACTGGCAGGCATCAATGCACAGACGTTCAATGACCTGGGTGAGCTGTTCTACAGTGATTTCTCTCATTGGTGAAGTTCCTTTCTTTGTAAATGACTTCTTTTGGTTTGAAATTTTGGTTTTGTATGGAATGAAAGTTTGAACTTTTCTAAAATCAAGTATAAATTTTTCCCTGATAAAATGCAACCCGGGGAAGGTGAAAAAACAGCCGCAGCAGAAAATCCATGAGCGGATTTGCTCTGATGCGGCTGTTTTTGACTTCGTTTAATTGCCGGGGGATAATGGATTATAATAAAGCTTCCTTAATTTTCACAATAGCTTTCTTTACCGCTGCCGGTTCGCCTGCGGCAGCCCCCGGGCGGTGAATGT
>VSOC01000191.1 GCA_009774615.1 Lachnospiraceae bacterium
CGACCCCCCTATCCGCCCGGCCCAGGCCCACGACCACCCTATCCGCCCGGTCCAGGCCCACGCCCGCCCTTTCCACCCGGCCCAGGCCCACGACCGCCAATCCCTCCGGGGCCGCCGCCCAGACCACCGCATAATCCCGGGTCTTCTCGTCCGCGCCCGAAAAAACCGGGGAAAAATCCCTGGCCATTTTAAATTCTATGCGGCTTAAAAACAGGTCTTTTTCTTCACGGAAGCTTTACCTATACAGCTTAGACACAGGGAGTTTTGTCTTTACTGCTTAAAAACGGAAAGTTTTCTTGACCGGTTAAATTATCCATTACATCTTCGTGAAAGTTCGGCATAAAAAAGCCGGGCTTGGGTTATGCTGTTACTGAGGTGATAATGATGTCTTATATTTCTTCCGAAGTTCAGCCCAAATTCAACGAACTTTCCGAAGGCCTGAAAAGCCAAATCCTCTCCAGGGATGTTCAGGTGCGCACCATTCATGATTTAATTCGGGTGCTTGAGGAAATTGTAGAAGAAGGAGAAAAGAATTAACCGCAATTTTTATGCATTTTTGCCCATTGCTGTGAACATGTAAACAGTAACGAAGAGTGTGTAAATGCCTGGTGCATTTGCGCACTTTTCTTTTTCTTTGGACTGTGTTAAGATAAAAAACAAAGATAAAAAAGTACGCAGACCTGCATAGACAAGAATTTAAGAAAGGAACCATTTACCTATGAAAAAAGAAAATATTTCTGTCCGTATTGCTTCCCCTGACGATGCTGCTAAAATCCTGTCCATTTATGCCCCTTATGTGCGCAATACCGTAATTACCTTTGAATATGAAGTTCCCAGTCTGGAAGAATTTACCGAAAGAATAAAAAAGACTTTGAAAAAATACCCGTATCTAGTTGCCGAAGTTCAGGGAGAAATCCTTGGTTATGCCTACACAGGCCCGTTCGTCGGGCGGGCAGCCTATGCATGGGCAGCGGAAACGACCATTTATATCCGTGAAGACTGCAAAAAGATGGGTTTGGGCAAAAGACTTTATAAAATCCTGGAAGAAATTTCCAGGGCACAGAATATTCTTAACCTTAACGCCTGTATCGGCTATCCCGAAATTGAAGACGAATATCTGACCAAAAACAGTGTACAGTTTCATGCACATCTTGGCTACCGGATGGTGGGCGAGTTTCATCAGTGCGGCTATAAATTTAACCGCTGGTACAATATGGTATGGATGGAAAAAATTATTGGCCCGCACAATTCTTTCCAGCCCCCGGTTATCCCCTTCCCCCAACTGCCAAAAGAGGTTCTGGAGATAATTAGATAAACATAAAACCGCCCGGACAGGACTGCTCATCAACAGCATTCTGTCCGGACGATTATCCTTTCTATCCTTTCATCTTCGGCTTAAACACCAGGGAGCCGACATAACCAAAAACCAATGCCGCAGCAATGCCGGCAGAGCTTGCCGTCAATCCGCCTTTAAAAATCCCCAGAAATCCGTCCTTACCCACACCTTCCGCGACGCCCTTCCAAAGAGTATTTCCAAAACCAAGAAGAGGTACAGCCGCACCGGCACCAGCCCAGTCTAAAAACGGCTGATATACGCCGACAGCGCCCAGAATACAGCCGGACACCACCAGTAAAACCATAACCCTGCCCGGCATCAGTTTTGTTTTATCCAGCAGAATCTGAACCAGCGCACAGATCAGACCGCCGATAATAAATGCTTTCACATAATCCATACTCTATTCTCCTCTCTAACCGTTTACCCGTTCGATAACGACCGCATGAGCGATTCCCGGGACGCTCTGACCTTCATTATAGCTTACCGTAGAAAGCAGCGCTCCTGTGGGAACGAACAGTACCCGCTTCCATGTTCCGTCCTGCATTTTGGGCAGAATATAGGAACACAGGACAATCGCAGAACAGCCGCACCCGCTTCCCCCGGCATGGGTATCCTGCGTCTTGCTGTCATAGAGTTCAATCCCGCAGTCCATGTGTACCTGCGAAAGATCATAGCCCTTCTTTGCCATAAAATCCCAGAGAATCGTCTGCCCCACCTTTCCCAGATCCCCGGTAATAATCTGGTCATAGGCTTTTTCATCCCGCTCAAAATCTTCAAAATTCTGTAAAATCGTGTGAAACGCCGCAGGGGCCATGGCTGCTCCCATGTTCATGGAGTCCTTCAGACCAAAATCAACGATCTTTCCGGTGGTTATTCCTGAAATCTTTACCTGTGTAAAAGAACAGTCTTTCTCTTCCTTTTCCCTGCTGCTCTCTAAAACCACAGCTCCACAGCCCGTAGCTGTCCAAGTAGACGAATACGGACGCTGGTTTCCGTAGCCCAGAGGAAAACGAAACTGTTTTTCTGCCGTGGCAAAATGGCTGGATGCCAATGCCAGGCAGCGGTCCGCATAGCCTGCATCAACAGCCATTGCCCCCAGGGACAGGGCTTCCCCCATGGTCGAACATGCCCCATAAAGCCCAAACAGCGGAATTTCCAGTTCCATTAAGCCAAATGAGGTTGCAATCAACTGCCCCAGCAAATCCCCGGCAAACAGATAGCGGATCTCCTCTTTCTTTCGCCCGGCCTTTTCTATCGCCAGTTTCGCTGCTTTTTTCTGAAGCTCACTCTCCGCCTCTTCCCAGTTTTTCTTGCCCAGACGATCGTCCTGCTCTACAAGATCAAATAGCTGCCCTAATGGTCCTTCACCTTCCTTGCTCCCCGCAACCGAAGCCGCCCCGCAAATCAAAGGCGGATGGTCAAAAGCAATACTTGCTTTCCCTTTTTGCATACAATATTCATCCTTTCCGCATAAAATCTCTTTTGCGTTAGTATCCGCGTTTTTTCTTTTCTTATGCATGAACAGATGATTTCGTCGAATTTTCGGCCTTTTACCCCTGGTATCCTGCAGAAAATGTGCGAAGCTTTACCCTGTGATAAATCCATACTGCTGCTAAGGATGTTACTGCTTCGGAAAGCCCAAAAGAATACCACACGCCAACCGGCCCAAATATCCTGCTTAAAAGGAGGGACAGCGGAATAATTGTTATGATATAGCGCAGCAGAGAAATCTTTAAAGAATCCATCCCCTGTCCAAGGCCTTCCAAAGTACCGCTGATGGTTACGGAAACCGCAGAAACGATAAAACCGCAGCTGATTATCCGCAGTGCCTCTCCTCCGGCTTTAATCGTATCTGGAGTTGTCGTAAATAATCCAATTAATGCATCCGAAAAGAAAAGACAGATCATCGTACCAATCGTCATTACCCCCAACGTTAATTTTAATGCCGTTGCAAAAATCGCACGAACCCGTGCATACTCCTTCGCTCCGTAATTATAGCCGATAATCGGACGGATTCCCTGGACAATACCGCTTGTCGTCAGATAGATAAAGGTCTGCAGCTTATAATAAATCCCCAGAATCAAAACATAGGACTGGGAAAACGCAACAAGAATCCCATTCAGTACCGTAATTAGCACCGAAGGAAGGGCTATAGTAATCGCTGCCGGTACACTGATAGAATAAATTCTCTTACACAATCTTCGATCCAGAGTATTTCGTCGAAAGACAAGCTTAATCGGCAGAGGTTTCGTCCGGTAAAAAAACAAATAAATCAAAATCGGCAGGGTTTGTCCAATACCCGTCGCCACGGCAGCCCCTGTAATTCCCATCGCGGGGATAAACGGCGTACCAAAGATCAGGATGGGATCTAGAATAATATTGGCAATACAGCCGCCCAGCATACTGATCATGGAAATCACCATCTGCCCTTCCGCCTGGAATATTTTCTCGAAAGCAATCCCTAAACTGTGCGGTACACAAAAGGCAAATACAATCAAAGAATAGGTCATCCCATGTTGAATAATGCATTCATCCTGCGTAAACAGGCGCAGAAAATGCGGAACTGCCAGAAGGCAAAAAACCGTCAGTAAAATTCCATGGATAATACTTAAAATCACCCCGGCCGAGGCTGTACGGTTCGCTTCATCATTCTGTTTTGCCCCCAGGTAATAGGAAGCCGTAGCATTCAGCCCGATACCCAGCCCGACGCCAACCGCTGTCGTTAAAATCTGAAGCGGATAGACAAGGGAAAGCGCCGTCATCGCAGCTTCACTGATACGGGCAACAAAATAGCTGTCAACAATATTGTAAAGAGAATTCACCAGCATGGACAGCGTCATCGGCAAAGACATCGACAGGACAAGAGAAAGCACAGGCTTTTCCCGCATAAAATCATTTTTCATAGAAAAAACTCCTTTCCTTTATCAATATTTGGTACAGGCAAAATACCCGTCTGTCCAGAACGTATGCTCCTTCCAGAAATGTTTTTTAAAATGGTTGGGATATCTCATAAAAGAACTGCTTTATATCATCTGCTATTTGTTTTGATATCAGCAGCTTCTTCCTATCTTTACACACAAAATTCAAATTTTTTGACCATCTTACAAAAACTTTCCAAAAAAAACACACCCGCGCAGTTCGGCGGATGTGACGAAAAGTAAACAATAGCACAGCAGTATTGTTCAGAAAAGTTCACATAAGTTTTAGGTTAGCATAATAAGTCAAAAATTGAAGCATTACAGTTATCTTAACATAGCTTTTAATGGGATGTCAAGTAGCAAGTTAAAAATCCAGCACTGTAAGGATTGCGGCGCAAAAATGCACATACGGATAGATTACAGGAATGGCGGCAAGCGGCACATTGCCTATTGCAGTGCGTACCACAAGGGAAAAGCCAGAAACCAGAAGTGCCATTCTCCGCACATCATGGACGCGGATTTACTCATGCAGACCGTTGCGGAGGTGCTGAAAAAAATCGCGGAATACTCCATCAGCAACAGGGCGGATTTTGAAGCCTTAGTGAAAAAGAGCCTTGACGTACAGCAGACCGACCGGACGAAGAAACAGCAGAAACGTGTCCCGCAAGGCACAGGCGGGGAAAACAGCCCCGCAGGGCGCAGGATATGGAGCGATAACAGATAGGACGGCGGGGATAGTCAATGCCTATTACCGCCGCCCTATTTTAGTTTTTTATCTGCATGATAGGCTGGAAGTTATGGTACAGAGTTATCATGGAAATATTAACCATATTCTGGATGAACTGATAAACGTTTCAATCCAGGCTTACTCCGCCAATACGCTCGTTGCGCAATAATCTTGTTCACAATATATGCATGAATTTTTTGAGGCTCATCCAAAAGGGACAAAATTTGTGTCAACATTTCTTCTGCCCCATCTATTGGGACACGCTCCAGTGCCCGACGGACTTTTGGCTCAAGTTCAAGGCACAAAGGAATGTCCCCTGCTAGTGCGGCAGTCATAAACTGATTCCACGCAGGCCAAAAGGGCGCAATTACACTGCTTATAAGAGGTATAGTCTTAGCTGTTTCTGGGTCTGCAAGTGCCCGATACTCTAAAATTCGTTCCAGTGCAGTTTCCGCTAAAGAAGTAATCTCTTGCAAGAAAATTTCTACGTTTCCTTTATATCCGACCCATGTCCCCTCTCTGGCTTCCCGTGTGCCACATACGGTAAACAAATATTCCCACTCGTTCCATAGATGTTGCATTCCTATATTCAGATAACTCCCTCGGTCGCACCAACTGCCCTGAAATTCCACAACTGTGAAGAACCAACCATTATCATCTATCCATATCCGGCTAGAACCTTTCTGGAACATCCCTTTGGGTTTCAGCACTGCCCGAACCGCTTGTTTGATGAGGGTATTGTAGTTTTCTT
>VSOC01000192.1 GCA_009774615.1 Lachnospiraceae bacterium
GTTGATATATAATGATTATATCGGACTAAGTATAGTATAATTCAACTTAGTTAAATATGCAAGTAAATCAATTTTAAGAAAGGAGATTATTAATGATAGGAAAAAATATAAGTGAGTTGCTATATGAACAGAGAAAAACTCAAGTTTGGTTAGCTCAACAATGCGGCGTTACTAAAGGGCACATAAACCAAATCATTACCGGAAAAGCATATCCTTCAGTACAATTACTGTTAAAAATTTCAAAGGTTCTTTCAGTAAGTATTGACAAAATTGTTGATACCAATTCTTAATTTGTCAAAGGTGGTGTTACAACATGGTATGGTTGTCAATAAAGAGTGCTGCTGAACTATTAGGCTATGAAGAAAGTACAGTCAGAAAAAAGGCACGCAATAAAGAATATCAAAGCCGTTACATTCCATCTTCTACAGGTCAGGGCGGCAGAAAAATGGAAATTCTTCTGGAATCTCTTCCAGAGCAGGCGCAGAAAGCCTATCGCAATGAACAAGGTGAAAGTCTAACCGTTTTCAATATGGATTACACCTATACAAAAGCCCAGCGTGAAAAGGGCGAACTAAGGGCACTTGCAGTTACTGAATACCGGAAATACACTCGATCTATGACCAAAAAAGGAATAACCAGAAAAACAAAAATCATGAAGGATTTTGTTGAGAATTGGAATACTGAACACCCTACATTCCAGATTACCACTAAGTCATTGTATGACTGGATGAAGAAATCAAAGACAGGTAAGGTTGAAAAGCTGGCAGATAAGCGAGGCGGTTACAATCGGGGACAAAGTTCCATACCAATAAAGTATCAAAAGATTTTTACATCCCTTTATCTTCAACAAACTAAGCCATCCTTGGAATCATGTTTCAGGGAAACACAAATGAAAGCAAATCTAAACGGGGATCTGATACCCGGAATTAAGGCATTCCGCCTTTTCGTAAATAACATGGATGAAGCACTTGTTATTCGTGCCAGAGAAGGGAAAAAAGCTTTTGAAGATAAATATATGCCCTATATTGAACGAGATTACTCTGAACTTAAGCCAAATGAATGGTGGGTTTCTGATCATCATTTATGGGATATATTCGTTAGAGTTCCCGACAATAAAGGCGGCTGGAAGTTAGAACGGCCCTGGGGGAGCTATTGGATGGATATGAGGACACGGAAAATCATGTCAAGTATTATCCGAACGGAAAGCCCTAACTCGGATGTGGTTCTTTGCAGTTTTGGACTGGGTGTTGAGCATTTCGGGATTCCCGATGGTGTAAGGCTGGATAATGGAAAAGATTACAAAGCCCGTGATATGTTTTACCCCGAAGGACACTATATTGTTTCTGAAGAGGATGAGAAGAAGATTTTTAGTAGTCTTGCTTCTAACCTGCAAATAGATGTTACCTATGCGATTCCTTACAATGCCAAAGCCAAACCGATTGAACGGGTATTCAATACGTTTGAGGAAGAGTTGGGGAAGAAATATGCATCCTATGCAGGAAGCAATGCTAAGAAACGTCCAGAGGACTTAAAGGATCTGGATATTATGGATGTTATTACCTTAGAGGAATTTATACGGCAGCATAACCAGTATGTGTATGAGATTTATAATGAAAAAAGTCATTCTGGTGATGCAATGTATGGAAAAAGTCCTAATCAGGTATATGCAGATATTCCCTTTACGATTCGCAGAGCAACTAAGGAAGTATTGTATTTCAGCCTAATGCGTGTAAAAGGTTCGCGTATTGTACAGAGAAATGGTATTACCTTTGAAGGGACGCATTTTTATCATAGCGACTGCATTAGTTACATTGGTAAAAAGGTCACAGCAAGATATGACCCTACAAAACCAGAAATTCTTTATGTTTTTGATATAAATGAAAACTTCTTATTTATAGCTGAAGAAATCAAAAAACAGGGCTGGAATTTAACTGCTGAAGATTACCAGAGGGAGAACGAACGCAAGAAAATAGCCAGGCAGAAAGCTTTAAACGCCTATACTGCTGATAATGTAGTACGAAGTGCCGAAGCCATCGGAAAAAGGCTGGAACAGCAGGCTGAAAGTATGGAACGGGCAGAGATAGCAAACCCTAAAACCGTTGAGATTGTCAGAAATGATAAGATGGAAGAAAATGCCCGGCGTATATCCATGTCTGATATAGAACGGAATTATGAAGATATTCTTAATCAGAACAAAGCAAAAAAGAACGCTGTAACTGAACGCCAGAAAGAACTCGCAGACAAATTCAAAAAGAAAATGCTTGACAGAGCTTATGAAAAACAGGCATAGAAAGGGATTATATGAAAAAAATAGAAATAGCACATACACAAACGCTTGATGATGTTATCATGGCGGTTTCTTTTGCGGAAGCCGCCGGCGATATATCATTAATCTATGGGGACGCGGGGCTTGGGAAAACCGTTTCTTTAAAACAGTATATAAAGATGCACCCAGATGTAATTTACATAGAATTGAAGGATTGCGACAAATCAGTAAAGGGGGTTTGTGAAAAAGTTCTTTCCTGCATCGGAAAGTTACAGCGCGGAACAGACAGGGTTCTTGTGGATGCGATCACCGATTACCTGACATCTACCCCCAGGCTAATCATTATAGATGAAGCACAGCATTTATCGATCCGGGCATTAGAAAACCTTCGGGCTATCAATGATGTGACAGAATCCGGTGTTGTCCTGTGTGGTAATCCGACAGTGTATGACCGGATGCATGGCAGGGGACAAGCCCACTTCGCACAGCTCTACAGCCGGATCGGGATTCGCAGACACATAAAAGAGCCGTCACTGGAAGATATAGCATCTATTTTCAACCCATATGCATTAAATAAGGAAAGCTTGCTGTATCTCCACGAACTGGCTTTACAGCGTGGCGGCATTAGAAATTGTGTAAAGATTCTGAACATTGCCTTGCAGTTTCGGGACAGTGAAAAAGAACCTCTTAATATTGAGCACCTGCAGGCCGCTTACCAGCTTAGGAATGGTGAACAATAAAAAGAGGTATAGGGAGTTGCCCCTCCCTATACCGATTATACAACGTTCCATAGCCGGAAACAACTGTTTTTTATTATAGAAGCAAAAATATAAAAGCAAAAAGGAGAATGTACAAAATGTTCAGTAAATTATTGATTGATTCTTTAAGAGAAAATTTTTACGATAAATTTGATAAGCTTAGTGACCAAAGCCTCTATCTTAAAGAAGCGATAACCGATATAGAACATCATCCAGGCATCAAGGACTTAGAAGAAAGCCAGCGAATGGATTTTGAGGATAACCTCTATGCAGTCATTAGTTCTGCTTCCGTCCTTGGCTACTACATAGGCTTGCAAGAAGGGGCCGACATCATACAATCTCTGACCTCAAGTGATTTACCGGAAAAAATGCTTGCCGCTTTTGGTGAACTCGTTTCCAGTGGCATACAGCAATAATAATTCTTCATTTACCCCCGTGTGCGCGCGTGCGCACGGGGGTAAAAGTCTTTCAGCTATAGTTTATATGCCTTGCCTATTAAAATGCCCTTATTCGCCCTTTACGACGTTTTTAATCTGTTTTTCACTAATTCCGTATTTTTTTGACAATATTTTAGCATTGTAGCCATTATATTCCTGCGATATCATCCTGTTTCTTGTTTTTCGGACTATTGTATCAGCAATGGGAACATACATTGTAGTACCTCCGCTAAGCTCGCACAATTTCAAAAAAGAATCCATCCCTATCATATCCACTACAGGCTGATAGGCTTCAGGAATATCAGAATACAATATATATGGAATATAATCCTCTAATTTCATTCTTTTTCCTCACGCCTGTATCGTTTGAAATCATCTTCAGAAACGTTCAGCATCTTTAAAATATGCTTAGTATCTAAATCAAGTTCTTCCTCCTCTCTTTCGTCTTGTCTTGAATAAATTGAATTGATAATAGGTGTCATTCCATGAATTGCCGGGGCATTGGTCAAAGCAACCGAATGTAATTTGGTTACCTTTCCATCTTCCTTTCTTATTTCTACAACTGGGGAAAGATAGCGATACTCTTTATTAAGTACATAACTTTTTCCTCGCTTAGTCCATTCTACCCTGGCATAAATTCCATCTGATTTTAGAGAAAGTTCCTTTATCCATCCACTGGCCGGAGCTTGAACGTTTGCTAATGTTTGATGCTCATAATCAATAACCACATCAATATTTCTGTGTTGTATATGATTTTTTATCGAACGAAAACTTTCGGCATCTACAGTAAAATTTCCTTTTTCTGATGAAACATGACCAAGGGGAAGCACCCTAATATATTCAGGTGCTTCTCCGATTTCGGTTGTAGATGATAATATTTTTATATAGGTACTCATAGTTCACCATTATTTTCCGGCTTTGATTCCACGGTTTCAGAATCCTTACCAGTACTCCCATAAGCTAACTGCCATAATCCAAAGCCGACATTATACCTCCCTTTAATTCCATAAATTACCTGATCATCAAAGAAAACATTATCATCTGTATCTTTGTTTTTACATACCAGTTTAGGTTTTTCTCTTTCCTGGAAGATAAGGGGCTTAATGTATCTTTTCGTACATAGCAGATACCATTGTTCAGGGTATGCACTCAATTCAGGAACAACAAGAAGTTCACATGTAGCCTTGTTTACGTTAGTACTCCCAGCGATTAAATCGGCAAAGAGAAGTTCTCTCGCAACTGCTTCATTTTGCGGAGATACAACAAGTAAATCAGGAACAATATTCAGCGGCCTTCCATTATCCCCCATAACGGTCATCATTTTGCATCTGGCTTCGGCATAAGATGCTGCATTCAGTTTTTTGTTCCCATATTAGACCAGGTGTCATGCCCTTTGTTATATGGATGCTTTTCGCTAAAAAATGGCATTTTATCATAGCATTTCTCTTGAAAACCGTGTCCCAATAAATCAAATACAATAGAATCTGGATGTTTTTTGGCAGACATTCCCATTTCTGATACAACTGGAGAGTAAACACCAATTTGATCATCAGCTATATCATTAACCGGAATTTGAATGGTTAATTCGTATGTTTTATTTTTAATTGTATAATCATGTGCAATAATATTTTGTGCTTCCCTACTGCCAATCCATTCCTTCATATTTGGTATTTGCCCAAGCCATGCGTAAGTACTTTCTCTTGTCGCTGATGGAACTTTCATTACAATTCGTTCATATTGAACAGGGCTTTCATTATAAGCTTGATCATAAAGAATACTGAAACCAGTATATACTCCCTGGAAACTTTGTGAAGTAATTACCATTGCATCCCGCTCCCTTCATGTACATCTATTCTGACAAGAACTCCATCATCTGCAACACTAATAATTTCCCCTACTCTTGTTGTATTAATATTTTCCAATGATACCGTATCCTCATTTTCAAAATAGCAAGCACGGGCTACATTATCTTTAATAATCTTGTGTTCATGCCTGCAAGAATTTTTCATTATATAAATACCATCTTTACAGATAACAATATCTGTTCCATCTTCGGAAGTAATTACTTCAACTGCACGCCCAACGGAATAATAACCGCTTTGCTTTTTGGGGCGAGATGCAAGCCACGTTCTGGTATTAACTACGACAAAATCTCCTTTTTTGATTTCCTCCCCTTCTTCCACGTGAAAAATAGTAATATTTTCACCACATGGATTTAATAATTTTTTATTACTTGATAAAATATTCATAAA
>VSOC01000193.1 GCA_009774615.1 Lachnospiraceae bacterium
AAGAGTACCCATCTTTCGATGAATACTCTGCTTCATAGCGGAAATTGGACTTGAACCAACGACACCGCGGGTATGAAGCTGATAGGCCAGAGCATGTGAAGCGCCCATTTTTCCTATAGAAAACTTTATTTTCCCTTATACGCCATTTCCTTTATGAAAGCGCAAAGCTTAAAATTGCAAGCAGAAGTAATGGAAACTGAAGCGAAAGTACAGATATTTTGAAGCAGAAATTCTTGAATTGAAGCAGAACTTACTGAAATTAAATATAAGAAAGTAAAGTTTTGGTAAATTTCTCCTTCCTTTTTTCAACAAAATCCGTTATAATAAGAGAGTCAGAAGCAGACAGGTGAGCACTCCTTCAATGGAAGATACACACCTTTGGGACAAGCTTAGAAGATTTAGGCTTGTGCCACAGGTGTGTAAACACCAGAGAAAGGAGGATGAGGTGATGATTTTCCTCGAAATCCTGAGCCGTATCGTAAGTATCTTGGTAGGCATAGTAACATTAGCCAAAGAGTGTAAATCTTACATACAGCGACACAAGGGACGTACAGAAAAAGACCCATCAGCAAGCTTGGCCGCATCTGATGGGTCGATTGACGATTGCATAAGCAACCGTTGATTGTCCCAAGGGGTGGCAGCAACATCGCCACCCTTTTTACAAGTTCATCATAGCATGATAAAAACCTAAAGTCAATCAAAATCTAAACCATTTTTACAGCATTTTTCAGGATTTTCTAACATAACGCCTAAATCCTCAACATAAGGTAACAATCGTTTTAGATATTGTTCATTCACTTTATAATGCCTTTCGCTTACTGTGTTAATCACATGACCAACTGCCTTTTCTACGTCATTGATGTTAGCTCCCAAAATATCCAGCTGGTCTTGGTAAAAATGCCTTGGCATACCTAAAGTAAACTTCTTACAGTTCCCATTTCTTTGGAGGTAGCGAACCATGTTGATACCAAAAGCATGTTCGTCAATAATATTCCCATTTTTATCAACGATTACCATAGTTTCATTTCCCATGGCAATTGACTTTTTCCTGCTTCCATCTTTCATCATAAGGCTTTCCAGTTCATCAAAATAATGGAATAACAAGGGTGTTGCAGGTACTTTTCGACGAGAACCTTTATTTTTGGTCGTACCGATACCATAAAGCCTGTTATTACCTATTTTTGTATTTTGTCGGATAAGAGCTTGACGAATATGGATATAGCCCTCTTTTTTTACCAGATCCGATTTTTCTAAAGCAAAAAATTCCTGTGGCCTCATGCCGGTTAATAATAGAATTTTTGCAACAAGATAATAGCGCGTATTCTTTTTTAAACTCTCTAAAACTTTTTTGGCTTCTTCACAGGATAATGCCTTTTCTTCCTTGACTTCTTCCTCATGGTCATTGTCCGTGATGTATGTAGGGATTTTTATATCGCTGGTAATCAGTTCCAAATCATCAGCAGAAATCCATTTTTTCTTCCTGCAATATTTCATGATTCTTTTAAACGAAATGATGTGATTTCGTACAGTCTTTGGTGCAGCCTGATTTCCATTTTTGCCTTGAGAGATAGTATTGACAAGGCTTTGGAAATCATCAAAAGTAATATCCTTGATCAGCATATCACCCATAATTCGTGTTATGTTATTGGTATTGGTTTTTTCGCCTAAAAAGGTTGAGTGTGAAACCGTTGGTTCATATTGAATTAAAAATTCTTCAATTGCCCTTTTTAAGGTTACTGTACAGGCTGGAGAAAGAGAAGCAGTAACCGAAGGATTAGCAGCAGTGGTAGTTTCGGCTATGTTTAATGCTTCTAGTTTTTGCAGGTATATAGAATTTAAAAAATTAATTCTCTTTTGAAGCAGTTCTTCCTTATTTCCAGTAATCACTTTTCTTTGCCTGCATCCCTTTATGTCATTATAATAAAAGGAAATCCCATAAACAGCCTCACCTTTTTTGTTTCTTCTTCCTGTGGGATAAATAGAAGCCTTTCCATGTTCCCCTAATTGATTCATTATCATTGCATCCATGATTTTTTCCTCCTTTAAAAATGGTATTTTTGGTATGTGTTTTTATCATCCTATCTATATTAATGACAGAAACAGCCCCCTGTGTCAGTAGAGGAAGTGACGGAAAATCACTTCCCCTTATGTACATTATGCTGGTATTAAGCAACCCTTATGATTGGAGATTTATACTCATATAACTTTACCTGTGCACCCTTTGGCAATTCATAATTACACCATAAAAATTCCTTTCCTGTTTCTTTTTTACTGCATGTCTTTTTTAATTCTTTGCCAAAATAGCATTGATAGCCGTAAGGGAGCAGCATTTCACAATATAAATCATAGCCTTGATTAAGATATCCTGATAGAAGTACCCTGCATTTTAAATGCCGTAAGATATCCAGCATATAGTATGTAGTAGCTGTGTCATTCTTCCTTAGCATCTTTTAAGAAAGAAAAAAAGCGTAAAAAAAGAAAGAACACTTTATAACAACCTCGTGCCGGGGAGGTGTACCTTTAGTCAACCTGGATTTTAACTATTTTTTCTCTTTTTTATCTATTTTCCCTTTAAGCTTATTCAATATAACAATCTTAACCCTTTTTCTATATCTTCCCTTGTTATCCCCCATGTACTGGAAAAATCTTCCCATTTAGACAATCTTTCTTTTCCGTCCTGTATCCCTATTTTTTGCTTACGTCAATCACTTTTCCAAACCCCTATTCATTAACCCGTCATACTTCCTATTTTTTTCTCATGCTGAAAATCTGCCCTCTGTACCCCCATTTTTTCACCCTTTGCACTCATTAAAAATAGTCTTATGTATGCCCTGATTTTCCATGCTAAAATGACTTCCTTTTTTGGCGGTTTTTGAAAATCCCACTTCCTATATACCATCTCCAAACTTCCCATTTTTAAAATCAGGTATGATAAAGTAAACAAGCAGAGGAGCCAAGACAAGATTCAGCCTTTTTACACTCTGCCTGTTTTTGGTATTTTTGGTATTTGATAAAACCTTATTTTTGGTATTTTTGGTATGCAGAGGTCGCCTAAGCAGCCTCCGTTGTGTTATTGTCTTTTTCCTTTTCCTTTTTCTCTTTCTTAGAGCCAGACCCCTTTTTCTCACTTGCTGGCTCTTTCTCTAATGCTTCTACCTGTACCACTTCTTCTTTCTTTGCCTCTGGTGCTTTTTCAGCACCAGAAGCCTCCTTTTCCTTTCCAAAATCCTCCAACTCCCAAATGGAAGCCTCCAGATTGTTACTGATTTCATTTAACTTACTGATAAACTGTAAATCATTTTCTTTTAAGCTAAGAGCGTTTACCATGCACATCTTATCCAGATCAGCCTTAAACCTGTGGAACAAAGCCGTTACTCTTTCCTGCATGTTCTGGTCTTTTCCAGCAACCCCTTTCTTATATCTCCCTCTGGCAACTACCATAATCTCACCAGAAGCAGTCAGCATTTTGATTGCACCAGCAATCACACCATCGGTCATTTCTTCCTTGCGTTCAGCCCCTTCCTTGATAGCCGCAACCAGTTCTTTCCTGTCATACTCGTTCCCATTCTCCATGTAACCTCTGATAACTTCCTTTGCAATCTCGCTTAATGATTTCATACACATAACTTTTTTCTCCTTTTTTAATTTTTATTTTTCTTAACTTCTATGCCTATATCATAACGCTGGAGATTCTTCTTGTCTGTGGTGTAATCGCCGGTAATGGCATAGCTGAAATGTACGATTTATACAGGATTTCCAGCTATGCCATGATTCCTTAAATTATAGAGATAGTATTTCTTTCACGGTCATACAGATAAACATGATTAGACAAAACATCCGTCAAAGGTACTTCCACCCTGTTGACATGCTCAACCGTTTCCTTTACCTCGTTCATATCATGCACCATAGTATAAGGAAGCAATAAAATTTCATGTACACTAGAGGGCAAAATTACAATGTCACTTTCCATCATTTCTGAAAAGTTTTTCAACACGTCCTGATACAACATAGCTGTAGCACCATAGACCCCACATTCATTACTTAACACAAATAAGGGGCTGGATTTTTCAGATTTGATAAAATCTTCCAAACCTAAACCTATGTATTCCTTTCCATTTGATTCTTTTATCAATTCTTCCATAACCTGTCCCATACTGCATAAAGAAACCGGAAACAGTCTGGGGGTATTTTCCTTTGCCTGTTCATACAAACTTTCAATATCCTTCCCCCATTTTTTCCTGCTCTCATGCGTAATCACAGACACAGACTGCCCCTTTTCATTTCTTTCCATCAACACATAAAATACAACCGCTAAATCCAAGTAGGGGATATGAGGTACTTCTTTTAATGTATCTAAATTTTTATCATAGTTTACCAGCTTATAAAAAATCTTATCTTTTACCTTATCAAAATCCTCCAAGTCCCCCAAGGGGTATCCTGGTTTCTCAAAAGTGTTAAACAAGTCATAAATATCCGCCTCTAACTGCTCCAAATCCATCCCCTCCTTATATGCGGCATAATAAGAATCTAAACCAACGCTAAGCCATTCCTTATTATCTTCTCTCTTTCCTGATAAAGAAGTAATAACAACACCATTATTTTTCTCTACCTTTTCTACCTTTATAGTAAGCCTTCCCTGAAACTTTTTTCCCATTTCTTTTCTCATGCACTTCACAAACTGATTAAAGCTAATCATAGGTTTATTCTTTCCTTTCGTCTTTTTCTTCTTTTTCCGCTAACGCTGCAAGGTATCCGATTTTTTCAATCGTTGCCCTTGTAATATCTCTCATGCACTTTACAACAAACATGGAGCATAAACAATAAACCGCTATTACAATCACAATTCCCATATTTTTTACAACCTCGTACATACAAAGCATCCTCCTTTCTTCTTTAATGGACTGCCATTGTAACGCTGTGAAGTATAAAAGGAAAGAGTGATAGTAGCCAGAAATTTCTATGTATGATTAGAGCATTTGCTATATCTTAAAATCCAAAAAATCCCCCAGAAACCCAGCTATCCCTAAACCCCAATACCCCCTACAACTCATTGAAACCCCGTGGTTCCATTTTAACCCCATACCCCTAATTCCCCTACACTCACACCCATAAATCCCTTTTAAACCCCCTTAAAATCGTTTTGGACCACCCCATGACTAAAATTCTGCCCTTAATCTTGCCTTCAATCCTGCCCCTAATCTCCAAATAAAAAACAGCCCTATGAAATTTTTATCCCATAAAGCCATGTAAACAATTTTAAATTCTTATTGCAGGAAAAGAAACAACAGCAGCCCCAAAACTCCCTCTAAAACTCTAAGAAAATAAGAGAGTACCCCCAAAAATGAAAGCAGAGTGTAAGCAAATGAAAGCAAGCAGCTAAACAGCAGAGCAGGATAGAAAAGTCCCATTTGCATAAAAGAAGAAAACCAACAAAACCAGGGATAAGAAGATGTATATAGAACTTACACAATTTAACAAGAAGTAAGAAAAAATAACAAATAAATCCTAAATTTAATCCAAAATAAACAAAAAAAGAGCATCCACCTTCCAATGGATACTCTTATGATAGCGGAAATTGGACTTGAACCAACGACACCGCGGGTATGAACCGCGTGCTCTAGCCAGCTGAGCTATTCCGCCAG